>JBJXGM010000036.1:0-77509 GCA_046155985.1 Myxococcaceae bacterium | reverse complement strand
AGGTCTTGCGTCAGCGCAAGGTTGAGCGCGCGCACTTGCGTGAGTTCGGCCTGAAGCGTGGCGATGCGTTCGACTGCGCGCTGACCTGCTTCAGCGGCCGTTGCCGGAAGGGGCTCGGGGCGGGGATTCTCACGAACGGCCTTGAGTCGCTCCCGAAGACGTTCGCGACGGACTTCCGGCGTGGCGGCCGCACCATTCTTGCCACTGACTTTTTCGGTGACCGTCTCGACCGGCACTTTGAGCGCTTCGGCAATGGCGGAGACCGCAGATCGTTTGGGCGACCGCGCACGTTCGGCGCGCGCCTGGACTTCAGTGCCCAATGCCACGGCGGCTTCGGTGGATGGGGCAGGTGCCGCCTTGATGGCATTGACCGCGGACGCTGTCACGGGCTCGGCAGCTGCCGTGACGACGACCGACGCCTCAGTCAACAGGCTGCCCAGTCGCAGGCGGGGCTTGGCGCGGGAAACGTTTTCGTCGAAGGCCTTTTTCATAGCGGCTCCTAGGGACTCGGCTAGCCCGTGCTCTTGGTGACTGTGCGCTGGGTTTTTCGAATCCGCGAAGTGATTTCAGTGATGACCGCGTCGATGTCTTGCGCGCCCTTGCAGTCGGGGGCGGCGACGTAGACAGGCACGCCCTCGCTGGAGGCTTGCGCAAATTTGGTGCACTGCCGCACCAGGGTGGGCAGCAAATATTCGGGGTAGTGCTCTCGCAGCGCCGTCAACGCTTCTTTGGCGAGCTTGAACGTTTGGTTGAAGCCGTTGACCACAATGAAAATGTGGTCGAGCACATGCCCCAAGTCCTGCTCGAGACTCTGCACCGTTTCAAACAAGAGTTTGAGACCGTGAAACGACAAGAAGTCTGCCAGCACCGGCACAAACAAGTCGTCGGTGGCCATCAGGGCATTGAGATTCAAAAGCCCAAAAGAGGGTGGGGCGTCGAAAACAATCAAGTCGTAGTCGTTCTCGACTTCTTTCAGTGCATTGCGCAGTTTGAATTCACGTCCGGCCATGGGCATCAGCGCCAAGTCGATGGTGCTCATGCTTAGGTTGGAAGGAATGAAATCCAACGTGGGCATCGTCGTTTTTTGGAGGGCTTCTTTGACCGGCAGCTTGCGGACGATGACGTCGAGCAGCGTCTTTTCGAAATCGGCGCCTTCGTAACCCAAGCACTTGGTGGCGTGTCCCTGTGAATCGAGGTCGACAATCAATACCGCATGCCCACGCTCGGCCATTCGGTAGGCATACGACGTGGACAACGACGTCTTGCCGGTGCCGCCCTTAAAATTGAGAAACAGCTGTTTGCGATGGCCCAAGGGTTCCGGGAAGCGTCCCAATTTCTGACGAACGGCCGTCACGTCCAGGGGGCTGTAGGCGTCACGCTTGAGCACGCCGGTGATGCTGCGCACGGGCACGCCAATTAACTCCGCCAGTCGTTTTGCGCTGTAGCTCGGTGCTTCCATGGCTCAGGCGACTCCGAATCAGGCGGTGAAATACTTCAGCCCACGACGTACCACTTGCCCTCTTGCGATCAGCAACGCAAGCGCTTGTCCCACAACGTCTTCCGACGCCGACGCGCCGTTCGAAAGCTCTAAGGGCGTTTTGCCCCGAATGGCTGCTCGCAATTCGTTCAGGACAGCTCCGGCCACGTGCTCATCAGACATGGGCCGCTTCACAGCGTTTTCCAACCACGTGTCCACGCGTGTGGCCGCAGCGGCCGGTGCGGATGACAGCTTTCGCAGTGCGCGACGGCGTTCGGGCGCTTCCAGCGCCAACAGGGGCATGACGTCTTGGCCAAGAAGCCGCGTGAGACTTTGAGCCGCTGCGCGTCGGACGCGAAGGTCTGAATCCAGCATGAGCTCGAGCAGTTCACCCCGCGCTCTGTCGCCCCCGGCTGCGGCCAAAGCCAAGGCGGACAGCCGTCGAACTTCGGGATCAGGGTCTTTTCGGGCGCTGGGTGCCGGTGACCCGGCGTCTTGAAGTGACAATCGCAGCAGAGACGCCCGTCGGCGGACAGACGGGTCGGGGTCTTCCGACGCCTGGGTGAGATGGGGCCCCGCCTTTTCGGGGTCGAGCGCCAACAGCGCTTTCAACACACCGATGCGGACGTCGGGCGAGGGCGAGCTCAACAGCGGCATCACAATCGCCGTGCCTTCTTTGCCACCCAAAACTGAGAACGCGGCCAACAGGGCGACTTGCACGGTGCTGTCGCGTTCTGTGTGAAGCGCAGTGGCCAGCACGGGTGCGGCGGCTTTGTCGCCCAGGGCTTTGAGCCGTTCTGCGGCACGGCGCCTCGCTGAAACGTCTGGCGCCGACAACTCGCGCACGCTGAATCCAAAAAGCGTCTCTTCGGTGCGGGTGGCGTGCGACGCCTGGTTGGCGAGCGCCATCACTTGTTCGTTCGACACCGAGAGTCGGCCCTCCGCATAAAGGCGCTCGGCGTGAGCGGCGGTCAACGTGCCGGAAGCGGGTGCCACAGCGGCCACCAGGGCGGGGGCTGGAGTGCGCGCGAGTGACGATGCGGCAGTCATGTGAGCCGCCGCGAATGCAGGGGCGGTGGCCCCAGCCGGTCCGGCTGCGGGCATCTTCGAAGCGACGGGTGCCTGAGCCGCTGCTGCGCCCTTGACGGCGAGGACTTCGCCGCGCAAGTCAGAAATGAAACTCGCCAAGTCAAAGCCTTCGGGCGTTTCTTCCCCGTTTTGCAATCGCGAGGCTTCCAGCAATTTGCCCACCAACTGGGTGCGTTCGGTGTGAAACGCATCGAGTCTTGTGCCGAGCTCTTGGATTTCGCGGTGCGCCCGGTTCAGCGAAACTTCGTGTTCGGCGATTTGCTGGCGCAGCGCCAGCTCTCGCTGCCCTGTCGCCGCGAGCTCTGTCTTGAGGCGGTCGCGTTCCTGGCGCGCAGACACAACATCATTGTGAAGCTGCTCTGAGCGCGCTTCGAAATAGACGATTTTTTCGAGCGCACTCTTAAGCAGGGCGTCGGGGCGCGCGTCGTTCAACGGGCAATCCTGAGGTGAGTTGTCGTCTTAAGGCCGCACTCTACGCCGAGAGTGATCCCTCGACAACGCGCATCAACACAGAAACGTCACAGCTCCTCGCCGTTGACGGAGAGCCAGGCCAGAGCGGTCGCTGCGTCTTTTTCGAGAAGATTTCCCATGCAGCGGGTTGTCAGGTACTCGCGCCCACGTTCCTGGTGCAGGTAGAGCAGGTAGCGCTCGCCTTTTTGCCAGCGGAAATGGCACAAATCGCCCGTCTCAACCAACAACCGCTTCGGCACCGATTTTTTCCAAAACTTCGAGACGACGACTGTGGCTCGGCTGCCTCGAGCACGATGGGGCGTCGGCTCGAGAAGCACGACGCTGCCCAAAACCACGGCGTGCGCGCGTTTGTACGCGACGTTGGGGGCGAGGGCATTGGCGCATCGGCAGGCCCATGCGCTGGGGGCTGTGAACAGGCCGATGAACATCAGAACAAGGGCTATCCCCCGAGACCAACGACTCACGAACTACCCTCCGGAAACGCTGGTGCGGAGACCGACCAACATGAGCACCGCTGCACCGACGGCAATGCGGCGCCGAGAGAGGCGAGGATCGCAAGCAGAGGCAGGTGGCGCGTCAGCATCCTGGCGCCGGTGTATAAGCCAAAGCCATGGCTCAAACACCCTCGACGATGCTGCCTTTGGGGACGCCGCTGCCCGGCTTCACTTTGACCAACGCGGTCGACGGCAAAAGCGTTTCTTCAACATCGCTTGAAGCCCAAAAGGGCGTTTTGGTGATGTTCATTTGCAACCATTGCCCGTTTGTCGTGCACGTTCGTTCGCAGCTGGTGAAATTGGCCAATGCCGCGGTCGACAAGGGTTTTTCGGTTGTGGCCATCAACTCCAACAGCGAACAAACCCATCCCCAAGACGGGCCTTCACACATGAAGGCCCTCGCGCAGTCTGAAGGCTGGAAATTTCCGTTTTTGTTTGATGCCACCCAGGAAGTCGCCAAGGCATTTCAGGCAGCCTGCACGCCCGATTTCTACCTGTTCGATGCCCAAAAGAAGCTGGCGTACCGTGGCCAACTCGACGACAGCCGGCCCTCCAACGGAAAACCGGTAACCGGGGCGGATTTGCAGCGGGCCCTGGACGCGGTTTCCGCCGGAGAAGTACCCGATACCGACCAGAAGCCGAGCATTGGCTGCAACATCAAGTGGCACCCAGGCAACTGGTAAGGCCCTCTGCTCGATACCCCGAAAGTATGAACGTTCGTCGATTGCTTCCGCCGGGGGACTCGCCCAGGCTTCGTAGAAGAAGTCCGAAAATGAGACTCAGCTTGCGAAACCTATTTTTAGAAACCTAGTTTGAAAAACTTCGCTTGAAGGCTCGGCTGGAAGCTTTCGCAATTTGGATTCATCCCTGGTGGCAAGGTTTCGCGAACGAATTCTGGGTCGAAACGGGACAATTTAACGACGACTTGGTTTGGGCCAAGTGACTCCCACGGTAGTTTTTCAATCGCGCTGCTCTGGTGGCGGGTCGAGTGCCCGGACGAACAAGCGACCCGCGTCGTCATCGAACGCCGGCGTGAGACACTGGCGCCCGCGAACAAGCGGGGCATGGTCGCGGCCGGGCTGAACCTTACAAATCATCACACGGCGTGCCCAGCCGCGCGCCTGTGTAGACACCCAGTTCGTTGTAGATGAGCGGCAGATTCTGCTCGAGGGGGACATTTCGCAAAGGGGTTTTCTGTGCCTGTTCAATCCACAGCGACGTGCCTTTTTGGTCCACGACCAGGCGCAATTCACCTGCGCGCGTGGAGAAGATTTCGCCTTCCGAATCTGCGACCACGTTCAGCATTTTCTGTTCGGTCATTTGGCCCTTGATACCGACAAAAAGCTGAAAACTTCGGGCGTTCGAAGCGCGTGCGCCCTTTTGCACGAGGAAATAGCGGCCCGTGTCGTCGCGAAGCAGGGCGTGCGGCAGATAGGCCTGAGGATTCTCCTCCAGCTTGGCAGACATCAAGACGCGCTTGGCTTGGTCGGCGGGTAGGCGCTTCAGCTGTACTTCACGCTCACCGCAGGTGGCGGTACAGCGCTTCTTGTCTGCATCCCAATTCACTTCTGAGTAGACGCGCATGTCGACGCCGCGGAAGTCGGAATTGGCCGATGGCCGCTCGAACCGGGGGTCCAAAAAAGAAGTGCCGCTCAATACCCAGGGTGGAAGCCGGACGGGAATCAGCCGGCTCACGCTGCCGATGAAGAGTTGGTAGCCCTGGCGCTCATGAGGGGCGATAGCGACCAAGTGGCCCCGCGCATCGCCGCAGACCACAGTCTCTTCGAGCGCCTTCTTCGCGACTTCAGCGTCCGTGCTTTTCCAAGGTGCCGCGACTTGAGCCAGCGCCAAATACACCGTGAGTCCCCACAAATTCATCATCGTCGGTCCACCCCTACTGCTCTGAAAGGTCCAGGCCGTGTTCGCGGCAGTAGCGGTTGACGGCCGCTTGCTCAGAGGCATTCACGCTAGGCCATTTCGCACGGGCGTTGGAGAGGTCCCCCAGCAGACAATAGGACTGGGTCTCCACCAGGAAGGATGCCTGCGAAAGCTCCGCACGTTGGCTTCGTTGGGCCAACCGCAGCGCCTCCAGCCCATCCGCCCGTTTCAGGGCTGCCTGGGCGGCGGCCAAGTCATCGCGAGCCCCCGAGTCACTTGGCAAACGCGGAAGGGCTGGCCGAACGGGTGGCGGGCGTGAGAGCGCCTGGGTGGTCGAGGGCGGGATGGGCAGAGCGCCAGGTTGGACGGTTGGAGCGACTGTTGGGGGTGGCGTCGTCGGAGGGGCGATGGACCGAGAGTCGTCGCGCGCTGCTCGCGTCGTCACGCTTCGTTTCGGTCCGACGGATGCTGGGGTCGGAACCGGCAGCGGAATGGGCACCGGAACAGGCGGGGCAAGGGCCTCCGTTGCTTCATCGCCTGCACCACCCACGGTAGCCGCCCCTGGGGCATCCGAGGGTGTACGTCTGGCGTCATCCAAGGCATCCGTTCGTGGCGACATTTGCCGTTGCACCCAAACCCCCAAGCCGGCGATGCCCACGAGGAGAATGCCGATGACGAACCAGCGGCGCGCGGAAGGGAAGACCTTCTCTGTGGTTCGTCCTCTCGGGTGCTCTGCCTTGCCGCGTTCATGTCGCGTGAGCACCGGCGACTCAACGTCTGGCTTGGCGGCAGCGGGTAGGGGCACGACGGCGGGAGCAACTGCGCCCACCGGCGTCGGCCTGACCGTGGGTTCAAACGGCTCGTCGGGTGACGAAGGCGCTGACGACGCCTGGGGGGTAATGACAACCGGCTCTGACAATGTCTGCAAAGGACTGCCGGTCAGGGTTTCAATGAAACTGGCGACATCGGGGAATCGCGCATCAGGCGCTTTGGCCATCGCGCGCGCGACCGACGTGGAAATGACTTCGGCCAACGCGGGGTCCAGCGCGCTCAGCGGCTGGGGTTCGTGGTGCACCACCTTGTAAACCACCTCTGGAATGCTGCTGCCTGCAAATGGCGCCGTGCCCGAAAGCATTTCGTAAACAATGCACCCCAGTGCAAAGACGTCGCTGCGCGCGTCGACTTCGCTGTTTTTGCCCATGGCCTGCTCTGGCGACATGTACTGCGGCGTGCCCATCAGGACGGCATCTTGCGTTTTCAGGGTCGACGATTGGTTGGACTTCGAAATCCCGAAATCCAGAAGCTTCACGCGCTCACTGCCGCCGCCATCAGCCTCCGTCGGAATCAGAAAAATGTTGTCGGGCTTCAAGTCGCGGTGAATGACGCCTGCGCGATGGGCGGCGCGAAGTCCCGAGCCCACTTGGCGAACAATGGCGCGCACTTTTTCCCACTTGAGTTTGCCAAACTTTTCCAGGCGAGCGCCGAGAGACTCGCCGCGCAAGAGCTCCAAAACGAGAAACGGTGTGCCGTCCGGGAGCATGTCGTAATCGAGTACTTCCACGATGTTCGGGTGGTTGAGGTGCGCGGCAATCTCTGCTTCACGGCGGAAACGCCGGCGCGCCTCATCGCCCGCGCCAGCGCCCTCAATGACCTTCACCGCCACGAACTTGCCGGGCAGGCGCAGGTGCTTGGCGATGTAAACTGCGCCCATTCCCCCTCGACCCAAGAGGTCCGTGAGCGCGTACGTCTCGCGCAACACGGCGCCGACCTGGACAACGTCAGAGGGGGAGGGCGTGCTCATTCAAGACGGGGCTATTGGTCCAGCTCTGACTTGAGCTTTGCGGTCAAATCGGAGGTCTGCCCTGCAGCATTGTTTTTGACGAACGACTGATCGATGGTCAGCGTCAGCGTGTCACCCTTGAGCTTGTAGCTCAGCGCCCCCTTGCCTTTGGCGCATTGGATGCTCTTGACCGCCGCCATTTTTTCTTTCACCGCAGCGTTGTTGCAGGCATCCGCAACGGCGCTGAGACCCGACGTGCACAGCGTCGAGATGGCGTTCCACTCGGGCTTTTCATACTCGCGTGGGTTGTGGCCCAGCTTTCCGCCGGTCCATTCCAGCTTGGGCTTGATGCCGCAGCTGCTCTCGATTTGGGCCTGATAGCCATCCAAGTCTTCCTTCAGCTTGCCCTTAAACTCGGATTCCTGCGCCAGCGCTTGGGTGGTGCCGAAGACGACAAGCAAAGCAAAAGCGGTCGAGACGTTGTTCATGAGTGCTTCTCCAAAATGGGTTTGACAGCGGCGTCGCAACGTAGCCGATGCTGGGCAGAATCTGAATCGGTTGGAACTCGAACCGGCCGATGAGCGTCGCTTGGCCCCTACGTCGCAAAGGTGATTCGCCAGTCCGTGGGTTCACCACCCAACGTGACCTGGATGTCGTCGCCAACTCTGCGTCCGATAAGGGCTTTGCCAAACGGCGATGCCGGGGTCACCACTTGGAAGAAGCCGTCACCTCCGGGTGCCACCAACTCTTCTCCGGCGCCGACGGGCGCGATGAAAAGCGTTCTTCCGCCCGTCTCGTTTTCCACTTCGACGACCGCACCAAGCCCAATCGCCTCGCCCCGCCGAAGGGCTTGTGTGCGAAGCGCATCCAGCGCATCCAATGCTTCGCGTGCGGCCATCGAACGCTGCAGCTGCGCGCGGGCAATGTTGACCGCCCGCGCAGCACCCGAACGCGCATCGGCGCGGGCCTCCTCGCTGGCACGGTGCGTTTGCTGCGCTGCCAAGCGAAGTTTCTCTCCGAGTTGTTGGATGAGCACGATTTTGTCCATGTCCGCAACGCTAGAAGCCAGAGGGTTTCGGGCAAGAAAAGCACCCGGGCATCGCTGACATCGGTTTCGACAAATGGTGGGGGAAGCTACAATCAAGAGTCTGAATGCCGTTGACCCATGTGCAGACCGCGGCTGAGCGCTTTCGACATGCACTCGAGATGTACGAATTCGGTGTCGGGATGATGCGCCAAAATCTCCGGCGCCAGTTTCCCTCAGATTCGGAGTCTCAAATTGATGAACGCTTGCTGGAGTGGCTTCACCACCGGCCGGATGAGACCGTCTGGCCGCATGGGCGCTCGGTCCCGTGGCCGAGGACCACGCCGCGATGAAAGACCTTCCTGCCACGCTCCTGCGGTCGACGGCCGCGTTGGACTTCACGCCTTAGAGAACCTTGAGGTGCGTTGACCCCACGCGATCCGAGTCGTAGCTGTTTGCGGGCCAATCCTTCAGGAGGTCTAGCGAATGAGCCGTCGAGTCGTGTTGCTGATTGCTGTGAGCACCGGAGCTGTTGCAGCCGCAAGCCCGCTGATGGACCGTCAAAGCGAAGTCGCGCTGGCGTTGAGTGCGGGTCCAAAGTCGGTGGCGGACGGGGCGGGCGTCTATGTGTTGGAAAAAGCCGGGTACGTGAAAGTGCGCGACTCGAAGAATGGTTTCGTCTGCGTTGTCGACCACCGCATCCCGAACGCGGTCGAGCCCCAATGCATGGACGCAGAAGGTGTTCGCACCGTTCTTCCACGGGTACTCCTTGTGGCGTCGCTCCGAGCGCAGGGGAAATCCGAAGCCGAAATCCGCCGTGCCGTGAAGGCTGCCTACGCAGACGGTACGCTCAAGCCTCCGACTCGCTGGGGCGTGGACTACATGCTGTCGACCCAAAACGTGGTCACGGTAGATGCAGAGAAAGGCATCGCGGCTCCGTTTCCCCCGCACGTCATGTTCTACGCCTTGGACTTGACCAATGCAGACATCGGCTCGGACGGAAGCCCAACCTCACCTGTTTTCATCGTCGAAGAGAAAACGCCTTATGCGTTAATCATCTCCGCCGTTCCAGCCGGCGCTCCGTCGCACGCGCACACCGCTCCCGCAAAAATCCGATAGCAAGGCGTCGGGCGCTGTCAGGCGTGTTTGGACCCATTCTGCTGCCGAGTCGCTTGGAGGCGCTCGCCAAAGGGAATCAGCTCGCGGAACGCGGGCATCAACTGGGCGCCCAGCGCCGTTAGCGCATAGGAGGTTTGACGGTCGCTGCCGAGGGTCCGCGTCAGCAACCCGGCGGTTTCGAGCTCGCGCAGGTTGCGCGTGAGTTCCTTTGCGCTGACGCCCACCACCGATTCAAGAAGGCGGTTGTAACGCTGCGGGCCGCGCAAGAGCAGCGCCCGCAAGACAAGCATCTTCCACTTGCCACCGATGGTTTGCACCGCCAGCGCAACTGGACAGTCGGCGTCGGGGAGCGCCTCTGCGAGAGCGTCCATCATCCGTCGGGGCAATAACATGGTCGCTTCCGCGCGTCACAGGGCGAGCCGAACACGAAGCCAGACGGATGGGTTGATCGCTTCTCGGCCTGGGTGTACGCGGCAAGTGCACCCAAACCGACCCTCGCGTTGGCGGCGTCGAACCAAGCCGCAACGAAAGACCTTCCTTTCGGAGGAGACCTGTGAACCCATTTCTCGTGACGCTACTGTTGGCTGCAGCGCCCATCACGCCCGCATCGCTCAAAGCCTACAAGGGTCCCGACGGCGAGCGGGTTGTGGTCGTTCGCCTGGCCGCCCCCAACGAAAAGGACGCCTTCGTTCAAGTGAGCGGCACAGACAGTGCTTTGGACGGTAAGACGCTCAAGGTCGAAGCCGCGCAGCCGGGCGATAGCGATGACTTGGCCACCTACGATCTCGTGAAGGGACGCTATGTGGTGCTGACCCGCCGGGGAGACGTCTGGTCAATTCACCTGCCCGCACCCAAGAATCGCTCGGTTTCGCTGAAATACGACGACGCGCTGACGCGCGAGTCCAACGCCGACGCGGTCATCAAGGCATACAAGCCGAAGCTTTGAGAAGCCTCGCACGTTCCTGGTTTTCTTCTTGCGCCTGCTAGCGCTTTTGAGATCAGCAACGATAAGAACTCGTTCCAATCGCGACTGAACTCGATGTGCATGAAGCCAAACCTTTCGTAATTCCTCGACCGCTGAAATCTTTTCCTCGAACGACCGCTCCCGAAGGTCGTCGTGATTCATCGCTTCGGCTTCAGCGAAGCCATGAGCCACACGAAGCAGGCGTCTGTCGAGTTGATGCCTCATCGGTCCGGCCGAAAGACTACTCGGAGAATCAACTCGTTCCAGAACAAGTGACTCGCACGGCATTTGTCCAGTTCGACTGCGATAGAACACGCACAATCTTGCCGCATTCTTCGACCGCCCATACGAATCTAGTTTGCGAAACCTGAGCTTTCGCAAACAGACCTAATTTGCGAAACATCATTCGACTTTATTGGGGGCAAGCGCCCCCGTCTGTTGCGCACTGAACCGGAACACACGCCTTGGCGAGCGCACCAGGCGGGCCGTAGCAGCAGGCGTTCTCGCCGCATTCACTGTGTTCATCGCAAAAAATCTTGATGCAAGAACGGCCGGTGGGGTCGTAGTCGCCGGCACAAGCGGTGGCTGTCCCGCTTAGGTTTTGGCGGCATTCTTTGCCGCCCGGCGTGCAGTATTGACCTACGTGAAGCGCATTGCCGGGGGCCCCTGGAGGTGGGTGGCATTCGCCCGGGACCCACTCACGGACGCCGCCGTCGACGGTGACCGCCTCTTGAGCCTTTTGTTCCGCCGAGAGCGGCTCAATGTGCCTGCAGCCCACAAGGGCCAGCGAAAGCGCGACGGCGACTCGAGAAAAAGGCATCGAGGCTAACTCCTCACCAACGGTTTGTAGCGAATGCGTTTCGGTGCAAGGGCTTCGGCACCCAGGCGCTTTTTCTTGTCTGCCTCGTAGTCTTGAAAATTGCCTTCAAAGAAAAAGACTCTGCTCTCACCCTCGAATGCCAAAATATGCGTGGCAATGCGGTCTAGAAACCACCGGTCGTGCGAAATCACCACCACGCAGCCGGCAAACGACAAGAGTCCCTCTTCCAGCGAGCGCAGTGTCTCAACGTCGAGGTCGTTGGTCGGCTCGTCGAGAAGCAACACGTTCGCGCCCGTTTTCAGCATTTTCGCGAGGTGCACGCGATTGCGCTCGCCGCCCGACAAGTCCTTCACGCGCTTTTGTTGGTCCTGTCCTTTGAAGTTGAACGCCGCCAAATACGCGCGCGAGGGGATTTGGCCCCGCGGACCCAAGTCCACCAGTTCGAGGCCTCCGGAAACCTCTTCAAAAGCGGATTTGTCTCCGTTGAGCGCGTCCCGGCTCTGGTCCACGTAGGCCAGCTTCACCGTGTCGCCCAACACCAGAGTCCCGGAGTCGGGCTGTTCCTGCCCGGTAATCATTCGGAACAGTGTCGTCTTGCCCGCACCGTTGGCCCCAATGACGCCGACAATGCCACCGGGCGGCAGCTTGAAATTCAGGTCATCGATGAGCAAGCGGTCGCCATAGGCCTTGCGAACACCTTTGGCCGAAAGCACTGCACCGCCGAGTCGCGGCCCCGGTGGAATGTAGATTTCACCGGTGGACTCTTTGTCTGTGGGCTTCTGCTGCAGCAATTCTTCGTAGGCCGCCACGCGCGCTTTGCTCTTCGCCTGGCGTGCTTTGGGACTTTGCCGCACCCACTCGAGTTCACGCTTGAGTTGTTTTTGCCGTGAAGACTCGGATTTTTCTTCTTGTTCGAGACGCTTCTGCTT
Organism: Myxococcaceae bacterium; assembly: GCA_046155985.1. Classification (GTDB taxonomy): domain Bacteria; phylum Myxococcota; class Myxococcia; order Myxococcales; family Myxococcaceae; genus JBJXGM01. The sequence goes on along the minus strand of JBJXGM010000036.1, from coordinate 65,464 downwards.
TTGCTCGAGCCACGACGCGTAGTTGCCCTTCCACGGAACGCCTTCGCCGCGGTCGAGTTCCAAAATCCACTCGGCCACGTTGTCGAGAAAATACCGGTCGTGCGTAATCGCAACAATGGTGCCCTTGTACTCTTTGAGATGCTGCTCCAGCCAAGCCACGGACTCGGCATCTAAGTGGTTGGTCGGTTCGTCCAAAAGCAGCAAATCGGGCTTCTCGAGCAAAATGCGGCACAGCGCGACGCGGCGTTTCTCGCCTCCGGACAGCTTCGTGACGTCGGCATCACCCGGCGGACACCGCAACGCGTCCATCGCGATTTCCAGCGTGCGCTCCAGGTCCCAACCATTCGCAGCGTCGATGGCGTCTTGAAGCTTGGCCTGCTCTGCCAAAAGCTTCTCCATTTCGGCGTCGCCCATCGGCTCGGAAAACTTGGCTGACACTTCGTTGAAGCGGTTGAGCAAATCACGCACAGGCTTCACGCCCAATTCCACGTTTCCAAGCACGTTCAACGACTCGTCCAACTGCGGCTCTTGTTGCAGAAAGCCGACGCGCGCGGTGGGGTCTGGCTTGGCATGGCCAAAAAACTCGGTATCGACACCCGCCATGATGCGCAGCAGGGTCGACTTCCCAGAGCCGTTGGGGCCAATGACGCCGATTTTAGCGCCCGGAAAAAAGGACAGGTAGATGCCCTTGAGAATGTCGCGCCCGCCGCGCACTTTGCGGAGGTCCTGCATCGTGAAAATGAAATTTTGAGCCATGGCGTCTCGGCCGGATAGCGCGCCGGGCAGCGCAAACGCAAGGGTACGCGGTGGTCAACCCATCCGTCAGCGGCACACACGCTTGCGTGCGGCATTGTCGTCGAACGTTCGCCCACCCGAAAAACATGGCACCATGGGCGCCGCGTGTTCGCCCAAGCGTCGCAAGTCTTGCAAAGCCTCGAAGGCACTTTCGTGGATCAGCCGCTGGCGCTGTTGCTGCGCGCGCTGCATGAGACTGAGCAGACAGGCGCGCTCGACATTCGCCGAAATCAACTCGAAAAAAGAATCTTCTTCGACGAAGGCGCCCCGGTCGCCTGCCGTTCGAATCTTCTGCACGAGACGCTCGGTAAATTTCTTGTCGAAAAGGGCAAGCTGACCGACGTCGAGTACCACAAGGCCTTGTCCGAAAGCGTTCAGCAAGGCCGGGACATCGGCGAAGTGCTGGTGGCGCAGGGCAAAATCGCGCCGTTCGACTTGTACAAGCTGTTGCAGCAGAATTTTGCGCTGGCGATTTTGGACTGTTTCCGCTGGACCGACGCTTCGTACCGTTTTGTCCCCGGCGAAACGCCCCCCTCGGGGGCGCACACGGTTCGAATGAATCCGGTGCAATTGGTCTTCACCGGCGTTGTGGGGATGATGCCTTTTGAAACGCTTGCCACCCATTTCGCCTTCACCGATGAGCAGCGATTTGGGCGGACGGCGCTTTCTGAACCTTCGGAACTCAAACTTTCAGGCAAAGAGACGCGTGTGTTGCAAGCGCTCAAAGGGCTGCCGAACTTTTCGGAACTTCGAAGCAAAGTGTCCGCCGAAACTGAAGACGCCATGCGACGGCTGTTTGCGTTCTGTCTGCTGGGGCTGGCGACCTTCGCAGAGGGGCCAGCGCCAGGCGAAGCGATGCCCGCCCCGCCTGCGGACATTGCGCCCCCACCACCGGTGGAGCCCGCAGCTGTCGCCGCTGCCCCCGCGCCCACACCCGCGGCACCAGAACCCGTCAAGGGGCTCCCATTTCTGGATGACAACCAGGCCGCGGTCGATGCCTTGCTCACCGCTTTTTTGGAACACCGGACCAAGGACCCATTTGCGTTGCTCGGCGTCCCAGAAGAAGCGAACCACGCCGCCTTGCGTGCGGCATTTCTGAAGCTGGCCGAGCAGTCGTCTCCACAGCGCTTCTCGCAACCGGAACTGCGTGAAAAGGCTGAGCAGCTCTTGCTGGCGTACGCCCGCGCGTTCGGCGTTCTCAGCGACGAAGAGCTCAAGTCGCAGTGGCGAAAGCGCCGCGCGGCGCTCAGGGCGAAAGCCCAAGCGCCTCCGCCCCCGCAAGCCACCCAACAGGCGTTTCAAGTTCAAGCCGGCGCGTTGCTCGATGCAGCCACCCAGATGGAGTCCGGCCAAAAGCGCATGGCCGAACAAAACTACCGGGGTGCACTTCGGTACTTTGAGTACGCCTGGGAAATCGAACCCAAGGCGTTGCACAAGGCGTATTGCGCTTGGGCACGGTTTCGCATGAGCCCACAGGCACACGGCAAACTGGCCCTCACCGAACTCCAAGAAGCACTGCGGCTAGACGCCCAGTGCGAACAAGCCTGGTTTATTTTGGGGGAAGTTCAACGTGAAATGGGTGACACCCAAGGCGCCGAAACCTCCTACCGCCGTGCATTCAAACTGAACCCCAAAGAACGCCGCTATGCGGAGTTGATTCAGCAGATGGTCCGTGGCGCGCGTTGACTAATAATACGATGACTTACAGTCGTTTATGCATGTCATATAGACATCGATAAAAATCGGCATCATGATGTCTATATGCGCACGACCATCGACATTGACGACGCGCTCCTCGAGAAGCTGAAGGCGCTGGCTGACAAGAGGAAAACCTCGCTGCGGGCGGTCTTGAATGACGTGTTGGGCAGGTCGCTTTCTCGGCCAGTCGCCGATGCCAAGGCGCCCGTCTATCGGGTCCAACCTTTTCACAGCGCCTGGAAGGCCGGCGTCGATTCCGGACGACTCAACCAGCTGTCGGACGAACTTGAAGTGTCGGCTTCGAAGTTGCGCCCATGATTATTCCGGACATCAACCTGCTGATTTATGCCCACAACGCTGCAGCCCAGCAGCACGCCGCCGCTCGACGCTGGTGGGAAGCGCTTCTTGGGGCGGAACGAAGTGTGGGCATTCCTTGGGCAGTGGCCATGGGATTCATTCGTCTCGTCACACACCCGAATGTCCTCGAAGCGCCCTTGCGTCCAGCGATGGCGGTGGAACTCGTGAAAGCCTGGTTTTCTGTGCCCTCGGTGCGGGTCGTCGAGACGGGGCCGCGACACCTTGAGCTTCTGGAAGAACTCAGCACGGCCACCGGCGTTTTGGGGAGCCTCACCACGGACACGCACTTGGCGGCACTGGCCATTGAACACCAGGCCGAGCTTCACTCCAATGATTTAGACTTCACGCGTTTTCCCGGTCTCAAGTGGCATAATCCACTTCTCTAAACGACCGTTCGTGATTCTAGGCGAGAGGGTTACGCCGCTTGAAAACCGGAATGCGGGCGCCGGAAGTCGATGACGAAGTCAGCTTTGTTCCGGTTCGTCGAGTCAACATCGTCTCCTTCGGGGTCACGCGCGGAAAGAGCGTCGCCAGGAATTGGAACATGCCCGCCTGGCTGACCCGCAAAATCACGTGCACCGTCCAGGCTGCGTTGCGTTCGATCAATTTTCACCACCCGAACGTTTTTCGCCTCTGCCGTGACACCGTTTTTGTGAGCGGTACGAACATCGTCGCTTTGAGGGGGTATGTAACTGTCAACCCCAACCCCAGAAATGCCCAGGCTGCGCGCCCGTGCAGTCAAGACCGCAAGTCGCCCAGCCGCAGCGGCATCGGCGCGACGGCTGGCGAAGACCTGCGGCGTCACAAAAACATCTTGTTGAAAGGAATCCCGTTCGGACTCAGTTCTGGCTGACTTCTCAGCGTGACTCTTTTCAGTTCGCCGCCCAACCGCACCCGTTCGCTTTTGCGCGCGGAGATTCGCCGCTGCTTGAGCGGCCGCTTGGTTCCGGCGTCCAGCACGACGCGTGTAGGCGGCATTGCGCCCAGACACGGCTGCCTCTTTCTTGAGCGCGAGGTCTGTCTGAAGATTGTTTCGGCTGCGCTCGACGCGGTCGCTCGCCACATGCTGCGCACGCTCGTCTAGCGGGGACGCCTGATCTGACGTTGTGTGCGTCGTTGCGGGAACGACGGGAGGAAGATGTGAAACGCCGTCGACAGACATGATTTCTATAGGGATTATCGGTGCGCGCCCCCCCGCAGTTGCAGGAGGTGTGCCGCGCAAAAAGTCTCCACAAGTTCAGCAACTTAGCCATGGCCTCGGCACACCTGTTATGTGTCCGCGCCCGTGGACGACGTCCTCATCATCGAAGGCCTAAGCAAACGCTATGGCGCGATCACCGCCCTTGAGGCGGTCGATCTGCGCATCCACGCGGGTGAAATCTTCGCGCTGCTGGGGCCCAACGGGGCCGGCAAGACGACGTTGATTGGCGCCGTCTGCGGAACAGTTCGCAAAACCGAAGGGCGCATTCGCGTGTTGGGCACAGACCTTGACCAAGACGCCTACACGCCGCGTTTCGGCATCGGCCTGGTTCCACAAGAAGTGAACTTCGACCCGTTTTTCACGCCCGCCGAAGCGCTTCGGCTTCAGCAAGGCTACATGGGCCAACGCCCCGACGAAGCGCGCGTGCAAGAAGTGCTGGGCGCGCTGAAACTCCTCGACAAACAAGACGCCTCCACACGCGCACTGTCCGGCGGCATGAAGCGGCGCCTCTTGATTGCCAAAGCGTTGGTGCATCGGCCCAAGCTTCTGTTTCTCGATGAACCCACGGCGGGCGTTGACATCGAACTGCGCCGCGATTTGTGGGCCTACGTGCGTCGGCTTCGCAACGAAGGCATGACGATTGTTTTGACAACACACTACTTGGAAGAAGCCGAAGAGTTGGCGGACAGGGTCGGGGTTATCGACCATGGGCGACTTTTGCTCACCGAAGAGAAGCGTTCGCTCATGCGTCGTCTGGGCGAAACCCAGCTGGAAGTCACGCTCGCCGAGCCTGCGGGCCCACTTTCATCGGCCATCGAAAGTGAAGTGGTTTGGGACAACACCCGAACAAAACTCTCGTACACCGAACGCCCGGACCGACTTCCGGCCGTTGAAATGCTTCGTCTGCTCTACGCACAGCCGCTGCACATGCGAGAAGTCACCACAAGACACTCGCGGCTCGAGGACGTCTTGCTCAACGTGTTGCGCAGCACCCCCAAGCCCGCGGCGGCCGCGCCATGATGAACACCCGGGGTGCACAAACGCTGTTCACGAAAGAAGTTCGGCGCTTTCTGCGCGTGCCCGGGCAAACAGTGTTTTCGCCGCTGGTGATGACGAGTCTCTATTTCATCGTGTTTGGCTATTCCCTGGGCGAGCGTCGCGGCGAAGTGAACGGAATCCCGTACTTGAGCTTCATTGTGCCGGGCCTCGTTTTTTTAGGCATCGCGAACAACGCTTTTCTCAACGCCAGCAGCTCGGTGTTCATTCACAAAATTCAAGGCACGCTGGTCGACTTGTTGGTCGCGCCGCTGGGGCCGATGGAACTCATGTTGGGGTTCGTCGGTGGGGCGATGGTTCGCGGCCTTGCCGTGGGGCTTCTGACGTGGGCTGTGGCCAGCTTCTTCGTTCCATTTCACCTGGCCCATGTCTTGGCGACGGTAGGCTTTCTGTGTGTGAGCAGTTTCGTGTTTTCAGTGCTCGGCCTTCTGGCGGGGCTTTGGGCTGAGAAATTCGAGCAAATCAACCTGTTCCCCACGTTTGTCATGATGCCGCTGACTTTCTTGGGCGGTGTTTTCTACGACGTGCGCGAGCTGCCGATGCCCTGGCGGGCCTTCAGCTTGTCCAACCCAATGGTCTACATGGTGGAAGGGTTGCGCTACGGGATGTTGGGGCGCTCAACAATTTCACCCGCGTGGGGCACTGCGCTTTTGGCAGGCCTCGCGATTGTCGCAAGTGGGTTGGCGTACGTCGCGCTGCGTCGCGGCTACAAACTTTTGCAGTGAACGCTATGCATCGAGTGTTTGGGCCCTATCGATTGATTCGCCGCCTCGCCGTGGGCGGAATGGGCGAAGTGTTTTTGGCCCAGCCTCTCGACACGAGCCGCGCGTCGCATCGCCTGGTCGTCAAACGCATTTTGCCCCACTTCGCCGAGGACCCAGATTTCGCCCAAATGTTTCTGCGCGAGGCCCGTTTCGCCGCACAGCTCGTCCACAAGAATCTGATTCACATCGAGGCGGTTGGTCAGGAAGACGACGCGCCGTACCTCGCGATGGAGTACGTGCGCGGTGAAAACTTGAGCACGCTCCTCAAGGCTGTTCGGGGGCGCAACCGCCCCATTCCTCTGGAAGCGGCCGCGCGGATTGCCGCCGAAGTCGCCGAAGGCTTGGCCCACGCGCACGCCCAAAACCTGGTTCACCGCGACGTGTCGCCTCAGAACATTCTCATCGGCTTTGACGGTGCCGTGAAGCTGATTGATTTTGGGATTGCAAAGGCTGCGCACGAATCACAACCCACCGTGACCGGTGTCCTCAAGGGCAAATGTGCATACATGTCGCCCGAACAAGCGGCCGGCGATGCGCTCGAAACACGGTCCGATGTTTTTTCACTGGGCATCGTGTTCTGGGAAATGCTGACGGGAAAGCGCCTGTTCAAGGGGAACAACGACCAAATGACGGTTCGATTGGTGATGGACTGCCGCGTCCCTCCGCCGTCGCGCCTGCGTTCAGGGTTGCCCAGCGACGTCGATGCGTGGGTGGCCCGGGTCTTGGCGAAGAACCCCAACGAGCGCCCCACCGCACAAGCGTTCGCCGAAGCGCTTCGGGCATGGGTGCCTCGCCAAAGCGTCGCGGCCCTCGCCCCACACCTGGCACTGCTTCGCGAGTTGTTTCCGGAGCGCGCGGCGCGCACAGCTGAGGACGAAGAACGTTTGGCCAGTGTCGACCTGTCGGCACCAGTGCAAGCAGTCGCCAGTTTGCCGGGGCAAAGTGACCCAGAAGAAAATGAATCCACGCAGACCTTGTTGCGCGGCACAGGCGCCTGGCAGCCGTTCTCGTGGAGACTTTTGGCGGGCCTGATTTTCTTGGTTGTCGCAGCGACACTGTTGACGGTGCTGGGTTAAAAGGAGACTTCACGCAAATGCTGGCTGCACGCCCGCACATTGAGCCGCGCGCAGTGCCCAGCGCCGATTCTGTCGTCGTGAGCGAGGTGTACCTTTCGCTTCAGGGCGAGTCTTCGCACGCGGGGCTTCTGTGTGCCTTCGTTCGGTTGACTGGCTGCCATTTGCGCTGCACGTACTGCGACAGCGCTTTCGCGTTTTATGGCGGAAAGCGGCGAAAAATTCGCGACGTCATCGAAGAAGTCAAGGCGATGAATGTGGCAAGGGTCGAAGTGACCGGTGGCGAGCCACTCTTGCAGCCCGGGGTTTACCCCCTGATGCAGGGACTGCTCGATGCGGGCCTGACTGTCCTTTTGGAAACCTCGGGCGCCATCGACGTGCGCTTGGTGCCTGTGGCCGTGCACAAAATCGTGGACCTCAAAACACCGTCATCTGGTGAGTGCGACCGCAATGACTTTCGCGTGCTGGATTCGATGAACCACAACGACGAGTTGAAATTCGTCCTGGGAACCCAAGCGGACTACGACTGGGCGCTCCGTCTGATTCGCGAACGCAAGCTCGGCGAACGGCCATTTGGCATCTTGTTCTCAACCGTGTTTGGCGGTGCTTTGAGTCCTCGCCAAGCCGCCGACCAAATGATTCGCGACCGCGTGCCCGGGCGCTTTCAACTTCAGTTGCACAAGTACTTGTGGGAACCGACCGCCCGCGGCGTCTAGCGCGGCCGGACGGCGCGTCGCAAGGCTACAATCCGAACTTTGATGCGGGCGAACCCGACCATGAACCTTGAAACATCAACGGCTTGAATGCCGCGCAGAAGAAGAGAGGACTGTTATCCATAGATATATTATAAATATGGATAATGGTTAATCGTCTTCTCAGCCTTGAGTTGCTCTCGCCTGGTCAGTCCTGCTTCCTCCTTGGCCCTCGAGGCACGGGCAAGACGTTTCTGGTGGAATCCTTCTTGGCTGCTGGCGTCGCCCGCGAGTCGTTTGCATCCATCAACCTTCTCGAGGAGGACACTTTCACCCGCTACGTGGCTCGACCTTCGCGCATGCGCGAGGAGCTCGAGCAGCAACTGACGCGTCACCCCACGCCGTTCACTGTCTTTATTGACGAAGTGCAGCGAATTCCTGCGTTACTGAACGAAGTGCACAGTCTCATCGAGCGATACAAGGGACGAATACGATTCATCCTCACGGGGTCGAGCGCACGAAAGTTGAAACGAGCAAAGGCCAATCTCTTGGGTGGGCGTGCTTGGAATTTCCATCTTCATCCACTGACCCACCGCGAGTCGGTGGATTCGCTGGAGCGGGCCCTCCACTTGGGCACTCTCCCTGCCGTTTATCTCGACGCCAACAGCCCCGAACGCACGCTGAGAGCGTACGTGCAGACCTACCTGAAGGAAGAAATTCGTGAAGAAGCCTTGGTCCGGCGAGTGGATGCTTTCGTTCGATTCCTCGACGTTGCCGCACAAGCCAATGGCGAACCTATCAACTTCACGAAGGTTGGCCTCGATTGCGGCGTCAGCACCAAGACAGCGCAGGAATATTTTTCAATTCTCGAAGACACGTTGATTGTGCATCGCCTGGATGGGTGGAGTCGTTCGGCAAGAAAGCAGCTCACTCAGCAACCTAAGTTTTATTGGTTTGACAACGGCGTACTGAATTCCGTGCGCGGAGAACTTTCAGACGCGCCGCGCGAAGGCTCGTCGCGATTTGGCAGCCTTTTCGAAACCTGGGTGATTCAAGAAATGATTCGACTCAACGACTATCAGGAAACCGACTTTCGCTTTCATCACTGGCGCACCAATACAAACATGGAAGTCGACATCGTCGTCTCGAAGAACGGCCTCAACCCCCTTTACGGAATCGAAATCAAGTCGGGTACTTCCCCACGCCTCGAAGACGTGAAAGGGCTCCTGTCCTTTCAGACGGATTTTCCGCAGGCGAAGCTGTTTTGCTTTTGTCGTGCACCGCAAGCGTACCGGCTCGAGGCTGTTGAATTTTTACCCTGGCGCGAAGGACTGAAGAGACTCTTTCCCCATGGCGATGAAGACACCGCTGAGAAGCAAACCGCCCAGCAGCGCAGGCAATAGCCAGTGCTTCTTGGGGTGCTCGAACTGGCCGAAGGCATAGACAAAGAGGTAGCCCGGTACGCCCAACACCAGTGCGAACGTGCCCACGCTGCGTGAAAGCGCATGGCGATAAATCGGCAAGGCGCTACCCAGGGCCACCAATGCGAAAGCCAAAGCGAGTCCCCCGAGCATCATGGCCCGCTACCTAATCACAACCGTGAGTGGCTTGCGCAGAGGCTGGGTTGGTGCCAGAAGCCGCCTTCGTGCGATTCGTTCGATGGTTTCTCATGGCAGATTTGCTCGGCGCGCTGACCGGCGCCGTCGTCGCCAGTTGGGTTTGGCCCAACTACTTGGCTTGGAACAATACGCCGGGTGTGGGGCAGGCACTCTGTGACTGCGTGCAGGTGACGCGGGACACAGCGAGTCAACTCATTCGCGCGCAGGCCATTGGCGCCGTCGCTGGCGCTTTGTTGTTTTCGTTTTTTGCGGTGGTGTTTTTCCGCCGCGAGAAGCCCGCGCAGGCACCTGCGCCTGCAGCCCCTCCGCCACCGCAGTAGTCCACGGGCGCAACCGGCCAGGCAGCTTGGCCCGGCCGCTTTCTACCAGCGCGAGTTTTTGGTTGCGCGGCAGCTTCTTCAACGCGGCTTCTCGTCGAAGCGCAGCGCTTCGGTCGTGCTGGGCTTCGACGTAAGCCAAACGCACCGGCCGGCGCGAGCGCGTGTAAGCCGCCCCACGGCCACGGTTGTGAACCTGTTCCCGCAAAAGAGGGTTTCGCGCGGCGCCGGTGTACAACGAGCCGTCGCGGCAGAGCACCATGTAAACGGCCCACGGCATGCCAAGCATGTAACTCGGCGCGGGGGTGTGCTACCAATCTTTGGCTTTGTCCAGAATGATGTCGCACCGAATTGTGGTGGCTTTCGCCCTCATGTTTTTGAGCGTGGGGAACGCCTGCCGCTCGGGCCGTGACGGCGCGTTGGACAGCACCATCGTGGCCCTCGTCAACGGAGAGACGCTGCTTTTGGCCGACTTCGATGCAGAGCTCTCGCGAGAGCTCAAGTCTTTGGGAGGGTCGCTGCAACGCCCGGCAGAACAACTCGAACCTTTGCGACGGGCATTGCTCGAAACGCGCATCGACCAAATGCTGTTGTTGCAACAGGCCAAGGTGCTGGGGCTGTCGGTGACGCCGGCCGAGGTGGACCGTCGCGTGCTGCGGAGCAGCGCGGATTATCAAGGTGAAGGTTTTTCGATGGCGTTGGCGGAGGGACAGCTTTCCCAGAACGAGTTTGTGCAACGCACCATGGCATCGATGACGATTGAAAAGCTCATGGCCGAGCAGGTGTACCCTCGTATTGCCCTGACCGAGGAAGAGATTCGTCATGTCTACGACACGCACGCAGACGCGTTCTCCGAAACGGAGCAAGTGCGTGCGTCTCAAATTGTCGTGAAAACACTCGAAGAGGCACAGGGCGTTTTGGCACAGCTTCGTGCAGGCAAACGCTTTGACGAGCTCGCCCGAAAGCATTCGCTGTCTGCCGACGCCACTGTCGGCGGCGACCTGGGCTTCTTTCCCAAAGGCGTGATGCCCGCTGAGTTTGACGACGTGTTCGCTCAGATGACACCGGGCGAGTTCTCGAGTGTCGTGACTTCGCCCTACGGTTTTCATGTGCTTCGCTTGATTGAGCGGAGGCCCGCGCGCCGTCGCACATTCGTTGAAGCGCGGGCGCAGGTAGAGGCGAAACTGCTTCGCGAAAAGCGAGCCGCGGCAGAGTCGGATTTTCGAAAAACGCTTCGCCAAAAAGCCAACATCCAAGTGAACGACGTCGCCTTGGCTTCGGCCAAGGGACAGGTCGCGCCGCGCGCGGAGGTCAAAACGCCATGAAACCCCTCTTTGCCGTCGTTTTTCCCATCGCCGGCGCCTGGGTTCTCACGCTTGCTTCTCCCGCGCGTGCGGAACTTGTCGACCGCGTTGCAGCGGTCGTGAATACCGACGTCATTGCGCTTTCAGAAGTTCAGCAACGCGCCGCGGCCGAGCTGAGCCAGCTCCCGTCCGGTGGAGATGGGGATGCGCGTGCCAAAGCCAAGACAGAGATTCTGCGCGAGGCGCTCGACCTACTCATTGGGGAAAAGTTGCTGGAGGCCGATGGCCAATCCCTGCAAATCACCGTGACAGATGCCGAAGTCTCCACCGCGATTGCCGATGTGCGCTCGCAAAACAATTTGTCTGAAGAACAGTTTGAGCGCGAGCTTCGCGGCGCAGGGTATTCCCCCGAGTCCTACAAGGCCTTCATGAAGAAGCAGTTGGGTCGTCTCAAACTGCTTCAGCAACGCGTGCGTTCAAAAGTCAAAGTCGCCGACGAAGACCTCAAGGCTGAATACGTTCGCTACTCCAAGTTGGAGTCTGAAGAGGTCGAGCTCAAAGCGCGGCACATCATCGTGGCGCTCACGCCCAACGCTTCGAGCGAGCAGGTCGAAGCCGCCAAGCGAAAGGCCGACGCTTTGGCGCAAGAAGCGCGGACCCCGAAGGTGGATTTTGCGGCTTTGGCGAAAAAGAAAAGTGAAGGGCCGTCTGCCGCAGAAGGTGGCGACTTGGGAACCTTTCGCCGCGGCACCATGATGGAAGAATTTGAGCGTGTCGCGTTTGCGCTGAAAGAAGGCGAAATTTCTGCCCCGGTCCGCACGCGCTTTGGCTTTCACATCATTTTGGTGGAGAAGCGTCTGCCGATTGGCGTGGCTTCGTTCGAGGAAATGAAAGCGAAGCTTTCGGACAAACTGCTTCGCGAACAAATGGAACGGCTCACCCAGCAACACATTCAGCAACTCCGCGCGCAAGCTGTCGTTGACGTCAAGCTGTGAGCTAAGGGCCCTACCGTGAAGCCGACGATTGGCATCTCGCTGGGCGACGTCAGTGGCATTGGCCCAGAGGTGTTGGCCCGCGCGCTCACGCGCCCGGAAGTTCGTCGCGCACTCCATCCCGTGGTGTTTGGCGATGGGCCGACGATGGCGGCTTTTCCGGTCTTGGCGCGCTTGCCGTTGTGCGTACCCCAGGCCATTTTGCGAGGTGCTCCGGCCCGAATCGTTGTCACGTCGTTGCCAAAGCATGCGCGTTTGGCTGGAAAGCCCACCCGCCTGGGCGGGCAAGCCCAATTGGCGTTCGTTGACGCCGCCATCGACGCCGCCCTGGCCGGAAAACTCGACGCACTGTGTACCGGCCCCGTTTCGAAAGAGGCCATCTCGCGCGCCGGCACGCCCTTCATGGGTCACACAGAGTTCTTGGCACAGCGCTTTGGCGTCGATGTGCTGATGCTGATGGATGGCCCCAAGCTCCGCGTTGCGTTGGCGACGAACCACGTTGCGTTGAAAGAAGTGCCCAGGAGCCTCTCTCGCGCGCGGCTTCTGCAACAACTGGAACTTCTGGACAGGACGTTTCGACGCGGCGGACACAAACCCAAAATCGGCGTATTGGCGCTGAACCCCCATGCAGGCGAGGGGGGGCTTTTGGGCCAGGAAGAGCAACGCATCATCGCCCCTGCGATTGCAGCAGCGCGGAGAAGGGGCATTGCCTGTGAGGGGCCCCTTCCAGCGGACGGCGTGTTCGCGAGAGCCGGTCGGGGCGAGCTGCCCTTCGACGCCGTCTTGGCGATGTACCACGACCAGGCGCTGGGGCCGGCGAAGGCACTGGATTTCGAGCGAACGGTCAACGTGACGCTGGGTCTTCCCCTCCCGAGAACTTCACCCGACCATGGGGTGGCTTATTCCTTGGCGGGAACCGGCAAAGCCTCTGCCGAACCGATGGTCCAAGCCCTACTTCGGGCGGCGGCGTACAGTCGAGCGGGTGTCAAAAAAAAATTCAATGATGTTCGTTCTTGAACTCGCAAGCAGGGAGTGCTTGCGTGCGCCCGGCGAATTTCCAACCCCGTGTCTTTTGAAGGAAAGATATCGATGCGCGACATCTTCCGCTTTTCAATGGTTGTCACCCTGGGCGCGACCCTTGTCGCTTGCGAGCTGCGCGAAACAGGCGGTGGCGACAATCTGAAATGGACCCACGCCATTGGTTCTGGGCGAGACCTTTACGTCGTGACCGTCGACGAGGACGGTGTGTCGTTCGAAGACAGCGTCAGTCTTCCCAACGACGGCGCAACCACCTACTTGGGTGGGCACGCCATTTTCGGCATGGCTCAGCACCCGACCGAGCCGTGGCTGTACGCCACCTCGTTGAACGAGTGTTCCTCAACAGGCCCCTGGTGCTGGGGCAACGGCCGCATCGATAGGTTTGAGATTACGGGCCGAGGCCTGGAACCCATGGGCGCCGCGTACCTTTACGTGCCGCAAAGCGGCCCCGTGTCGAGTTGCGTGAACTCAGTTTCAGGTAACCCAGGGCAAATTGGGGAGTGTGCTCCGGTGTCCATCACTTTCACGCCAGACGGCACCCGCGCGTTCGTCCAAGACGATTGGGACGACGCCATCCACACGTTCAACGTGAACGAAGATGGCACCTTGGAATTCGTGGCGGTTCAAGGCGACACAGGCCAGCATGGCCTGGCCGTTCACCCGAACGGCGACTACCTCTATCATGGCTCGCGCACGTACTCGATTGCGGGGAACAGCCCGCCTGTGGAGATTTTCTCAGGCATCACCGGGAACGCGACCCACGTCTTGTACGGTGGGACGCGTCTCTTGACGACCACCAGCACGAACCGTGTTCGTTACTACTCCATTGTGAATCCATGGGCGCCGACGCAGATTGCGAACCGCAATCAAGGGGGCGATCGCGCGCGTGACATCGCTGTCAACTCGACCGAAACGAGAGCCGTCGTTGTCGGGCAGAATTGGGTGCGAACGATGCCACTCAGTTCGTCCGACGTGACCGACGGACCGTCTGAGCTGCTCCCGGACAATCCAGAGCGCGAGCATCGCAGCGTTGCATTCGGGTTCAACGACACGCGTTTTGTCGTGGGTTGGTTCCGAACGACGACACCGATTGAGGGCGGCGTTTCACTCTATGGAATCGACGAGTTCGGCAACTTTGGGCAACTCGACCAAATCGACATGCCCGGTTCAGTTCGCATGGTGCATCAAGTCCGCTGCTCAGGCGGGGTGAGCTGCGACGCCGCTCAGTAAAGTAATCTCGGCGATTTCTGAAAACGTTCCCACGCGCATGGGCGGGCCCCAGTAGCCTGTTCCAGCATGGGTGTAGACCCAGACACCCGCCACTTGGTTCCAGCCCGAAACAACGGGCTGCTGCAAGCGCACGAAAAAGTTGAACGGGAAGATTTGTCCGCCATGCGTGTGTCCTGACAGCTGCAGGGTGACGCCATGGCCCGCTGCATGCTCCGCGGACTTGGGTTGGTGAGCCAAAAGCAGTCGGGGCAGGGCGGGGTCCGCGCCTTCAAACGTGCGTGCCAGGTTAATGCGGTGTGATGGATGAAATTGAGCCCCCGTGGGGTCTGGGATGCCCCCCAGCACCAAGGAAGCGTTGCCACGCTTCAAGACAACGTGTTCATTGAGCAGCACCCGAATACCAAGACCTCGAATGCACTCGAGCCAGCTTTCAGCGCCGCTGTAGTACTCGTGGTTGCCGGTGATGAAAAACACGCCCAGCGGTGCGCGAAGGTTGGCCAGCGGTGCGACGTCGTCTCGCAAGCGTGCGACGGAGCCGTCCACCAAGTCGCCGGTGATGACGACAACGTCGGGCGAAAGCGCATTCACTTGTTGCACCACCCGCGACAACCAGCGTCCATCGAGGAAACTCTCGCCGATGTGAACGTCGCTGAGTTGAACGATGCGAAGGCCCGAAAGTTCTGCCCCAAGCCCCGGCATCTCAAACCCCAGGCGCTTGACTCTTGGGGGGCGTTGGGCCGACACGAATCCCCAAATCGCTGCCGGTATTGCCAGTGCAGCGACAGCGGGCGCTTGCCAGTCGCCGAGGACAGGCCACTGCGCCAAAAGCGGCTTCAAAAGGTCTGTCAGCGCGACGGCGACGAGGATGAGGCCAAAGGTGCCCAGCCACAGGTATGCGACCAATCGAAGCGAATAACCCAATCTGCGCGGCGCGACGCGCTCCAAGATGGGGCCAACGGGCAGGGAAAGAAAAAGTCCCCACAAGACTCCCCAAGCCAGGGGCTGAAGGCCCAAAGGAAGTGAGCCGAACAACCGAGAGCCCACATATTGGTGAAGCCACGCAAACAGCACGGTGATGAACGTGGCGAAAACCGCAAAGCCCCAAACTTGGCGACGCGGCCATGTGGGGCGCCGCGGCGTCGATGCAGTGGTAGGAGGATTCACGGCGTTGGGTATAACCGTGAAGCGCTCACCGCGCCTCTTCCCGCACGCGGTGGAACAACTTCAACCCCATTCTTCTTGGAACAGACGCGGCTCGACGTTCGCGTCGTCTAAAATATGGAAGGTCTTGTAGGCCAAGCTGCGACCATCCTGTGTTTGGACCTGCACGCGCCATTTGCCCGCCGCGTAGTTCGCTTTGTGGGCGTAGCCGCGAAAGCCGTCGTCACGCCCGCCCACAATGGTCAGCGGAATTGCATCTTGCGCGACCCAGCCCCGGGTGCCTTCGTCCTTGAAGAAGCGAATCTGAACGCTTTCTCGAAAGCGGGTGGGTGCGAAGACGCGCACAAAGCAAAACACTTTGTCCCCGGGTCTGGCTTGAAAGTCGGCTTCGCCCTTGGCCCAAATTCTCCAAGCAGGGCGCAGGTGGAGCAAGCGGTAGCGGCCTTCTGGGGTGCGCTGCACGTCGTGGTAAATCGAGAGCTCTTCGACGGCCAAGGGAACCGGCGGAATCGCGCCGGTGAAGTAGAGCACGACGAGAAGCAGCTGTGACGCCAACAGCGGAATGCCCACATGGCGAACAGCGATTTCTCGAGCAGGGGCCCAATTCCGCACGCGGCCGTACAAGAAATACAGGGGCACGGCTGCCACGGCGACGGCCGACACGAAGAGCCAAGCCGACAGGCCGCCGTAAAGGACAGGCCCGAGGTACGCGAAATAGGTCGTGATGCAGATGCTGAGCAGGGCAAAGCGAACCACCGGGCCCAGCCGACGAAACCTCGGAAGCTCGTTGGCCAAAAGCAGCGCGAAGAGCACCGCCATGAAGGCGAGCGCGGAAAAGTCCGAAGCGCTCTTGAGATAAAAAAGCGCATACCCGCTCAAAAGACTGCCGAAGACGAAATGCACGATGTCTTCTTGAAAGCGCCACACGCCAGCGAGAAAGCGCGGCGGTTGCCAGCCTTTCAAGACCGCGCGTTGTTCAAGCAACAGTGCAGCGGCGAGGAGGGCCAGGTAGACCGCCTGCTGAATGAGTGTCAGCGCGCTGTCGATGCGGTCCAGCGTGACGATGTCGAACAAGAAGCCGGCCCCGAAGAACAGTGCCAATTCCAGCTTGGGATGGTGCACGCGCCATTGGAGGAAGCGTTGCCAGAGCATGAACGGGCGAATCTTCGCACGCTTGTCGGCGCGGGTCGTGGTGGCGGAAAGCCGCATTCAACCGGCTGAGTTTATGGGGCTTTGTTCAGGCCGAACCCCTCCCATTGCAGAAGTGATGCGCGTGCTTCTTCGCCCAGTAGAACGGTGAAACGCTCAACTCCTCTGCGACGTCGCGGCGTTTTCGGCACCGGGTGCAGTCGCGCATTTGGGAGCTCGTTCCGGAACATGCTGCCTCTCGCTTTTCTTTCCGTTGGTCGGTGCGTTCACCAAAGTCGCCAGGCTTACCTCGGCTGCGGTCGCCGGAGTCAGGCTTCGATGTGCCGGGAACAAGCAGTGGGCGTTGAGGTGACGGGGTTGTCGCTAATCGACGCTGCGTTCGGCTGGCGCGATGGAGGCCGCGAGGCTGCGCTGGAGCTTCGTGCGAAGCTGCTTTGCGACGCACCACAGTTGCAGCCGACCTTCCCATTCGCCCAGCTGCCAGATGAAGCGCGCAGAGGTGTCTTGGGCGAAGGTGCGGTTGGCTGTGCGAACGAGCGCCGGAACGTCGCGCACGCGCCAGACGAACTCGTGCCGATTGCGCATGAGCGTCAGGTTGACGCTCTGCTTGCCTTCTCGAATGTCGACAGCGCGAACTTGCGCTGCAACGCCGCCGACCGTGAAAAGCAGCGAGCCAAGGCACTCGTCTGGACGAACGCCGGGCGAAATCGACAGGCCACCGTCCAAGGCATTGGCATCGCACCACTCCAAAAGCGATGCTCCTTGCCGCGGCCGGGCGGCGTCGGCTTTGAGCAGCCCGAAAGCCGTCAGCGCTTGTTCGAGGTCATCCACGGCTTCGAAAGCCCTCGCCGTTGTTCTAAACGTTGAAGCGAAAATGCATGCAGTCGCCGTCTTGGACGAGGTATTCCTTGCCTTCGACGCGCAGAAGACCCTTGTCGCGCGCGGCGGCTTCTGAACCCAAGCGCAACAAGTCCTTGTACGGCAGGACTTCGGCCTTGATGAAACCGCGCTGAAAGTCGGTGTGAATGACGCCAGCGGCTTGGGGCGCCGTCCACCCGCGGTGAATTGTCCAGGCCCGGCACTCCTGCTCGCCCACGGTGAAATAGGTGAGAAGGCCAAGCAGCTTGTACGCCGCACGAACGACTTTGTTCAGGCCCGGCTCGGTGAGTCCTGCGCTTTTCAAGAATTCGGGACGGTCTTCTTGCGGCAGTTGCTGGATTTCAGCTTCGAGCGCCGCAGCAAGGACAACGGCCTCGCCGCCCTCTTCGGCAGCAATGGCCTTGACCGCCTTCACGTGAGGACTGGCGTCTTCGTTCGTGACTTGCGACTCACTGACGTTGGCGATGTAAAGGACGGGTTTGGCCGTCAGCAAAAACAAGTCCGCCAGCTTGGCTTGGTCTTCGGCAGACAAACCCTGTCGGCGCACCGGGGTGGCTGCGTCGAGCCCCGCGCGGACGCGGTCCAAAACCACCAGTTCCGCTTTGGCTTCTTCTCCGGCCTTTCCGCCCGCTTTCGATGCGCGGTGGGTCCGTTCACGGCGCTTGTCGACCGTGTCCAAGTCTTTGAGGCACAGCTCGGTGTCGATGATGTCGCGGTCGCGCCGTGGGTCGACCGAACCTTCTTCGTGGGTGATTTCAGGATTCTCAAAACAACGCAGCAAATGCAAAATCGCATCGACTTCGCGGATGTTTCCCAAAAACTGGTTGCCGCGCCCTTGGCCTTTCGAAGCGCCGCGGACGAGGCCCGCGATGTCGACGATTTGCAGCGACGTCGGGACTTTTTTGAGCGGTTTGATGAGCGCCGAAAGCTGGTCCAAGCGTTCATCGGGCACAGGCACAGCCGCGATGTTGGGGTCGATGGTCGCGAACGGATAGTTCGCCGCCAGCGCGCTGGCGCCTGACACAGCGTTAAACAGGGTGGACTTCCCCACATTGGGCAGCCCGACGATGCCGACGGAAAGTCCCAAGCGAAACGCCTAGGCCACGCGCTGCGTGACAGCGCCAGGACGAGGAAGTTGTTCCAAAAATTGTTCCGCCAACTGGCGTTGACGCTCGCCATTCATCTCGTTGCCGAGAAGCTTGGTGGCGATGTCCACCGCAAGGTCGGCGGCAAGCGCCTTGACCTCCGCAACGGCTTTGAGGCGCTCGTCATCGATGGCGCGCTTGGCGTCCGCTTTCGCAGCCTCGGCTTCGCTCCGGGCTTTGGCCATCAATTCGTCGCGAAACCGTTCGACGTCGGCTTGGTTCTTTCGCATCAGTTCGGCCGCTTCGCGGCGGGCCTCGGCGATGGCGGACTTTTGTTCGGCCAAAAGCTTTTCGGCTTCGGCGCGTTCACGCTTGGCGGCTTCAATCGCCTGCGCGATTTGTGATTCGCGCTCCTTGACGGCTCTTAGAATCGGTCCCCAAGCACGCTGACGGAGAATCAACGCGGCGAGAGTGAAAGTGACCAGTGTCCAAAAAATGAGACCCGGACGGACTTCCGTGAGGCCCGAAGCGGCAAGCAGAAGCGGATAAGGCATGAGGCTCTCCTTACGACAAAGCCCCGGGGCAGCCAAGGCCGCCCCGAGGGCTTCAAAGACGCGTTACTTGATGGCCAACAAAATGCAAATGACCAGGCCGAAGAACGTAGCGCCTTCAATCAGTGCCGCGCCGATAATCATCGAGGTTCGGATTTCGCCCGTCGCAGATGGCTGACGCGCCGTTCCGTCCATCGCGGCTGCCGCCAAGCGACCAATGCCAAGTCCACCGCCGATAACGGCCAAGCCTGCGCCGATGCCTGAAGCAAAAAACGCCATTCCCAAGCTATCCATGTTGTTTCGTCTCTTTCCAAAAAGACCCAATCTGGGGAGGGTCGTCCAAGGCCCGCTGAAACTGCCTCCGGTGCTTCTCACTTCAGCGCCGGGTCAAACACCGCTCGTCAATGGCCGTGCGCCTGTGCCTTCGTGTGTCCGTCCGCGTGTCCGTCCGCGTGTCCGTCCGCGTGTCCGTCGTCGTGGTGATGACCCATCGCAACGCTCATGCCAATAAAGACGGCCGACAGCATGGTGAAGACAAACGACTGAACGAAAGCCACGAACAACTCCAACAAGTACACCGCCACGCCCATCGCCACCGCGAGCGGCGCAACCGCCACAGTGCCGATGAAGAAAATGAGACCCAGCAAGAAAAAGAGCACCATGTGTCCCGCCAACATGTTGGCGAACAAACGCACCGTCAGCGCGAACGGCTTGGTGAAAAGCCCCAGCACTTCGACCGGAATCATGATGGGCCAAAGCGGCCAAGGCACGCCCCCGGTGAGGTGCTTCAAATAGCCGCCGACGCCGGCTGCGCGAATGGCCGCGCCCTGTGTCACGAAAAACGTGCAGAGGGCGAGCGCCGCCGTCACGCCGAGGCTTCCCGTGGCGGTGCTCATGAAAGGAATCAGCCCCAGCAAGTTCACGAACAAGATGAAGAAGAAAATCGACAGCAGAAAAGGTGTGTAGCGGTCGGCTTCTTTTTCGCCGATGTTCTTGACGGCGATTTCGTTGCGCACAAACAGCACCATCATTTCCAACAAGTTCGCTGACGTGCCCCGGGGAACCAATTTGGTGGCGTCGCGGTGCGAGCCGACCAGGAAAGCGAGCAACAGAAACGCGGTCGCAATCCAAAGCATCAAGACATTCTTGCTCAGCGAAAAGTCCAAACACCCGGCCATCAAAGAGGCAGGTTCATGCGCAGCCGCCGGGCACGCGCCCTCGCGCAGCGCAAGGCGCCACGTCGGGAAACTGATTTTGAACCCATGGGCGCCTTGAATCAGGGGCACGTCCAGCTCGAACTCTTGTGAGTCCGAGACGTGGTGCATGATGAACTTGGCGGGGTCTTCGTGCCCGCCTTGTTCATGCGACTCACCATGACCGGATTCTGCCAGCGCCACGGGAGCGGCTGCCAGCACAAGTCCCACCACTGAAAGCAATACCGACCAACGCCTCATTTGCGAACGCTCCGTGCTTCCGCTGCCAAGTACCCGAGCTCGACCCAAAGAAGCACTCCAAAAATCGCCAAATAACCCAACGTGAAGGGGATGGGGCCAATGCCCCGAGCCCGCAACGCCCCTGCGCCCACCCCCCATACCAAAAGGCGAAGCAACAAGGTGACGCCGACCGCACCCAGTCCGTACCCAAGACTCTTGCGGAGCGCCACCCGTTTGATGAAGAGCGAGCCGAAACCGACAACCGTCGATGTCAGGGCGCCAACTTGTGCCCACCGTGCGCTGGGCCCGATGACCAGTAAGGCGATACCGACGAACGCCAAGAGCCCCGTCGCGCTGGTCGCCAAGAGCGCCCACGCGAAGGGCGAGGGTCGACTCACGCCTTGGGCCCCTTGCTGTCTGTGCCTGCCAACGACCGATACATCGCGTAAAATCCAACGGTTAGGCCGATCCCGAGCCCGACCAAGATGAACGCAGGCGACGTCCCTAACGCTCGGTCGACGAAAAGGCCTGCGGCGACGCCAACAGCCGACGCGCCCGTAAAGCGCCAGACGGCTGAGAGAACCGGCCCCGCCCGCCGCATCTCTCTCGCTGAAGGGCTTAGGCCCTTGTCGGGGTCCATTTGTGCATCGGCATTAACATGGCCCGCGCTGTAGAGTCCCGGCTCATGAAAAACATCATCGCCTGGGTTCTCGCGCTTTCGGTTCTTGCCTGCGGTACCAGCAATGAAACGAATGACGGTGGCAACGACGCCGGGCCGGATTCCCCGCTCAACGGCTGTACCACCGCCACCCTGACGGACCGGACGGCCGGCGGGGCGTCGCGCGTCATCGCGCTTTCATCTTCTGCATTTTCACCACCGTGCATGCGCGTTGCCGTGGGACAGACGGTCACGTTTCAGGGGGATTTCAACAGCCACCCGATGCGGCCAGGCGTCAATCCGGGTGGGTTGGAAGCAGAAGGGGTGAACCCGATTCCCATCGTCAATTCTGGAACGAGTGTCGACGTGACCTTTAGCGGTGCGGGAACGTTCCCGTTCTATTGCGCGGTTCACCATTCATTCGGCATGCGCGGTGTCATTGTTGCGCAGTAGCGCCCCGTTTCGTGAAGCTCGAATCGCCTGAAACAGGCCTACACCGCCCGAAGCGCTTCACGCACCGCAGCAAGCGTGTGAGACAGCTCCGCTTCGCCCATCGCCAACGACACAAACGCTGACTCAAATTGAGATGGCGGCAGGTAGACGCCCTGTTTGAGCATGGCGTGGAAGAAGCGCCCGTATGCTTTTGTGTCGGCCCGGCGCGCGCCGTCGGCATCGTCGATAGGCCCTTGAGCGAAGAACAGTGTCCACATGCTGCCCACCCGATTGACGGTGGCCGTTTTGCCGCTCCGCTGCAGCTCTGCGCGAAGGCCTTCTTCAAGTGCGGCGGAAGTCGCTTCGAGGCGGGCGTAGATACCGGGCGCGGCAAGTTCACGCAAACACGCCAGGCCCGCAGCAACGGCAACCGGGTTTCCGGACAGTGTGCCGGCTTGGTACACGGGTCCTTCTGGCGCGATTTGCGACATCCACTTTCGCTTTCCGGCAAGGGCGGCCAGCGGCATCCCGCCGCCCAGCACCTTGCCCAGCGCGGTCAAGTCGGACCTGAGGTTCAAGCGCTCGTGCGCACCGCCGCGCGCCAGGCGAAACCCGGTCATGACTTCATCGACGATGAACAAAGCACCAGCGCTTTCGCAAAGCGCGCGAAGCCCTTCGAGAAAACCGGGCTTCGGAATCAACACGCCCATGTTCCCGACGACGGGTTCGACAATGACGCCGGCAATGTCCGCGCCGCGTTGTTCAAAGAGTTTTCGGGCAGCGCCAAGGTCGTTGTACGGCAGCGTGAGGGTGAGCGCTGCCAGAGCTTCGGGAACGCCGGGTGAATCCGGGAGTCCCAGTGTGGCGACGCCAGAGCCCGCCTTGACCAGCAGTGCGTCGGCGGCGCCGTGGTAGCAGCCGTCGAATTTAACGATGCAGGCACGCCCGGTCGCCCCGCGCGCGAGTCGCAGCGCAGCGCTGGTGGCTTCGGTGCCGCTGGAGACGAGTCGGATTTTTTCGACGCCCGGCATGGCACGCATTACTGCCTCTGCCATTTCAAGTTCGGCGGCATGGGGGGCCCCAAAAGTCGTGCCTTTGGCGGCGGCCGCTGTGATGGCCCCCACAATCGATGGGTGGGCGTGGCCGAGGATGAGGGGGCCCCAGCTCCCCACACAATCGACGTAGCGGTTCCCATCGACGTCAATGAGCCAAGCGCCTTCGCCACGGTCGAAGAAAATGGGTGTCCCGCCCACACCACGAAACGCTCGGACAGGGGAATTGACCCCCCCGGGCATCAATGTTTGTGCGCGTTCAAAGAGCTGATGGCTTCGGTGGTGAGGCATGACGGGTCCCCGCGATTCAGAAACGAGCGTACGTGGGCTTCTTCTCCTACACTGTTGGTTAGCCGTGCGCCTCAACTCATCAAGGGGTGAAGTCGATGTTGAGAATCGACGAAGTCCGCGAACTGCTTCGGGCCATTCCATCGGACGCTGCAGAGGCACAGTTGGGCCCTTTTGTTCTCATTCAAAGGCCGCAGCATTTGGAAGACCTCGACAGGGCCCTGCGCGTCGGCGTGGGTCCCACCGACAAAATCGCGTTGCATGCGACGCTTCCCCCAGAATTGGTGCGGCAGTTCGACGCGCTGCAAGTCACGACGCTTCCGCCCCTTCGTGAGGAAGATGAATTGTCGTTGGGACGGCTTCCCGACAATGACGTCGTCGTCAACGACGCGTCAGTTTCCAAGCACCATGCTTTGTTGCGTTGGAATGCGTCGCGAAGACGCTGTGTTCTTGTGGATTTGGAGTCGCGGAACGGCACGCTCCTAAACGGCTCGCGTGTGTTGGCGCGCGAAGAGCTGCTCGCCGATGGCGACCTCATCCAAATGGGCGAAGCCGTTTTTGTGTACTTCGAAACCGGCGCTTTCCGAAGTCGACTGGACGCGCCCCCGCTGCAACTTCGGGGTGCTGCTCAAACCGCTTCCGGGTGACGTCGGCGAGGCGCTCAGGGCACTTCAGGGCCAGCGGATGCGGGCTCTGGCGTTGTGTTTTCTGGTGGCGCCGCGCCGCGAGGCGGCGCTTCGAGGTTGGCTGGCGTTGCAGCTTCCTCGGGCGGGGTGACGGACTCCGGGGGTGGTGCTTCGACCTCTGATGGTGCGGCCGGTTCGGGTCTGGGTGGGGGCGTCACCGGGCTTCCTTCCCGTACAGCTTCTTCTGCCGTGCCGCCTGCCGCTTGAACCGAGTTGCGGTGACGAACGCGTGCATTTCGAACGATGGGTACGACCGGGCGGTCGAAAGCAGACGCGCGCTCACCCACTGCAACGGGGGTGGTTCGGGTGATGCGCTGTCGGACGCGTGCGATGGAGGTCTGGACCGTCCTGGGGTCAGGGTGAGTTGCCAGTGCTTTCACCCAGAAAGAAATCGCTTGGGAGTTCTCGCCCGCATCGGCGTGTGCCTTGCCGAGTTCAAAGAGGGCATGGGCCGCCAACTCGGATTGAGGGAAGCGCTTCGTGACTGCGGCAAACGCCGAAAGGGCATCTTCCCGTCGGCCTTCCAGCATGGACAAGGCTTGGGCTTGCAAGAAGAGTGCATCGTCGACCACCGGTGAATCGGGGAACTGGCCGACGACTTTCTGCGCCTCGAGGCTGCTTTGGGAGTAGTCGCCAAGCTCAAAGTACATCTTGGCAACGCGGTAGATGAGCTCAGGCGCTTGAGAGGGTTTTCGCTCCACCGCGGCACTGAGCGTCGCAATCGCTTTTCGCGTGTCGCGGTAGTGAAATCGCAGAAGCTCGGCCATCGCAATTCGCGCCTGCAGGGCCTCGGGAGAATCGGGGGCCGTTTCAATCAGTTCGCCGTACACGGGCAGCGCATGTCCGATGTCGCGCAGTTCCAGGTGGTAGGTCTGTGCCGAGCCCAACAGCGCCTCGGCCCGCAGTTTTTGCCCTCGCCTTGAGTTGTCGGCGTCGAGTGTGTCGAGCGCCAGGCGGTATTCCTTCAGCGCCTGAAGCGGCTTGCGGTCGAAGATGGCGTCTTTCGCTCGGGTGATGCGCTCTTCCGGACCGCGCTGGCAGGCGGGGAGAAGCGCCAGCGCGCAAAAAACCGGAGCGAGAATTCTAAGTCGCGGCACTAGTCGCAAGGCGGCGGTGAGCGCGCTTCGCAAATGGAAGCGATGCAGGCCACGCAAGTTTGTACTGGCGTAGCGTTGTCCAGACAGAGTGGAATGTTGTTCGGTCGTGGGCAGCTTTCGGGCACGACGCAGCGATGCACGCCGCCATCGGCCTGAAGCACAGGTTCTCGGCAGGCTTCGTTCCCCTGACATGCGGTGAACACCCCAAGCAACAGTGGCCCCAGAAATCGACCCAAGGTTCGACTAGCACGCCTTCGTTTTGTTGGAAAAGTGCCCGCGGTATTCATTTTGTTTTCGGCACCGCGCGAAGCACGGCCTTTCCGTCTTTGACCACTACCTTGAATTCAATCGACTTCGCGCCGTGGCGCTTCATCAAGTCCGGCACCTGCTTTCGCAGCGTTGCGGCCAACCCATCGACGGACAGCTTGGAGACATCTTCGTTGCAGCGCTTCTTGGCCTCGACGTATGCGCGAAAAATGTCGTTCACTTTGCTGTCCGAAAGCCCGTCGGGCGGTTCAGTTTGCGGGCGTGATGGCGGCGCAGCGGGTGTTTCGATGGCCTTGGGTTTTTCTTTCTGCGCTTCGCGTTCCGCCTGGCGACGCTTGGCCTTGAAAAGGTCTCGTTTGTAAGTCCCCGCCTCAATTTCTTGAATCGTCCGTGTCCACAGACGCTCGTAAGTTTGAAATTTGGCAAAGAGGCTCGCGATTTGGAAACGCATCGCGGTCGAGCGCACAAACTCCGAGCGAAGCTTTTGGACCTGCCGCGTGAGGGCGTGGTGCTTGGCATTGGGCGGGTGGCGGTCCACGCCCAAGAAGTATTGGTCGTAGAGTGCACGAAGCTCAGCCATCGCAGCTTCGACGGATTCACACGCTTGGGTCAGCGTTTCGGTGGTCGCTTTCGCGTCGAGCTTTTTCTCGGCCACGGGGAAAAGACTCTAGCTCACCCGCGCCGGGAGCGCTGGTTTTGCTCGCGCCACAAGCCAAAGACCCAAGGCGAACATGCACAGCGAGATGAATTGCCCGGTCGAAACGTTGAACCAGGCCCTGGCAGGAATTCGGTCGGCCAACGCATGGCTTCCAATTCCTTCCAGAAGGCCATGCAGCGTGCCGCGCTCTACGTCACCCCGAAACGTTTCGACCGTTGAGCGCACGAAGGCGTAGCCCATGAGCCAGATGCCCATGATTTGCCCATGAAACCGACGAAACCGGCGTGCGAAGAGTACGCCCGCGAAGAGGAGCAAATTGCCCAGCGAGTCGTACAGTTGAGTCGGGTGAACCGGCAGCGTGTGGCCGTGTTCGGCGACCCAATTTGAGACGCGCACGGCTCCAGGAATCGCGTTTTGAGCCACTTCACCGGTGGCTTCGACGACCCAGCGCGCATCTTGACGCATCGACTGAAAGGCCAGACTCGATGTGGGCGCCGCGCGACCGAAAAGGTCCTTCACCAAACCCGCGCCTGGAAAATGAACCGCCCAGGGTAAGGTGTTTTGTCCGACCACATCGCCCCAGCAACAACCGGCGGAAAAGCAACCCAGCCGCCCAAAGGCAGAACCAAGCGACACCGTGGGAATGGCGACATCGCAGAGGCGCAGGAAATCAATTTTTCGCGTCTTGCAGAACCACCACGTCGTGGCCATCGACGCCAGCAAGCCACCCTGGAAGACAAGGCCGCCGCTCAAGAAGTCCACGAGCTTCGCAGGATTCCGGAACACATCGCTCAGTTGTGCGCCTGCCTCGCGCCAATTCACCAACGTGAACAGAAGTTTCGAGCCGCCGATTCCAGCGAGAAGCACCCAGAAGGCAAGGTCGAGGATGTTGTCGCGCATTTTGGCGCTTTCCGCGCCTCGCCATTCGTGCGCCGCCAGTCGTGCCGAAACAGAAACTGCCGACAGAAAGCCCGTGGCCAACATCAACCCATAGGTGTGCACGGGAAGGCCCTCGCCGCGCCCACCCAGGAATGCGCCTTGCGGCAGGGCATAGTGAAGTCCCACCCTCGCCACGACGGCTGCCACGCCGCCGTACCCCAGTGCACGCACCCAGCGGTCGTTCCCACTCGCGCCGCGCCATCCGGAGTGCGCGCCGTAGGCCACCAGAGCAACCGCCAAGCCGTAGGCGAAGAG
Source organism: Myxococcaceae bacterium (assembly GCA_046155985.1). Taxonomy (GTDB): domain Bacteria; phylum Myxococcota; class Myxococcia; order Myxococcales; family Myxococcaceae; genus JBJXGM01. Next base: position 38,738 of record JBJXGM010000036.1, on the reverse strand, counting down.
CTGACCCACAAGCGAGGTGAACTGAAAATGAACCAGGACGGGAATCATGCCGAAGTCACGAAGGGCGGGCTGTGCCGGTGTCTTGAGGCAAAGCGGCCGGTGCCTCTTTGCGAACAAATGAATCGAGGAGCAGCAGCCCAACGCCGATGACAATCGATGTGTCGGCGACGTTAAACGAAGGCCAAGTGGCACGGTCCATCCAGTGGGCCTCGAGGTAGTCAACGACAAAGCCGCGCGTCAGGCGGTCAACGTAATTGCCCAACGCACCGCCAAGCACCAAGGGCAAACCGAAAAACGCCCAGCGCTCGGACTTTTGGCCTGTCAGCTTGGAAAAGTAGTAGGCGATGAGACCGACCGCGCCGAGTGAAACGACGTGAAACATCGGCACGCGGATGTGCTCAGGCAGTGAGCGAAACAAGCCCCACGCGGCACCGGGGTTCTCGGCGTATCGCAGGCGAAAGAAATTGCGCGACACGGTGATGGCCCGCTTGGGCCGAAAGCGCAAACCATCCGCACCGGCTTCTCCTGGCGACGAGAAGAAAGCACCCAGCTTGCCGGAAAGGGTGGTTTCGTTGTCGAGACGGCGCGTCAGCGCGTCAACAACGAGGTACTTCGTCCATTGGTCCAGGGCCACGAGGGACACTGCGACCGCTATCAAAAAGAGCCACTTGCGTTGCACGCGGGTGCTTATAGCGTGCTTGGGCGCGCTCTGCCGCTAGTAACGCAGGCGAAGTGACAACCGACCGCCGTAGTAGGAGTCGCCGCTTCCCGTCGCTTGGAAGGCGGCGGCCGCGTCTGGCTGGAAACCCAGACCCACTCTTGTCCAAAAGCCGGTGAGCCGGGCTTGAAGGAGTTCACCCAAGCCGAGGTAAACGCCGATGCCACCTTCGAGTTCCAGCCCGCCGCCGCTGCCGTTGGGGAAAAAGCCTGGCCCCAGCAGGTCCGCTGCAGAAAGAACGGCCAGATAAGCCGCGCGTGCATGGAATACCGCGAATCCGCCGAGGGGAATCTCCGCATGGAGGCCCACCTCGAGAATCCGGTAGTGAAGGTCGGGCAAGTCGGTCAGCACCGAACCGTCCTCCGCAGCCCCCGTGGTGAAGTCTTGCCCGCGAAACGCCAGTTCGGGGCCGAACGAAAAGGTCGAGCCCCAAATCGGGCGGATATTCCAACGCGCACCGGCCTTCCACCACGACAGGGTGGAGGGGAAACGCGTGTTCTCATCCAGGCGCGAACCGAGCCCGATCGAAATTCCAAACTCGCCGAAAAGACCCAGGCCCTCGATGAGGCCGGGCATACCCGCGAGCGGATACCCTTCGACCCGAATGCTGGGCGCGACAATGCCCAAGCCCCGGTAGCCCAAGAGATTGCCCGACGTCAGGGCGTCATAGGTGAACGAGCGCCACATCAGATTGAGACCCAGGTCTGCAACGATGTAGGGATGCCGCGGCCGACCCGTGTCGGTGGAGACCGCCGCTGCAGGCGGCGCGTCGGATGCTGCGTCGGGCTCTGTTTCAGCGCTGACGACGCTGCTGGGCTCCGACGTCGGTGGCGTTGCGGGCGGAGCCGCGCTCTTTTCAGCGGCGCCGTCCGAGAAGAACGGTCGGTCGCCGGTCACCGGTGCGCTCGGGGGCGCGGCGGGCGGTACAGCAGATGTGTCTGCGGCTGGCGGTTCCTCGGGCTTGGTCCTTTGCGCGGGGAAAAGCGTCACCACCGCATTGGAGATGGCGCGGTTGTCTGCGGGCCGCAGCTTGCCTTTTCGCAATGCGAACGTTTCGCTCCAGAGCAACTCCCGCGATGCCGACAACAACTTCACCACCACAGTGCGCTTGGCTTTGGGGCCCTTCAGCGTCCCGCTCAAGACACCGTCGACACGGGAACGGCTGACTTTCTTAAAATCCACCTTGTTGCGCGTGAGGATTCTCGACGGGGGTACGCACTCAATTTGGGCGCAAAGCCCTTTGGCGATTTGGGCACGGACGTTGCCCTTGCTGTCGCCAACGAACTTTGTGACCGAGACGCGTTGGGCCATCGCCGGTGCGGTGAGCAGGATGGAAAGAAACCCAAACGCCCAAAGGTTCAAACGCGTCATCGAGACTCCTTGTGACCAACGGCTTGATGTGGAGCAGACGAAGACTCCGAACTTTACCCTACTTTTCTGCAGGGTACCGAACGGTGGGCTAAGTCACGACATCCACAGGACAAGTTTCGTCCCGGAGTTTGTCGCCAATTGCGTCACGGCGCCACTTCTTGCCAGCGAAGGCATGTTATGGGACCGCGTTCCATGGCTGACCTCGTTCCCGGAATGAAGGTGCGCTACGGGCCCCAGCCGGACTGGGGCATCGGGCATCTCGTGGCGCATCGCACAGAGGATTCACGTGCCCTGGTGTTGTTTCCCGGCCGTGGGAACGACCCCATCTACGTGTCGACGAAGAGCGGTGCATTGGGGCACGCCCGCCTCGTCGCCGGAGCGGTGGTTCGGGTGGGTGATGGCGCGACGGCGCGGGTCGTTCACGTGGAGGCCGGCGCGTCCCACGGACTCCTGCGCTATCGCGTGCGCTTGGAATCGGGCAAGGAAACCACGCTAGAGGAATCTGAGCTTCGGGGCGTGGTGCCCGCGCCCGACGTTGCTGAATCATTGTTGCAGGGCCGTTTTGCCGACCCTTTGGCGTTTGTGCTGCGACGTTCGGCGCTGATGCTTGACGATGAACGTCGCAATGACGCCCTGGGCGCGCTGTTCGCGTCGCGCATCATGGTGAAGCCACACCAAGTCGGTGTTGCACAGCGCGTGCTGTCTGCGCGTCAACCCAGATTCATTTTGGCTGATGAAGTGGGGCTTGGAAAAACGATTGAGGCCGGGATGATTTTTTCGGCCCTTCGGTTGTCTGGGCTTGTCCGGCGCGTCCTCGTGGTGACGCCCAGTCACCTCACGGTGCAGTGGTTGGCCGAGCTGTTTCACAAGTTTAACCAGCTGTTCACCCTCATGGATGGCGAGCGTTATGCGAGCGCGCGCGAAGAAACGCCCACGACCTCGCCCTGGGCAAGGTTTCCAACGCTTGTGACAAGCCTGGAGTTTCTGACGCGAAACGCCGAACACGTTGAAGCGGCGAGCCATCCCGATGCCGCATGGGACTTGGTGATTTTCGATGAAGCGCATCACCTCAAAAGCGCCAAAGCCCTCGAGGTGGCGCGTGCACTTTCGAAAAACAGTTGGGGGCTTTTGCTGTTGACGGCCACGCCCATGCAGCTGGACCCAGAAGAGTACTGCAGTCTCTTGTCCCTGGTGGACGAAGCCACGGCGCCCACGCCGACGCAGTTGGCCGAGCGGGTGCGACGGCAAGAGGCGCTGTCCACAAGCGTTCGAGAACTCCTCGGTGGAACGTCGCTTGAAGCGGTGAAGAAGCGATTGTTGGCGCATTTTCCAGACGACAGCACATTGTCATTTGTGCAAACGCCGCAGGCGGCCTTGGACCACCTCGCCGAGACGTACAGTCTGTCGGAACACTTGCTTCGGAACCGCCGGGTGACGGTGGGCGGGTTCTCCAAGCGCGTGCTGGTCCGCCACAGCGTTCAGCCGTCCGCGGATGAACGCTCGGCCCGCGATACCGCGATGCGCGCACTGAAACATGCCGAAGGTGAGCTCAAGGGCACCGTTCTTGCGCAGCTTCTGCGTCGACTGGATTCGTCTACCCCCGCGTTTCTTTCGGCCCTGGCGAACACGGTGTCGTTGAGCGGCATCAGCGGTTCAGTTCAGTTGCCGCGCCGCGACAGCAAGTTTCAGGCGTTTCAAAAGATGCTGAAGGAGGTGTGGACGAAAGCGCCTCAAGCCAAGGTGCTGGTGTTTGTCGAGTCCAAGGACACGTTGGAGTTCTTGCAGACCGAACTGCGCCACGAGCGCATGGAAACGCTGGCCTACCATGGCGATTTGCCGCTCGTAGAAAGAGACCGCCAGGTCGCACGCTTTCGTGACCCCGATGGCCCGAGGCTTCTTGTCTGCACCGAGCTGGGCGGAGAGGGGCGCAATTTTCAATTCGCCCATCATCTTGTTCACTACGACCTGCCGTGGAGTCCAGCAGCGGTCGAACAGCGAATCGGCCGGCTGGATCGCATTGGGCAAACGCAACCGGTTCAGATTCACGTTTTTGAAGTCGAGGGAACGTTGGGGGCCGAGGTCGTTCAACTCTTCGCAGATTCCGTGGGCGTCTTTGAGGAGACGGTCGGAGGGTTGGATGCTGTTCTTGAAGAGGTCGAGCCAAGGCTTTCGGAATTGGCGCTGGCCCCACGCAGCGAGCGCGAAAAGTTTGCCGCGACGCTGAAGTCCAGAATTCAAAATGCCAAAGCCGCGATTCGAGAAGCGTACGACCCGCTGCTCGACCTGCGCAGTTTTGACAAGCCGGCGTTGGGCAGGCTCTTGGCGCGAGCCAAAAGCCGCTTGGGCGTGTCGGAGGAAGAGGGTGAGTCGCTGGAAGAGGGGCTGCATGCGATAGCCCGCGACCTCGACGAGCGGTTGGAAGAAACGGTGACGGAGTTGGCACTTCGCGTCGGCATCGGTGTAGACACCGACGAAAATGTCGACGCGTTTCAGTGCGCGTTTCATTTTGGCCACGCACTCAAAGTGGAGGCGCTGCCGGGCCTCGACCTTGCTCAAGAACGCACGGTGCTGGGCAGTTTCTGGAGGGATACGGCGGTCGAGCAAGAAGAGAACCACTACTTCGCCACCGGCCATCCGATTGTCGAGGCGCTTTTGGGTTTTTTGCGCGACGGCCCTTACGGTCGAACGGCGCTGCGCCGAATCGGTCGCGGTGCGACTCGCGCCCGAGGGTTGGAGTGCGTGTTTCACTTGGTTCCGACGGAACCGCAAGACACCACGCCGGGCGCGCGGGTGCCTTCAAGGCAGCTCACGCGTTTTTTGGACCGCTGGTTACTGCGCCTCGTCGTGAGCGACGACGGAAAGGGCGGGGCGCGCCTCGCGCCGGAGCTGTTGGAGAAACTCGAAGCGGCCGGCGAAACGGAGGAACCCTCGCCCATCATCGAGACGTTTCTGCCCATCGCGCTTGCCGCGGCACATCGCGAGGCCCAAAGCGCACGCGCTTCACTGGTCGCCCAGGCCCAAGAAGCGATTCTCGCCGAAGAAGTCCAGGTGCTCCGCCGATTAAAACGCAGCTTGGCTCACCAAGGTTTCTCAGAAGTGCAGCAGGCGGCGCAACGCGAAGACGTTCGCCGTCACTACAAGTCGATTCGGAGCGCACTCGCTCAAGTCCGTGTGGTGTTGGATTCCGCCTCGGTGTTTCTGCTGGGGGCGCAAACCTAGACCCTTAGGGCCCTTAGCGCGAATCAACCCGGAGCGGGTCTAGCGCAAGTCGCGCACGCGATGTTTCCTCAAAAGCCCGGTGTCACCGCCCGACAGACGTCGCATTCGTCTGCGGTAGGCATCCCGAATCGAACGCGCTCTCACGTCTGGCGGGAAGTACTCCGCGTTGGCTTTTGATTCGAACCCTGCGTGGTTCTCCAAGAAAATGCACAGGGGCTCTGGCGATGCGCCCAAATCCGCCATCGCGCGCCCAGAAAATCGGTCTGCTTTGTCTTCTTCGAGACGAACAATCTCCAAGCGCTTCTTTTGAGAAATCCCCGCTGGAGGAAGCCTGGGCCAGTCCCTGGGGTTATGGCCGATTTCATGTCCGATGATGCCGACGAGCAGGTCGGTGTCGCGCTCATGTTTCGCCAGAAGTTGGAGCCCGATGAATACTTCACAATGTTGCGAAATGCTGGCGTTGCTGCCTTCTGCCAAAGACAGCGGAAAGTCGTCGCCGTCCAGCCCAATGAGGGCTGCCACGTCATCGCGAATGCCCAGAAGCTTGCGAAGGGCCTTCTTGAGACTGGGGTAGCGTCGGGCATCCACCCGCCTCGGTGGCCGCTTGCCGAACAACAACACTGCCATCGGATGGGGCTGAACGATGAGCGGTGGACGGCCGGACTGACCCGCGAAGGTGGTGAAAGTTTGAAGGCCAGACGGGTCGACGCGCATGTCGCGCCTCTAGCTTAGCTTGACCAAAGCCTTTGGTGCTGGGCGCGCGAGGTAGAAACCCTGCACATAGTCGGCGCCGTGCTTTTGCAGCCACGCCAACTCTTCAACGGTTTCGACACCCTCGGCCACCGTGCGCACGCCCAGGTCGCGGGAGAGTTCGAGTAACTTGGCCGTAATCAGGGCTTTGTATCGGTCGAGGTGGACATCCCGAACCAGGTCCATGTCGATTTTGAGCCAGTCCGGGCGAAGCTGGTGAATCAGATTGAGCGAGGCGTACCCAGCCCCCAAATCATCGAGCGCAACGCGAAAGCCTGCACGCCGGTAGAACGACATCAAGTCACGAAGTTCCGCGACACTTAACGTGTGTTCCGCTTCGGTCAGTTCAAAAACAATGCGGTCCACCGGGATGCCCAGCTCATTGACCAAGGCCACCGTGTTGCGCAACGCGGCCTCGGGGTCATTCAACGCTTGAGGTGTGAAATTGAGAAAGAACGCACCCGGCACGCCTTGCGTTTTGGCTTCACGAAGCGACTGGATACGCGCGGCCCAGTCCACCTCGTTTGTCAGGCCAGCCGTTTTCGCTTCGCCGAAAATCTTGAGCGGGGGAATGATGCCCCCAGCGCGATCAAACCCACGCAAGAGGCATTCGTGGCCATAGATGCGATGCGGCGCGCGCGTTTCAACAATGGGCTGAAACCACGTCGCATAACGTCGCTCGGCCAGCAGTTCGACCAACCACACGGCTCGCGCACGCGCGATGAGTTGGTCCAACTGCATCACGTCGCCCAAGTCGAGCAGTGCTGGGGCAGGTCCAGGCGTAATCAAGGCCCTGCCTTCACGGCGCTCTTCGCTCGTCAGCACTTGGGACATGAGTTCCAACAGTCCGGAAAGTCCTCCCTCGCCGAACCTCAAAGAAGCGGCATTGCCCACGTCGAGACGCTTGGCTTCGTGTCCCAACTGACCCACGCGAGACAGCAAACGTTCCAAGCCATCGCCAATGGGAAGCGAAACATACAGCGTGCCCGCGCCCTGCGGCGCGGTCAGTGTTGGAGGGGGGGCACCCAATGGCGACATCTAGGCATCATCATGCAGGGTTGCAGAACTGAAAAAAATCCGACGTTCTCATACGTTGCCGCTCATTTCGGGTTCCGCCTAGGGTGCGCGGCTTATGGCGTCCTCTGCCCGCTCGCTGCTTCTGCTCGTGCTTTCGTGACTTTTCGTGACGCGGCGCTCGTCGTTGGTGACCTCATCGGCGGCAAGTTGGTGAGTGGGTCTTTGTGGGGCATGCCCTTCATGCTTTCCGTTTACGACAGCCGCTTCCGCAGCTGTCCCGCGCGGGATTTCAACTCGTCATCCATCGACGTGAGTTCAATGGATTGCAGTCGCATCGAAAGGCTGGGAGGCGTCTTGCCCGCCAGCCGGCCTTCTTCAGCCATCGTCTCGAGCTTGCCCAGCGCTTGCCCCACGATGCGCTCTTTGGGGTGGTCCAACAGCGCGTCTAAGAAATAGGCGTCGTCAGGGAGTTCAGGATACTTTTCCAAGTAGTCCACAACCGCTTGGCTCCACGCTTTACGGTCTTCGACTTCACGCAGTTTCAGTTGGGCTTGTTTTTGGGCTTTGCGTTTGCCTTCGGGGTCAAACTGTTGGGCAAGGCCTTCGGGCAGTTCGCCTCCGCTAAAAAGGGAATCCGCGGCTATTTTGTAGCGCTGGTAGCTCGCGCTTTTTTCCAGTCGTTGCTGGGCAGGGTCGTCCTGCCTTGAAGCGCCTTTGTTCTTGCCGCTGCGCGCGTCGATTTCGCGCCAGCTGCGCTTGCGCCTTCCGGTGAAGCCACCGCCATCATCATCCTTGTCTTTGGCCATCAACCCGCCCCTTCGGTGTCCTGGTTCTGCTTGGGATTGGTCCACCAGAACAAGTCCTCGGGCACGCGGCCTCCACCGCGCTGCACCAAGGCGCTCCAATCGGCGTCGAGCGGATGCGTGGGGTCGCCGGGATTCTGACCGGGTGCGGGCTCTCCGGTGACGCGGGTGCGGTCTTCAGGGACGATCAGCATCGTTGAATTCGTCATGATGCGAAAAGAAGCCAGCCTGCGCCGCGATGTCAACCGCCTGCGACGCGAAGCCAGCGATGCTTGTAAGCCTTCACGCCCAAAAACAGTGCGCTGACACCGATGGCCAGCGCTGCGTAGGTGACCTTGCTGCTGGGGCTTAACGTGCCACGGCTGGCCTGTTCTGCAGCGCGCAGGGCCAAAGCGCCCAAGGCCCATGCCGCAAACGGGTTGTGCTCCTTCTTGATCGCGCGCTTTGCGTCAAAGCGCCCGGGACGCAAGGCTTCGCGCGTTGCAGGTGAAAGCCGAGGAAACCAGCGGGGCACTTCGCGACAAAACGTCTCGAACGCGGCGCCGAAGCGCTGACGCAAGAAGTTCTCCTCAGCGCGGACAATGAAGAAGTACTCACCGACAAAGAAGCCCAGCCCGAGCGCGTAGCCCCAAGGTTGGTGAGCGATAAGCATGAGTCCCAAAACGATGCCAAAGTTTCCGACGTAAAGCGGGTTTCGGACGTGCGCATAGGGCCCGCCGCGATTGAGCACGTTCGCTTCCAAGACGGCACCTTGACCGCTGGTCCCTTCGGGGACTTGCCCAAGCGTCCAAAAACGAAGGGCCTGTCCCAGAAACGCGCAGCCGATGCCGACCCCATTGAGCAGGTTGTCCCAGTCCAATCCGCCAGGGCCCGGCGCACCTTGGGCGCGCCAAACCACCCACGCGAGGGCCAACAAGACAGGGACAGGTGTCACACTTCGATAGCGAAAAAGCCACTGACCTGTTCGAAGGACCCAGGGAGACGTGTTCGACGAATCGTTCATTGGGGTTTCGCTAAGGGCCCTGGTCAAAATAGCCTGTGCATCCTGAGCGCCGATCTATCCCGCCTGGCTTTGTTGCTCGTCGGTGACATGCCGATGGGGGCATGCTCCCTCCTCGCGTCGCGCCATGCGGGCACTTCGGCGCTTATCACTGCTCACGCTATTTCGACCAGGGCCCTTACCGCACTTCCGCCGCAAGCTCACCCGCTCGAACAAGTGACGCGTAGCGACCGTTTTGGGCCAGTAAAGCTTCGTGGGTTCCCAGTTCCACCAGCGCCCCGTTGTCCAACACGGCGATGGCGTCTGCGCGTTCCACCGTGGAAAGCCGATGGGCAATGACAAGCATGGTACGGCCTTGGGTGAGTTCAGCCAGGCCGCGTTGCAGGGCTTTCTCCGACTCTGCGTCCAGGCTGCGGGTGGGTTCGTCCAGAAGAAGGAGCGACGGTTGTCGCAGAAGCGCTCTGGCCACCACAAGACGCTGCCTTTGGCCGCCGGACAGCCTCCCGCCGCCCTCGCCCACTTGCGTGTCGAGGTTCGAAGGCAAGGTTCGTACAAGATCATCCGCGCCGGCTCGCCGCAGTGCGTCCCAAAGTGCGTCGGTGCCAGCGCGCGGGTTGGCCAGCGAGAGATTTTCACGCACCGACCCCGAGAGTAGCGTGGGTTCCTGGGCGACCCATGCGGTTTGCGCCCTGAGGCTTGCGCGACTGGCCACAGAAAGCGGGACGTCATCCCAAAAGACCTCGCCGGATTTGGGAGCCAGGAAACCGAGGAGCAGCGAAAACAGGGTGCTTTTGCCGGCACCCGAGGGGCCGACCAGCGCCAATGTTTTGCCCGCGGGCACGTTCAAGGTGAGCCCCGACAGCCCGACGCGTCCATCGGGGTAGGTGACATGGACGTTCTCGAGGCGCAAAGCCCGTTGAAGGGGTGCAACCGGCAGCCCGCCTTCCTGGGGCAGGGGCGTCTCGAGGATTTCGAAAACGCGTTCTGAAGCGGCGACGCCACTTTGTACCTGAGTCCAAGTTCCAGCGAGCGACTTCAATGGTTGATAAAGCAAGAGGCTCGCCGATAAAAATGAGATAAGACGTCCGGCAAAAGCCGGGTCAGACGCGCCCCGCTTCGCGCCCCAAACGACCAAGAGCCCTGTGGCGACAAGCCCCATCGTCTCCAAAGTGGGTGTGAATGCGGCGCGCCACTTGAGCGAGCGTCGCATCAACGACAAATGCTCCGCAGAGACCGTCTGCAACCGGGACAGGGCCCAAGGTTCGGCACGCAGCGACTGAAGCGTCGCCAGTCCCAAGAGAGGCTCGGTCAGGAGGGCCACCCAACGGGCCAACGTGGCTTGCGTGGAGAGGGCGAGTGCTCTGACAGCGGACGAGAAGCGCGCCACGGTCCACCCCGCCAGGGGAATGGTGACAAGCAGCATGGCGAACAGAAACGGGTCGAGCCACAGGCAAACCATGGCCAGCGCCAAGACTTGCAGACTGTCGCGCGCATAGGACGACAGCGCCTGCGCGACGGAAAACTCCACCTGGGCCACGTCGCTGGTGACACGCGCAAAGAGTTCGCCCGAGGCACGTCGTTCGAAAAATCCCGGCGAGAGCGAAAGCACGTGACCGTACAGGGCTGTGCGCAAGTCGGCGACCACGGCTTGTGCCACCGAGGCCAGGGCGACGCTGGAAACCCAGCCCAGCCCGGCACGCAGGGTGGCAAGTGCCAGAAGCGCCAACGCCCAGTCGCGAAGCTGAAATGAACTTGCTGCAGGCGAAAGAAGCGAGGCCAGCAAGGGGCCCGTGAGTGCCGCATAGCCAGCGGCTGCGCCCGCGGAAAGAGCGGCCCCCAGGGTTCCCAAGAACAATGACCCCAGGTAGGGCCGCGCCCAACGCATCAGCCGAAGCCAACTTTGGGCGCTGGTTCGAGGCGAAGCCTGCGTCATCGCGCAGGTCTGTACCACGACTGTCACCCCAGGTTAGACCGGTTCCAGGTTGATTTGATCTGCTGCAGCGGCCGATCCTCTCGCTGCGGACGCCGGCCTCGTCGCTTGCGTTGCTCAGCGTGCCGATGGGCACGCCTCCGCGCCGCACTCCTCGGGCGGTGCCCTCGCTTCGGTCTCTGCCGCTTCGCTAGGCTTAAATCAACCTGGAACCGGTCTCGGCGCGCATTGCCGCTGCGGCGTCGGACGTTATATTGCGCCACCGGTCGCACAACACTTGGGTGAGGGCCTTTGGCAACGAAGCGGGATTACTACGAAGTATTGGGCGTCGAGCGGAACTGCAGCCCTCAAGAACTCAAAAGCGCCTTTCGCAAGGTAGCGCTTTTGCACCATCCCGACCGAAATCCCGGGAACCCCGCAGCCGAGGAGAAATTCAAGGAAGCCTCTGAAGCTTACGAGGTTCTCTCCGACGCCAACGGGCGCGCCCAGTACGACCGCTTTGGACACAACGCGCCGGGCATGGGCGATTTCTCGGGATTCTCTGGAAACATCAACGACATTTTTGGCGAAATTTTTGGTGACATTTTCGGAGGAGGCCGTCGCGGGGGCGGTGGGCGTGGTCGAGGTGCCGACCTCCGCTACAACCTTGAAATCGGCTTCGAAGAAGCGGCCTTCGGCACTGAAGTTCAGGTCAATCTGCCCAAGCCCAAGCGCTGCGAAGTCTGCCAGGGAACGGGCGCGAAGGATGGCAAGCTGCGGGTCTGCCAGCCATGCGGCGGCGCCGGTGAGGTTCGGTTTTCACAGGGCTTCTTTGCCGTCTCGCGAACCTGCCCCCACTGCCGCGGGGCAGGGCGGATGCCGTCCGAGGCCTGCGCCAAGTGCGATGGGCAAGGCAAGTACGCGGCAGAAGTCAAACTCACCGTCAAGATTCCCGCGGGCGTCGACACAGGCACCCGCGTTCGTTTGTCCGGTGAAGGTGAGCCTGGCGAAAACGGTGCGGCGTCCGGTGACCTTTATGTCGTCGTTCATGTTCGAGAACATCCCATCTTCGTTCGCGAAAGTGACGACGTGTTGTGCGAGATGCCCATTTCCTTCGCGCAAGCAGCCCTCGGCACGCAAATCGATGTGCCCACCCTCGATGGCAAAGTCAAAATGAAGGTTCCGGCCGGTACCCAGACCGGCAAGGTGTTCCGGTTGCGTGCGCATGGCGTGCCGCATCTTCACGGGGGGGGACGGGGCGACCACCACGTGCGCGTGGTCCTCGAAACACCGACCCATCTGACGCGAGAACAGCGCGAACTCTTGGAGCAGTTCGCGGCGTCGGCAGGGGAAGAAGCGCACCCCCATGCAAAAAGTTTCTTCGCCAAAGTACGAGAACTGTTCGGCTGACCCCAGTTTCCGGTATGCCTGGGGCATGGACTTTCGCGCCAGACTCTTGGGTCCCTCTCAAACGGTCGTTTTCGCCCTGGCCGGGCTGGTTCTTTTCACTGCGGCGTGCGGCACCACTGCGGGCGCCTCGCAACCTTCCAAGCGCGTGGCGCTTCGAAACGACGAGCGCGCTGATGCCGCGTTGGCCGACGCGGTGGAAAAGACCACGGTTCAAACCCCGGCGGAGCAGGTCGAGGTTTTCTTGGCGGTTCGCAAGGCTTACCCCGAGACCCTGGCAGGCGAAGACGCGCTGTATCGCGCGGGCGTGATTTTCTTTGAAACGCGGCAGTGGGCGAGGGCGCGGCAGAGTTTCAACGAACTGTTGTTTGAGAACCCGCTTCACCCGCAGGCAGAAGATGCCAAGAAGAAACAAGCCCTGGCCGCGCTGGAAATGGGGGCTTACCGCGACGCCTACATCACCCTTCAGTCTTTGGCGGACCGCGCGACCGGTGACGAACAAAAATCCCTTCGGGAAGCCGCCGGGCGCGCGGCTCAGGGGGCGGGGATGTACAGCGACGCCCTGCGGCTCGCCATCGAAGCCGTCGACCAAGCCCAAGAGCCCGAAACGCGAGAAAGTGCACTCGCCGAGGTGGAGCGTCTCGTCGAGAGTGGTGTGGGGTTTCCAGAAGTCGAGCGAACCTACTTGGGTTTGTCCACGAGTCACCCGGCTTGGCCCTTGGTGGCGTTCAAGGTCGCGCGCGTCTACTACCACTTAAGAGAGTGGGACCGTCTGCGGTCTACCTTGGAGCGCTTCTTGTCCGAAGCGCCTGGCCATCCGTATGCGCGTTCTGCCCAGACCATGTTGACGCGCGCCACGCAGCGTGCGCCGCTGTCGCCGCGAAGCATTGGCGTGCTTCTGCCGCTGACCGGCAAGTACAAGTTGGTTGGTGAAGGCGCTTTGAGAGCGATTCAGCTCGCCTTCAAAGACGCCGCCGACATCGAGCTTGTCGTGAAAGACACGCAGGGTGACCCCAACGTGGCCGCCGATGCGATGGAACAGCTCGCTTATGGGAGTGGCGTCATTGGGGTCGTGGGCTCCATTCTGAGCGACGACGCCAAGCGCGCGGCCCTCATCGCTGATCAGGCCGGAATTCCCATTGTTTCGTTGGCACAGACCGAGGGCATCACTGCGCTGGGTGAGTTTGTTTTTCGCAACATGATTACGCAGGCGGCTCAGGCGGATGCGCTGGCGGAGTATGCGACGCGGGTCCTGGGCGTGAAGTCGTTCGGCGTTTTGTATCCCAGCACACCGTACGGGGAGGAGTTGGCGCACGCATTTTGGGATGCCATTGAAAAGCGTGGCGGCGTTGTCCGTGGCGCAGAGACTTACGACTTCGATCAAACCACCTTCACGCCAGAGGTGAAAAAGTTGGTGGGGCGGTACTACCTCGACGAGCGCGGCGACTACTTGGCCGAGGTTCGCGATGTGACCGAGCGCATCAAAGACCCCTTTCGTCGCCGAAAAGCGCTGGAGAAGCTTCGAAGCGCTCTTGAACCGGTGGTGGATTTCGATGCCCTGTTCATCCCCGACAGCTGGCAACAAGTGGGGTTGATTGCGCCCGCGATGGCCGTCGAAGACATCATCACCAACGCGTGCGACCCGAAAGACTTGGCACGCATTCGCAAGACCACAGGAAAGAAGAATCTCAAGACGGTGACGCTTTTGGGAAGCAGTCGTTGGAGCTCGCCGAAAGGTCGCTCAGGGAACGCGGAACTCATCGAACGCGGCGGCAAGTTCGTGACCTGTTCTGTGTACGTCGACGGTTTTTTCGCGGAGTCGTCACGTCCGCAAACCAAGCGCTTTGTGAAGGCCTTTACCGACGCGACTTCAGAGGGACGACCGCCAACGCTGCTGGAAGCGAACGCCTACGATACTGCACTCATCATGCGACTCTTGCTCAACAGTCAAAAGCCGCAGTCGCGCGAAGCGTTGCGGGACGCCCTCATCCACATGAAGCCCTTTGAAGGCGTGACAGGACGAACGCTGTTCGACGCTCAACGCGAAGCACAAAAGCCGCTGTTCCTGCTCACGCTCGAACCCGATGGTGTTCGTGAGTTGCGTGCTTCGGAACGTGTGGTGAGCGATTCGTGAGTAGGCCGTGGGATTTGAGAGGTTGGGTCGCCCTGGTGCTTGCGCTGGCCGCCTGTCGTTCGGTGCCCCCAGCAGTGCCCGATGCCTCACTCAAGGCGCTCGCGGCATCACCCGAGGCCTACTTGAAGGGACACATTGTGGGTTTTGAACCTCGGTTCGTGTTGGACCGCCGCGACTTCGTCTACACATTGGCGCTGCGACCCGATGGACAGGCAGCGGCCTTTACGCACTTGCCGGGTGTTTCGGAGTTCAGTTTGTCGGCGCATGCACTTTCGACCCAAGAAGTCGAGCCCCCGCGTACCTGGACGACGGCCGTCAACGGCTACGAGAAAGATGTCGAAGGCCTCGCTTTTTCTCCAGACGGCCGCCGTCTGGCGACCGTCGGACGAGAGGGCTCAGTCCGAATGTTCGCAGCCGATTCGGGCAAGCTGCTTTGGCGTTCTTTGGGTACCGAAGCCTTGGTTTCAGTGGCATTCCATCCGTCCTTGCCGGTGCTTGTTGCGGGAAGTGCCAAAGGGGCCCTGGTGGTGCTCGATGTGAAGGACGGAACGCGCCTGCTTTCTGAAGCCTTGCATTCGGACGAAGTGCGCGGTCTCGACATTGCCGACAACGGCAAAGTCGCTACGGGAAGCTGGGACAAGTCGCTCAGGTCCTTGCGATTGGAACGCGACCCCTGGCGTTGGGTCGTGGAGCGAAGCACCGAGTTTCCTGCGTTCATCAGCGACGTTTGTTTTGACCGAACAGGCAAGACGTTGGCTGTGGCGTTGTCTTCGGTGAGGCCTGAACGCAGCTACGCCGTCTACAAGCGCGAGAAGCGCGGTGAAGACGCCCCCCTGGCTGAGGACGACGCTGCCGCGCTCATGGACGCCGAAACGCATCAATCGCTGCGTCGTTTTTCAGGACACCGCGGCGTGGTCGCGAGCGTCGCGTTGAGTCCCGACGGGCAAACGCTTGTGAGCGGCGGTTGGGATGCGACCGTGCGCACCTACAACGTTCAAACGGGCGAAGCAGGACCGGTGTCGCGCTGGGGCTGGATTGTGCGGCGCGTGCGTTTCTCGCGCGATGGCCGTTGGCTTGGCGTTGCAGCGTGGACCCAACCCCGGCTGGATGGACGCGGTGAGCCCTCCGCCGCGGTGCTCTCGGCGCGCTATGCTGGGGATGTTTCGGTCGCGGAGTCCAAGCCTTGAAAGTTGCTCTGGCAGTCCTGCTCGGGCTGTTGCTGCTGGCAGGCGTGTTTCTGCCCGCGTTCTATCTGCGCGCGACAGCAGACTTGCCGCCAATTGATACCGAATACGACATCGAGCGTGGCTTGCGCACGGCCATTGAAGGTGAACGCCGGGC
The DNA here is from genome assembly GCA_046155985.1 of Myxococcaceae bacterium. Lineage (GTDB taxonomy): Bacteria > Myxococcota > Myxococcia > Myxococcales > Myxococcaceae > JBJXGM01. Next base: position 23,069 of record JBJXGM010000036.1, on the reverse strand, counting down.
CCTGCGAAAAGTCATGGGCGTTGCACCGGAGACGTTGGCGTGGCCGCGACCGAGTCTCGCCCTTTTGCCCCGTGAATTGGTTTTGCTGTTCGTCAGCCAGTCGGGATGTCCCAACTATTTTCAAACCTCACGCGAAAGTCACCTCGCCTGGACCTGGCGTGCGCTGAACGCACATGTGTTGAAGCGTCCGCTGGGCGGTGCCGACGATGCGTGCGACTGGCGCTTCGCTGGGCACATTGCGATGCAGATGCGAATTTCCAATCGGCTACAACGCAGCATCGCCACCCATCGTATTCGGGCCGCGCTGCAGCGAGACCAACTCGTTGCCTATGACCTCATGGCGCTACCGATTGAGCCTGGCTACTTCGGCGTGACCGACGCTGCAGAGCTTTTGCTGCACAAGAAGCTGGAAGACCTTTCGCTCGCCGCGCTCGCAGAACTCGCGCTCGCGATGCCGCCCAATCGTTTCTACGAGGATGTCCGAAGCTGTCAAAACCCAATTTTACTTCGCAAAGCCCGCGACAGAATGCTTTCGCGCATGGCCGACGCCGGCATCCTGACGCCGGAACGCGCCAAGCAAGCCCAAGCGCAGCCTTTGGGGTGTGACCAGCCGTTTTGAGAAAAAGCCGCTAGCCAGGGATGGTTCGTGTGGGGCGTGGCAGCAGCGAAGTGTCTGTGGCGGGTGTTGTCCCCTCGTCCGAGGGTGACAACTCAACCAACGGCGCGGCCGCGGACTGATAGCCGTCGCTGGTCGGCTTGTGCTCAGGCAATGTGAGCCGCGTTCCAGCGGGGAATCTGCCGTTGATGAGTGCGCCCTGATTGCGTTCGAGCAACTCACGTTCCAATTCCTCGCGGCTACGCCCCGGATGGTCTTTTTGCAAATCGTCGATGGCCTCTTCGATGCCCCAGCCACCGAGCGGAACCTCGGCGAAGAGACGAGAAAAATCAAACCAAGCAGGCAGAATCTCGAACTTGGAGTTCGGATAGGTGCGAACGCCTCGGGCGGTGAGTTCGCCAAGCGGAGGAACGTCGACGCGTGTTCCGGAGAAGTTGCCCGTGATGTTGGCAACGTAGCCGCGCGTTTCCTTGAACGGCGGAACACCACCGTACTTGTTCACGTTGCCGGCGCCGGCATTGTAGGCCGCGAGAGCGAGCGAGACGTCACCGTTGTATCGCCGAAGCAAACCGGCCAAGTATCGCGTGCCCCCGTCGATGTTTTGCTTCGCGTCAAAAGGGTTGGTCACGCCGAGTTCACGCGCGGTCCCGGGCATGAGCTGCATGAGGCCCTGAGCACCGCAATGGGATTCTGCCCGTGAATTGAAAGCAGACTCCTGCTTAATCACCGCTTTCACGAGGCGCTCTGGAACCCCGTAGCGGGCCGCCGCGTCACGAACCAATCCGTCATATTTCGTCGACGCCCCAGAGAAACCAGTAGACAGGTCTGTCGGCGAAATGCCGCCGGCTGCCGTCGCGCCACTCGCCACTGTCGTTTCGATTCGGTTGCCCATGTTCAACCTCTCAATGGAACAAACGTGTTCCACACTTTCGCGCTTCGTAAGAAATATCGGTGATCCAACCGGAAAAGTTGCCTTATTCCCGGCGCTAAAAGCGAACACGCAACGCACCGCATCATAAGTCTGCGAAATCAATCCCGACGACAGCACTTTCGCCCACACAAATTTGTCGTTTTCGGTCTCGAAGAGGCCTTGTCTTAGTCACGCAGCCTCGTTAGAAACTTCAATCTTTCAAGGGATTTCCAACTATGGCTGACGACGTTCTGCCCCCTGGTTCTCCCCCTGGCGGCGCGGGTGAATTGGTCCCCGTCAACATCGAAGACGAGATGCGCCGCTCGTATCTCGACTATTCGATGTCCGTCATCGTCGGGCGCGCTCTCCCCGATGTTCGCGACGGCCTCAAACCTGTGCACCGGCGAATCCTGTTCGCCATGCACGACGAAGGTCTGCTTCACAACCGCAAGTACATCAAGTGCGCCGGCGTCGTCGGCGAGGTGCTCAAGAAGTACCACCCGCACGGCGATGCGTCGGTCTACGACGCGCTCGTTCGTCTCGCCCAACCTTGGAACCTTCGCTACCCGCTGGTCGATGGTCAGGGAAACTTTGGTTCTGTGGACGGCGACTCAGCGGCGGCTTACCGCTACACCGAATGCCGCATGACTGCGCTCGCCGAGGCGATGCTTGCGGACATCGACGAAGAAACCGTTAACTTTGGTCCCAATTTCGACGACTCCACGAAAGAACCGTTGGTGCTGCCCACGCGGTTTCCAAATCTGCTCGTCAACGGCAGCGCCGGCATCGCCGTCGGCATGGCGACCAACATTCCGCCGCACAACATGCGCGAGGTCATCGACGCGACGATTCACCTCGTCGACAACCCCAAAGCGACAACGGGCGAGCTGATGCGCTTTGTCCCGGGCCCTGACTTTCCCACTGCAGCATTCATCAGCGGCCGCGAAGGCATTCGCAAGGCGTATGAGACAGGTCGCGGACAAATCTCGCTGCGAGCGCGCACCGACATCGAAGTTCACAAGAAGACCGAGCGCGAAAGCATCATCGTCACTGAAATCCCCTATCAAGTGAACAAGGCGCGGCTCATTGAGCGCATCGCCGAACTTGTTCGCGAAAAGAAGCTCGAAGGCATCAGCGACATCCGCGACGAATCCGACCGCTCCGGCATGCGGATTGTCATGGATTTGAAGCGCGACGCGGTGTCCGGCGTGGTGCTCAACAACTTGTTCACGTTGACGCCACTTCAAACGACTTTCGGCATAGTGCTGCTCTCTATCGATGGCGGCCAGCCGCGGACCTTGTCTTTGCGCGACATGCTCGACCGTTTCGTTGCGCACCGCCGCGAAGTCGTCACGCGGCGCACGCGATTTCGGTTGCGCAAAGCCGAAGCGCGCCTTCACGTCGTCGAAGGCCTGCTCGTGGCGCAAGACATCATCGACCTGGTCATCACGATCGTTCGGCGCAGCAAAGATGCCGACGAAGCCCGTTGGGGGCTCATGTGCGCCCTGTCGCCGTCCTTGTATGAGCACCCGACGTTCAAAGATTTGCCCCGGCTCGATGTGCCCAAAGCCAAAGAGCAAATGGCGTTGCTGGTCTCGCGCACTCAAGCCGAAGTGCCGGCCTACAAGAAGCTCTCGCGCCAATACGACGGCCAAGGGTTCTCCGAAGAACAAGCCAAGCAAATTCTCGACATGCGCTTGCAGCGCTTGACGGGGCTTCAGCGTGAAGAGCTGTTCCGCGAGCTCATTTCTTTGCTGAAAGAAGCGGAGATACTCCGTGACATCTTGGCCAACGAGACGTCATTGCTGGATGTCATCAAAGCCGAACTCAAAGACATCCGTGACCGCTATGGCGACGACCGACGCACCGAAATCACCGGCGAGGTCGACGAACTCACCCACGAAGACCTGATTGTCGAAGAAGACATGGTCGTCACCGTGAGCCATGCAGGGTACGTCAAGCGCAGCCCGGTGACAGAATACCGGGCTCAAAAGCGCGGTGGGCGAGGCAAAACAGGCGCCACCACGAAGGAAGACGATTTTGTCACCGACGTCTTCGTGGCGTCGACACACGCCTACGTCATGCCCATCACGACGGCAGGCAAGCTGCACTGGCTCAAAGTGCACGAGATTCCGCAGGCGGGACGCACCGCGCGCGGCAAGCCCATCGTCAACCTCGTCCAGATGGGCGAAGGCGAGAAACTCGCCTCGGTCGTCGTCACCAAGGAGTTTTCTGAGAACAAGTTCGTGTTCTTCGTGACCAAGCGCGGCGTTGTGAAGAAGACCGACCTTACGTCGTTCTCGAACCCACGCTCGGCCGGCATCATCGCGTTGGGCATCGAAGAAGGCGACAGCCTCGTGGCCGTTAGAATCACCGACGGCACCAAAGACGTTCTCTTGTCCACGGCGTCGGGCATGAGCATTCGATTTACGGAAAGCGACGTTCGTTCCATGGGCCGAACCGCATACGGCGTGAAAGGCATCACGCTGGAAGATGGCGACGAAGTCATCGGCGCCGACGTGGTGGAGAAGGGCACGACGATTTTGACCGTCACCGAAAACGGCTACGGCAAGCGCACCGAAGAACCCGAATACAGGTGCCAAGGCCGCGGTGGCAAGGGCATCATCGACATCAAAACCACCGAGCGAAATGGCAAGGTGGTGGGCATTGCGCAGGTGAAGGACACCGACGAAGTCATGCTGGTCACGGACGGCGGCATGTTGATTCGCATCAAAGCCAAAGACATTTCGGTCATCGGTCGAAACACCCAGGGCGTGCGTCTCATCACGATCGGCGAAAACGAAAAAGTGGCGGGCATTTCTTCTCTCCCTGAAGTGAGTGGAGAGGAGTCCGAGGAGGACGCCGATGGGGGCGACGAAACTTCCAACGCGAATGGCGCGCCATCGCAAAGCGGCGAGTCCAGCTAGGCGCGCGGAGCCGACGCACTCAGCCAGCGACGAAGCGTTGCCACAAGGTTGTTGGGGTCGTTCCGCAGATCTTCCCAGGTGACGTGCAACACCCGCCAGCCCAAGTCTTGCAGCTGATTTCGCGTCTCCAAATCGCGAACAAACCTTGCCCGACCGCCGTGCCATCGGAAGCCTTCGACTTGTACGGCGATGCGCGCTTGGGGGTAGGCGAGGTCCGCCTGCGCCACGAGGTTGGCGTCGTCGTCAGTGATCGCGTATTGCGCGACACCTCGTGGAATCCGCTTGCGCTGCAGAAGCCGCAGAAGTTTGGTTTCAAGGACGGAGTCTCCGTGGAACTCGCCGGTTCGCGCGTTGACGAGCCGCTCTAGAATTCCAGCCCCCGTACGTCCGCTGATGCACAGTCGCGCAAGCCGACTCTTGATTTCGTTCACCGTGACGAAGCCCCGGGTCAGAACGCTGTCGAGGGTGTGCTCCAGGCGTTTCTCCGAGACCTGAGATGCAAGGTCAATCAACGTTCGGGTCATCGAGGTCGCCGGAATCTGTTGTGCAACGCGCGCATCGCCGCGCGCGAGCGTCCAGTTTGCGTGAAGCGACACCCCAGTCGGCGTTCGCCAAATATTTCGTGGCGTGGCCACGTGAAGTGCCCCTTCTGAAAACCCATCGAAGCCCCATAAGGCTGCCGCCGTGGTGTGTGACGCCATCCCGCCGGCCCACAGACACGCGGCCATCGCGCGCTGTCGCCACGTCTGGGGCGCGCCGACGACGCGGTACACTTTTGGATAAACCACCGCCCACTCACCACGCTCAACCCGCAGGCTGACCTGCCGTGCTCCGAGCCCTGCGCCAAGCGCTTGAGTTCTGGTGAGCACCCCGTGCTGCCGCTCCGCCCATCCTTCTGCTTCCATCCGACCGACCTCACCACCCAGCCCTGACATTTGCGCTCGAGGTTCCCACCAATGAACCGCCTAATCCAAAGATTTGGTGGGAACCTCATGGAGCAATTATGTTTGCGGCGTGAGAGAACCGTTTGGGCTTCGCGTCGTGCGGTACTTTCGAGACCCGAACGTCGCGTTCTGGCGCAAAGGCGTGATGCTCTTCGCGGCGGCCTACGCTGCACTGCCGTTTGACGCGGTCTCGGATTTAATTCCGGTACTCGGCTGGCTCGACGACTTGGGTGTCGTCACTGCGGCCACGTGGTTCATGTGGCGGGAGCTGCGGCGGCATGCTGTGCCAAGCGATTCTCAATGAGACAGTGGTCGCGTAAAGTAACGACTTCCGAATCGAGAAGCGGGCGCACCCCCTCCGAATAAGGCGGCTGTTGGCGACTCCGCCTCGGCGGGGCGCTGCGGCTACGAAGGTGTGGTCGTGCTCGAAGAAACTGTTGCCATGGCGGCAGATTCTCCGCGCAGATCTGCCCCCAATTGTGTCGCCGCCAACAATTTCAATAAAGGACGGGTAAACATCTGACTTGACCGGGCCAGGCCACAGCCTTTACACCCGCTCGGCTTTCCGCCCAGGTAGCTCAGTCGGTAGAGCAGAGGACTGAAAATCCTCGTGTCGGTGGTTCGATTCCGCCCCTGGGCATTGTCGTACGCATAGTGCTGACGGCCAAGAAGCGCACGTGGCTGCGGCCGTCCTAAGGCGTCGTCACGCGGGAACTAACAGCGTGGCCTTCTGCCCGGTCTTGGTGCCGTAGGACTCGATGATTGTCTGGCCCACGCGACGCGCTGTGCCTGATTTTGTCAGAAGCACAATCGAGCCACCAAACCCGCCGCCGGTGAGTCGGGCGCCCCATACGTCAGGGTGGGTGTTGGCCAAATCGACGAGTGTGTCGATTTCTGGAATCGAGACACAATAGTCATCGCGCATGGACACATGAGATGCCCGAAACAGGGTCCCGATTTCGGACCAGCGCGCAGCCTTGAGTGCTTGAACCGTTGCGAGGACGCGAGCGTTTTCGGTGATGACGTGACGGGCGCGCCGAATCAATGGCTCCGGCAAGACGTCGAGCGCGCGAAGCGCGTCCTGTGAAACATCTCTTAACTGGGGTACACCGAGCAGGGTCGCAGCTTGTTCGCATTCTGCGCGGCGCGTTTTGTAATCCCCGTCCGCATGCCGGTGCGCCAGTCCGGAATTGATGACGCAAAGGTCAGCGCCGTCTGGAAATGGGATTCGTTCAAACATCAACGTGCGCGTGTCGAGAAAAAGCGCTGCGGCATCGTCCGCCAAGTGCACCGCCATGGGGTCCATGATGCCCACAGGGGCCCCCACAAATTCGTTTTCGATATGCTGAGCCAGCAAGGGAAGCGCGACATCGTTGAGAGAAAGCCCAAACAACGTTCGCAGCGCGCGAAGCAAAGCGACCGTGAGGGACGCGCTCGAAGACAGCCCACTGCCGAGCGGCACGTCTGAACGAATGTGCGCTGCGAATCCCTCGAGCCGATGCCCAGCAGCGGCGAGCTGCGCCGTGACGCCCTGCGCGTAGTCGAGCCAGCTGCCGCCCCGACATTCCGCCCCCAGAAGGTAGCGGTGCACGCCCGGGCGTGCCGGCGCATTCTCGCTGAACACCTCGACACGTCGCTCCGACAGCCGCCGCAACCAAACATGCGTCTTCTGCGGAATGGCCATCGGCAAGACGAAACCGCCGTTGTAGTCGGTGTGTTCGCCCATCAAGTTGACGCGGCCGGGCGCAGAGGCGGACGCCTCTGGCGCGCCTGGGAAAAAGAACGAGAGCCTACGTTCCAGAGAGGAAGTCATGTCGTTCAGAGACAAGGTGTTGTCACGAGAGGGGTTTCAGGTCTATGGGCAAGTCTCTCATGACGCTCAAGTTCGATGAATTCTGGCGATGGCTCCACGAGCACGCGAACTGTATTTTGCGGGTCGGCACCGAAGATTTCGCTTTGTTCGACCAGGACGACCTGCATTGGCATTTGGAAGGCGATGCCCGGCAACCTGTCATCCAGTTGATTCAAGGCAAGCGGTTGATGGCAGAACTCATCATGGACACCCGCGAAGTCGCGTTTGTTCAAGCATCGCCCGAGGCCAGCGAGCCAGGCGACCAGACCACATTGTTCGAGTTGGTCGTTACGGGCGAAGGCGAGCGATTTAGCAGTTACCATTTCTTGATGGCGCATCCCCAAGAGCAGTCGACCGCAGCTCACCCGCCGGGGTTGCGGCACTAAGGTTTTCAACATGCCGTTACCGCCCAAGAAAAAGCTGCCCAAGGGCAAACAGCAGCCCAAGAAACCTTTCTCCGGGCACATGAAATCGAGTTTCGAAGCGCGGGACCCTCACCTGAAGCACCAACAGCGTTTGGGGGGCGAGCCGGGGGTCATTTTGCAGCACGATGCTCAGCCACTTCGCGAAATGACGCGCCCCCCCCAAAGCGCGGGCGCAGTCGGCATGCCACTGTCTGCGGTTGCCCGAGACATCATGCGCGATGTCTTTGGCAATTCCGCTGCAAAGTTTCCTGAAATGAAAGCGCCAGGACATTGGGTGCTGCGCGCACAGGACCGTGCACTTTTGCACGCGCTTCCCGGGAAGCCGCCCGCGCTGGTGCCGGAGGGCGACCCACGGCTTTCGGGTGTCGCACGGCAAGACATTGTTGGTGTGCTCAGTTCGCTGCGTTCGGTCGGGCCGAAGCGCGTGCGCACCGTCGGTCTTGATTTGCTCAAAGAAGTTCGGGACGACGCCAAGGGGTTTTCGCTGACGCAGCTTCGGCAAGTCCTGTTGGAGCGAGTCGGTGGGGAAATTCGAAAACTTCTCAGCGACCCGGCGGCTTCGCCAGAAGTGAAGGAAGCCGTGGCGAAGCACAAAGTCGAAATATTGGTGAGCAAATTGCGTGAGACCCACCGGCACGTGCTGGAGGGACAGGGCGAAGAACAGCTTCATCGCGGCTTCTTGGAAGACCTTGGAAAAATCGCGCGAGGCATCGTTCAAATCCACCTGGCGCGAGTGGCTGGGTCTTCCGGGAGTCGCTAGCGAATGTCGTCAGAAGCGATGCCCGCATTCCGCCCAGTCCCCAGGACGGGTGTCATCTACGTCACGACCGAAGCCGCAGCACGGGGGTTCCGGTCGAACGACAGCAACTGGTGCAACCTTGGCCAAGGGCAACCCGAGACCGGCCCACTCCCAGGCGCGCCACCGCGGGTTGAGCGCGTGAGTATTGAAGTGGGCGACCAAGAATACGCGCCGGTCGCCGGGCTTTGGGAGCTGCGCGAGGCGATCGCTGCGCACTACAACCGTCTGTACCGGGTGGGACAAAAGAGCCAATACAGCGCGGAAAACGTCTGCGTCTCTGGTGGCGGCCGTGTTGCCCTGACCCGCGCTGCGGCAAGTCTTGGCTATGTGAATTTAGGCCACTTTTTGCCGGACTACACAGCCTACGAAGAGTTGTTGGATGTCTTTAAGGCGTTCACAGCGATACCGATTCTTTTGGAAGGGGAGCGTGGCTACGCGTTCGGCGTTGATGACTTGCGCAAAGAAATCCAGGGCAAGGGCCTTTCGGCGTTGTTGCTCAGCAATCCTTGCAATCCCACAGGGCGACACATTCGTGGCGAGGAGTTGGACGCGTGGGTGGCGACGGCCAGAGAGCTCGACTGTGCGTTGCTCATCGATGAGTTCTACAGCCACTATGTTTGGCAAGGCGCATCAGGCGAGCCCAGGTCGGAAAGTTCGGCTCGCTATGTGAAAGATGTCAATCGCGACCCTGTCGTGTTGTTCGACGGACTCACGAAAAACTGGCGTTACCCTGGCTGGCGCATCACGTGGACGGTGGGGCCCAAGAGTGTCATCGAGAGTTTGGCGAGCGCCGGCAGTTTTCTGGATGGCGGAGGCAGTGCACCGCTCCAGCGATCTGCCATCGCGCTCTTTGACGAAGCGCATGTTCGGGCAGAGACGCTAGCGATTGCGACTGCGTTTGGTGCCAAGCGGACGTATCTCTTGGAGGGTCTGGGGCGACTGGGGATTCGTGTCGACCGTCCGCCCGAGGGCACCTTCTACGTTTGGGGAAATCTCAGCGCGCTGCCAGCGCCGCTTCACGACGGGATGGCATTCTTTCGCGCGGCGTTAGACGAAAAAGTCATCGTCGTGCCTGGAGAGTTCTTCGACATCAACCCAGGCAAGCGCCGCAAAGGACGGAGTTCGCGCTTTCGGACCTACGCACGGTTTTCGTTTGGGCCCTCGTTGCACGTGCTTGAACGTGCATTGGAGCGGCTCGCCAAAATCGTGACACCGCGCTGAAAGGGCGTCGTCTTGGACTGCGGAGTGCCCTAGTGCACGCGCGCGGGGCGTGAGTCCTCAATCAACGGCACAAACTGAACCGGCAGAAACGGCGCAACGCGGGCAACCGACCCATGCTCGTCTTTTTCGAGAAGCACCAATTCTTGGCTCGCGCTGACTGGCCCGACGGGCGCAATCAAACGTCCCCCCGGTGCCAGTTGCTCAATCAGCGCGACAGGAATGCGCGGCGCAGCCGCCGTGACGATGATGGCGTCAAAAGGTGCCGCATCAGGCCATCCGCGCGTGCCATCGCCGACTTTGAGATGGACATGGGGGAAACCCAGCCGGGTGAGGCGGTGCCGTGCTTCGTCGGCAAGCTGAGGAATGCGTTCAATCGACCAAACGTCGACGCCCAGACGGGCCAGCACCGCAGCTTGGTAGCCCGAACCCGTACCCACTTCCAAAACACGCTCACCCGGTCTGACGCCCAAAGCTTGCGTCATCACCGCGACGACAAAGGGCTGACTAATCGTTTGTCCATGGCCGATGCCCAGTGCGGCGTCGTGAGTGGCTGCTGCCGTCTCCTCCAACGGAACAAACTCTTGGCGCGAAAGCGATGCCATCGCCCCCAAGACGCGTTCATCCGTGATGCCCTTGGTTTTCAGGGTGCTGGCCAGCTCAATGTCGCCCATCGACCCAAAGACTATGCCCGTCCGTCCTTCTTGCACAAAAAAGAATACAGTTCGGGGCGCCTGTCTCGAAAGAACCCAAAGGCTGCACGCAGGCGCTCCACCTCGGCGAAATCAAAACTCGCCAACGCGATGCCCTCTTCGGTGCGCGAAAGTTCTGAGACTTTGTCGCCACGTTCATTGGCGATAAATGAGCTGCCGTAGAAGCGCTGGCCGCTTTCGTCGCCGATACGATTGGCGGCCGCGACGGGAACAATGTTGGAGACGGCGTGGCCAATCATCGCCCGCTGCCACATCGGTTGCGTGTCTAAGTCGGGGGAGGTGGGCTCCGAGCCGATGGCCGTAGGGTAAAGCAAGAGATTCGCGCCGCTGAGCACCATCGCCCGAGCACATTCGGGAAACCATTGGTCCCAGCAAATGCCAACGCCGATGGCGCCGTAGCGCGTCTGCCAGGTGCGGAATCCGGTGTCGCCTGGGCGAAAGTAAAATTTCTCTTCATAGCCGGGCCCATCGGGAATGTGACTCTTGCGGTAGGTGCCCAAAACAGTCCCATCGGCATCCAGCATCGCGATGCTGTTGTAGTACTCAGGCCCCGCCTTTTCGAAAAGCGATACGGGCATCACCACCTTCAGTTCAGCCGCAAGCGCCTGAAACCGTTTCAAAGTGGGGTGTCCGTCCAAGGGCTTCGCCCAGGAAAAGAAGGTGTCGCGTTCTTCGCGGCAAAAATACGGGCCCTCGAAAAGCTCAGAGGGGAGCACGACGTGTGCGCCCCGTTTGGCGGCTTCACGAACGAGCTTCTCCACTTTCGCGACGTTTTCCGAAAGGGCCCCGCCCAATGAAGTTTGCAAAGCAGCCACAGTGACTTTCGTCATTCCTGCCTCCCGGAGAGCGGCTCTTGTTGAGTGATGCAATGAAATGCCCCGCCGCCAGACAAAATCGCCTTTGCGGAGACCCCCACCGTTTTCCGTTCGGGGAACAGTGCGCTCAACGCAGAAACCGCGGCGGCGTCGTTGGGCGCGCCGTAGGTGGGGACAACGACAGCACCGTTGGCGATGTAGAAATTGACGTAACTCGCGGGCATGACTTCTTCGTCGTCGGACACCACCAACCCCGGTGAGGGGATGTGATGCACGCGCAAGCGCTGGCCCGCTGCATCCGAAAACCCTTCCAGCGCACGGGCGATGTCGCGGAGCACCTTCGCGTTGGGGTCTTCGGGGCCCGCGGGTGACATGCAGACCACTTGGCCCGGTGCGACAAAGCGCACGAGCGTGTCGATGTGTCCGTCCGTGTGGTCGTTTCGCAGGCCTTCATCCAGCCAAAGAACGCGTCTGGTCCCGAGCGATGCGTTGAGCCATTGTGCGACCTGTGCTTCGGACGCGCCTGGGTTTCGATTCGGGTTTTGCAAACACTGTCGTGTCGTGAGCAGCGTGCCTTCGCCATCGACCTCAACAGAGCCGCCCTCCAAAACAAACCCATGCGCAAACGTCGCTGCGTCGGCGCGCTTCGCAATGGCCGCCGACACCTTGTCATCGTTGGGAAGCACATACTTTCCGCCCCAGCCATTGAACTGAAAGCGGGCGGTCGCGACTTGCCCGTCTGTGTTGCGAAGAAAAACGGGCGCTGTGTCGCGCAGCCAGATGTCGCCGTAAGGGACATCGTGAAACCGCACGGGGAGTCCACCCAAGGCACGCTTGGCGTCGGCTGCGGCGGTGGTGTTGTCGACAAGAACTTCGAGCGATTCGCTTTCACCGATGATGCGGCACATCTTGGCGAAGCTGTCTTGTGCCGCGGGCAGATTCTCTTGCCAGAGGTCTTTGTGGCATGGCCATGCCACCCAGACAGCACGGTGGGGTGTCCATTCAGCGGGGTAATGGAAGTCTTGTGCAGGGGAGGGGGCCACGTTGCGGTTCTGCATACAACACTGCGGGCAGATTCAGACAGCCTTCCCACGCTCTACGTCCACGCGAAGCAGCAGCACCGCCCCAGCGACAAAAAAGATGATGATGGACAGAATGGCTGAGCGGCTGCTTCCCGTCAGGTAGGCCGACACGGAGAAGAACAGCGGCCCAAAGATGCCGGCAAACTTCTCCGAGACAGCGAAGAAGCCGAAAAACTCACCGGATTTGTGTTTGGGGATGAGACTGGAAAAAAGCGAGCGGCTGAGCGCCTGCGTGCCGCCTTGGACAAGCCCCACCAAGCCCGCCAAGACGAAAAAGTCGGTCACCGTCTGCAAGCGAAACGCCAAGAAGCTGACGCCAACGTAGACGGCAAGCCCCAACAAGATGGTTTGTTTAGCGCCCCAGCGGTCAGCCAGCGCACCAAAGGCGAAGGCCGCAGGAATCCCGATGAGCTGAACCATCAAAATAGCGCCAATCAACGCCGTACCCGGAAGGCCCAGCTCGGTGCCGTAGCTCGACGCCAAGCGGATGATGGTGCCGATGCCGTCGTTGTAGAGCAAGAACGCCAAAAGCAGCATGGCCGCATCACGATGGCGGGACAGTTCTTTCAGGGTCGCCCAAAGCTGACGAAACACCGTCCGAACCGACGCGCGTTCAGTCGCTTGCCCGACCGCGGGTTCGGCCACGTGCCGGAGCAAGGGCACGGTGAACGCCATCCACCAGACGGACACGGAAAGAAGCGCCAGGCGCGTGGGCAGCGTGCCTTCCGAAAGACCAAAAAGGTGGGGTTTGAGAATCCACGCCAAGTTGAGGGCCAGCAGCAGCGCACCGCCCAAGTACCCCAGGGCGTAGCCGGCGGTGGACACACGGTTCAATTCGTCAGGCCTTGCGACGTGCGGCAGAAGCGCATCGTAGAAGACGAAACTCGCGCTGGCCGCCGTGTTGGCAATCCCGAAAAGCACTGCCGCCCAAAGCCAATCACCGTGCTCGAGGAAAAACATGAGCGCGACGGCGCTCGCCCCAACCGCGGCGAAGAAAGCAAGAAGCTTCTTTTTGATTGGGGCAACATCGGCCCAGGCGCCCAAGAGCGGAGCGAGCAGGGCAGAGAATCCCATGCTGACGAAAGTGGCTGTGCTCAGCCGAAACGTTGCTGCTCCCGCCGGCCCGCCCGCGGAACAAACTGAGGCGAAGTACACCGGAAACACTGCCGTGACGATGACGGTCACCATGGCGGAGTTCGCCCAGTCGTAAAGCGCCCATGCGCGCAGCTCAGGGCGATGCAGGGCGAGTCGCTCGAGCCATCGCATGAAAACAAAGTCATAACTCGATGCGGGGTTCGAGTCAGGTTGTGAAATGCTGCAACACCGATGGCCCGGCTTGCGTTTCGTTTGCTTTTTTTCATCGCGCTCAGTGCCGTGCTGCTGGGCGGGATTCATCTGTATCTCTACCGGCGTCTGGTTCGCGATGTGACGACAAACCCCGAGCTTCGGCGCTGGGGGGCGTTGGCGATGTTCGTCTTGGCGATGTGGGTGATTGTGTCCCGCCCGCTGGCGTTCGCTTTGCCAAGTGCGAGGACACAGGCTGTCGTGTTTTTTGGGGCCGTTTGGTCCGGTGTCGCGCTCGCGCTTTCAGGAATTCTCGGAACCATCGATGTCGTTGGTTTTCTGAACCAGCGGATCCGACGTGTTTTGGCGAAGCCGACGTCGCCTGAGCGGAGACTGTTCTTGACCCGGACGTTGGCCACAGGAAGTGTCGTTGCAGCGTCGGGCTTGTCGGCCTTCTCCGTGCGTCAGGCCATCACGCCAGCAGAGGTCACGGAAGTTGCGCTCAAGCTGCCGCGTTTGCCCGAGACCCTCGAGGGGATGACGCTCGTTCAGTTTTCCGACATTCACATCGGGGCACTGCTGCAAGAGGGATTTGTTCAGCACCTGGTTGAACGCAGCAACGCGCTCCGCCCAGATGCCGTGGTGATTACCGGAGACTTGGTCGACGGCACAGTCAGTCAGTTGGGACGTTTCGTGGCGCCGTTGCAAAACCTGAAAAACCGCTGGGGTACTTTCTTTGTGACCGGCAATCACGACTACTACTCGGGTGCTGACGACTGGTGCGCGGCACTTGAGGGACTTGGGCTTCACGTCTTGCGAAACCGCCACGTGGTGCTCGGAGACGCTGGCGGGGCGGTCGACATGGTGGGCGTCGATGATTGGGGGGCCCGCAAGCGCGGACGGGGCTACGACCTCAACGCAGCGCTCCGTGGCCGGACCGAAGACCACGCGGCCATCTTGTTGTCTCACCAACCCGCGAACTTTGACGAAGCGTCGGAACGTGGAATCGGACTTCAGCTTTCCGGGCATACGCACGGGGGCCAAGTCTTCCCGGCCACCGTCATCGCAGGGTGGGCCTGGCCGCATGTGCGCGGGCTTTACCGCGTGGGGGAAAACCACATTTACGTGAGCCGCGGGACAGGGTTTGTGGGTCCGCCGATGCGTCTGGGTTCGCCACCCGAAATTGTTCGCTTCACGCTTCAGGCAGGCTGAAGATGCTCGCGCTCCAGGCGAAGCACTACTCGCCGCAGTAGTGAAGAACGACTTCACGGCGGTGGGGCCTGTGGCGATGTTCCCAGACGTAGAGGGCCTGCCAAGTGCCCAGCGTCATCCGCCCGTTCTTCACAGGAATCGACAGATGCGTCTGTGTCAGGGCGGTTCGAACATGCGCGGACATGTCGTCAGGGCCTTCGGCCGTGTGACGAAACAGGGGGTCACCATCTTGAACAAGCCGAGCCATGAACCGCTCGAGGTCGGCCAGCACATCTGAATCGGCGTTTTCTTGAATCAACAAACTCGCCGACGTGTGACGGATGAAGAGCGTCATCAGGCCGGTTTGCACAGACTGGCCAGACAGAAACTGCGCAACGGCGTGGGTGATGTCGTGGAGTCCACGACCCGAAGTGGGGACGGTCAGGTTGTCTTGCAGAACGCGCACAGGTGACCCCGTTCTGTGATGTGAAACCCAGTGCTGACAACGCTTGGGGTTTGGCGCCCTCTTTGAGAGCATGCTCCGCGTCACACGTTGGCGAAGGAGGCTTCATGCGTGCGGGTTGGCTGCTGGCGGCTTCATGGGCGTTGCTGAATCTGGGCTGTCGCGACCTGGCTGTGCCCGGAAGCACGACGCCCGTGGGCCCGACGATTCGAATCGTGAGCCCGCAACCTGGGAAGCTTGAGCCTTTGTCGACCGTGATTGATGTCGAAGTGGGCTCGGCCGACGGGGTCGCCACCGTGCAAGCGTTTTGCGGCCCGACGCGGGTGCTGGAACTTCGCGACGCGCCCTATCAAGCGGTCATCGACATGCGACCGTGCATGCCCTACCTCGTTTCGGACCCCAATCAGGCAGGCGTTGGGAGAATCACCTTGCTTCTTCGGGCGACCAGCCTGGCCGGAGCCAGCAACGAAGCCAGTGTCGAGGTTGACGTGGACACCCGCGTTCCCGTGTTGACGACCGATTTGGCCAACCGCATCGCGCCGATTGCGCCGTTGACGTTTCGTGTGTTTTCCGATCAGCCCTTGCTCGCCCCGCCCGATGTTCGCCTCGGTGGCCTCTCTGCCGTGGTGACGGAAGTGCCCGGTGCGACCGCTCCGTATGTTTTCGAAGCACGCGTCGACAAACCGCCACCTTTGGGCGTCGACGCCATGCCTCCGGGCACCCCCGTCACGACGGAAACACTTCAAGAAACCGAAAAGCTCGTTTCCGTATCCATCGAAGGACTCGGTCTGAACCGAAACGCGGCCCGTCTCAATTTCAGCACCATGTTGTCGCGGGTGCGATGGATGCGTCCTGTGCCGGGGAGAGTGCGTGTGCCCGGCGCGCCCGATGAAGCGAAGGCCCCTGTGCCGACGCCCTATGGCGTCGTGCTCACCGTTCGAGACGCAGCGGGCACTGGGGGCCCGACGCGCCCTTTGATCATGGGGGCCCCGGACGGTCGGCTCATTCCATTTGATGACCGTCTCTTGGACGGCGGTTGGGCGCATGTCGGCAACGACAAGCAAGGAAACGTCATGTTGACGCGCCCCGCCAGCGTGAACGACACAGAGTTTCGCATCGCCCAAGTGGGCACGGCTTTCCCGTCGATCATTGGGCCGGTATTTCCCGATGGGGGAGTCGACGGGGGCTTTGATGGTGGCGTGGATGGTGGCGTGGATGGCGGAACGATGGTCGACGCAGGCGTGCCGCCAGACGTGGGGGTTGACGGCGGCGTTATTTTGAATACGCGATTCACCGAACCGATGGTGCGTCACGATACTTCCTTGTGCGGGTGGCCCCTGGTCCAGGGTGCACCGGTCGCGGGCGGTTGCTTGAGCGGCGCGACAGTCAACTTCACGTGCATTGACGAGAACCTCGTCGCGCGGCCCATTGCCAGTTTCCCCCCAATTTCTTTGGCTTCAACGCGGGGGACTGCGACTTCGGGAGGCGCGATGTTGGCCACCAACGAAGCACAGGGCGGAGGCTTCACGCTTCCCGCGTGCGGATGGGCGTGGAGCATCTTCGACCCCAGCGTGGGCACGGCGACCTACATTCAGCACGACATTCCTGGAACGCTGGACCCGTGCCGTGTGTCCCTTCCGAGACGGTTGTTGCCCACGGGTGGCAGCACGTTTCTGGTCATCGCGCGAGCGGACTGCCAGGGCGGTGCGGGTGACTACAGCGAAGACGTCATTCTCATCGCTGGAAGCGGCCGAACAACGCCTGAACTCGGAACACACGCTGCTTTGGTGAACCGAACCTTCACATCGCCCGCGCCACTGGCGGCCTTGCCGGACGGCAGTCTCATCACCATTCGTACCGATTTCGGTCAAACGTTTTTCGAGCATTGGCCCCCGTCGGGAGCTGCACCGATTTTGTTGGCCAGACTCTGGGGCACGCTGAGCTACGTGCCACTTCCCCCAGGGCCTGATGGTCAAAGTCTTGCGGCTTCGAACGTGAAGGTATTGCCCAACGCGCAGCTCATTCTGTTGGTGACACTTTCGGGCAGCAACGATGTGGCCGTCCTCAACTTGGGCCAGAACTTCACGCCCCGATGGCTGTACGTGTACCCGCGCCGCGTGGACAACGCGCTGGCACAACTCGTGGTGTCGGAGGATGGCGCAACGGCCTACCTCGTCGACCTTGCCAACCAATGGGTGGTGTCACTGGCGCGGTGATAGTCGTTGCGGACTGTCTCCCCACAAGAACCGGGCAGAGGCGGGCGCGCGTTCAGGTGACAGACTCAGCGCTTCTGCGAGGCGTTCAACGTCAGCAGATTCATCCACGTCGAACGTCTCCGAGAGCGAGATGACGTTGTATTGGAGCGCCCGAAGGCGATGACAAGTGATTTCCCTCACCCGCGGCGTGCTCCAGGGCATGTCAGAAAAGAGCAGCGGCTCTGGGCGTGGCAGCCCCAGCAAACAGTAGCCACCGTCGCTGCTCGGGCCGATAAGCGCTGTCCGGGGCTCATGCAAACGCGTCAAGTTCGCCGCGAGTTCATCGACAGGTAGCAGGGGCGCATCGCTGCCGCAGATGACGAATGGTTTCTCGGGGCTGGCCCATCGCTGAAACGCTGACAGCATTCGCGCACCCAAGTCAGTGCCCTCTTGTGGATGCAGTGTCCACGGTGGCGTGGCGTAATCGCGCAGCGTCGTCATGCCGTCGTCGGGCGCGCCGAGCAGCATGTGTCGGACGGGAAGCGTCGCCAATTGCGTCAGCGTGTCTTTCAGCATCGCGCCATAAAGCGCGGCCGCAAAATCATCACCGTGCGTGCGCGCGATGCGCGTCTTGCAGTGCCCGGGGAGCGGTGCCCGCGCCATCACCCCCAGGGTGATCAAGGCTGCTCGGACTGCTTTTGAAGCGCGCGTTCCTCGGCTTCCACGACAGCCTTGTAGATTTGCTCAGCGTCGGGGTAGCGCAGTTCCAAGTCGGGCAAGATGCTGTCGACAGGTGGCAGCGTCTCAGAGACTTCCGGCAGTTCGTCCAAGGGAAGCGGTGCGTCCAGCAACGCGCTCAAGTCGCTTGGCAAAAGTCCCTGCTGCAACACATCCGCTTCGCGCGCGATGTCTTCGACTCTGCCTTCGCCGCCATCCTGAGAAAACGCGCTGGGCGCAAGGACCAGCGTCAACACAAGAGCAAGACCGAATCTGCGCATCGCGAGCAAGTCTAGCGCGGCAAGTGCTTATCGAGGAGCAGCGCCAAACGCTGCCGTGTTTCCGCAGGAATGCGGGCCGGGTCCGTCCAAATCGCGCCCTTTCCCAGTGCGTGCTGGCAGCCGCACACGCTTGCCGCAAGTTGGCTGATTTCGGGCAGCACGTTGCGAATCAATTCCAGCGCATGTCCTCGAGCGGCATCGAGATTGCCCAGGATTTCCTGAAGGAGTTCTTGGTGAGACACCTCTGCCACAGGCGGGCGCCAGCAGTCGTAGTCGGTCGGCAAGGCGATGAGCGCGTAACAAAGCTCGGCTTCACGGGCCAAACGCGCCTCGGGCATCACCGTCATCCCGACGACGTCCGCGCCCCACGCCCGGTGCAATTCGCTCTCCGCGCGTGTTGAAAACTGCGGTCCTTCAACGCACACGTAGGCGCCCTTGTCGTGAACCCGCGTCTTTTTGTAGCCCACGTCGAGCAACGTTTTTCGAAGCGACGGACAAAACGGCGCCGCCATCTCGGTGTGCACGACCACGTCGTCGAAAAACGTGTTGGTGCGGCGGAAAGTTTTGTCGATGACTTGGTCACAAATCACCAGCTCGCGCGGAGCAATGGCCTCACGAAGGCTGCCCACGGCCGCGCTGGCCAACACGCGCGTGACGCCCAGCTTTTTCAACGCCCAAATGTTCGCGCGATACGGAACCTGACTCGGCGGGAAACGATGCCCTTCGCCGTGACGCGGCAGAAGAACACAGCGCACGCCTGAAACTTCCGTCACCCAGGGGTCTGCGGAGGGTGGGCCGAAAGGCGTTTCAACCTTGACGCGCTCGCCACCGAGCGCGCCAAGCGCCTGACCCAGCCCCGAACCCCCGATGATTCCAACGGTGACCGTGCTCATGACAAAAGTCGTTCTCTGGCTTGTCGCACGCGCGACACAGCTTCATCGGGAGTTTTTCCCACCGCCAAAAGGTGCCCCATTTTGCGTCCTACGCGCGCTTCGCGCTTCCCGTACAGGTACAACTTCACGCCGGGCAACTCCAATGCACGGTGAAAAGGCGGAGGCTTCTGCCCCATCCACAGGTCACCCAAAAGATTGCACAGCGCCACGGGCCGCTCGGCGGCAGTTTCGCCCAGCGGCAAGTCACAGACTGCGCGAATCGCTTGTTCAAATTGAGAGGTCTGACAAGCAAGCTCGGTGGCGTGGAAGGAATTGTGCGGTCTGGGCGCAAGCTCGTTGACGAAAATATCTCCGCGCGTCGTGAGAAACAGCTCCACCACCAAAAGGCCTTCGACACGAAGCAGCGTGGCGATTTCACGGGCAATGTCGGTCGCGCGCGCAACGACCTTGGGGTCCATGGGGCCTGGGAGCACGGACCAATCCAAAATCCGCTGCGTGTGGTGGTTCAGTGCAGGCGGGTAAACCGCCACCTGGCCGGAGGGCGAACGTGCCACCAAAACGGAAAGCTCGGCTTCCAAATCCAGTCCCAGTTCAACAACACACGGAGACGCCCCTAAAGCTGACCAAGCGGTGGTGGCTTCTTCCGGCTTGGACAACTGGGCCTGGCCACCACCGTCGTAGCCGCCCATTCGGGCCTTGGCGAAGCAAGCCCCGCCCAGCTGCTGGACCGCATCAGCGAGCGTTGCCGCAGAATCGGCTTCACGGTAACGCCCCAGAGGAAACCCATTTCCTGACAACCAACGCTTCTGCACCGCGCGGTCTTGAACCATTTTCAGGACATCGGCAGACGGCCTCAGCGGTGCCAAACGCGAAGCAGCGTGAAGACTCGCCAGGGACACTTTCTCAATTTCAATCGTGACGACTTGCGACTGGCGGGCCAGGGTTTCGGCCGCGGTGACGTCGTCGAAGCGAGCCGTGATGCAGCGATCCACCACGAAACGCGCGGCGCAGGACGCATCAGGGTCCAACACATCCACGTGGTAACCCAGCGAACGCGCCGACATGGCGAGCATTCGCCCCAACTGACCGCCGCCGAAAATGCCGACCGTTGCGCCTGGAAGGATAGGTTCGGCCATCAGGGAATCGTGTTGGCGAGGACTTCTTGTGTGCGCGCCGTTTTCCATTGCGAGAGTTTTTCGCGCAGCTTGGGTTGGCTGAGCGCCAGCAGCTGAGCGACAAACACCGCGGCATTCGCAGCGCCTGGCCGACCAATCGCCATGGTCGCCACCGGCGTGCCCTTGGGCATTTGAACGATGCTGAGCAAGGCGTCGAGTCCGTTGAGCGCCGTGGCAGGAACAGGCACGCCGATGACAGGGAGCAACGTCTTGCTCGCCAGCATGCCGGGCAAATGTGCCGCGCCACCGGCGCCAGCAATAATGGCCTGTAGCCCGCGCTTGGCTGCGGTCTCGGCGTATTCGAACATGAAGTCTGGCGTGCGATGGGCGGAGACAATTTTGACTTCGTACGGAATCTCGAGTGCGTCGAGCATTTCCGTCGCTCCCTCGAGTGTCTCGAGGTCGGTCTTGCTGCCCATCACCACGCCAACCACAGGAAGGGTCGGTCCCATGGCGCTGTTTTGCATGGAAAGGTGGGCCTGCGCTAGGGCAGTGTCGTCCGGGCTCACATGAAAATCATGCATCGACAGCTCTGGCTCGCCCTCACGCTTGGCGTCAGTGCGTGCGCTTCGTTTGACGGATGTTTTGGCAACACACCGCCTGCCGACCCGCCGGGACAGCCAGGGACGGGTACGCAGTGGCACGTCTCGCCCACGGGGCTCGCCACCAACGCTGGAACCGAAGAGAGCCCTTGGGACCTCGCTTCGGCATTGGCGCAACGTTCAGAAATCGCGGCCGGTGATGCGATTTGGCTTCATGCCGGCACCTACGCGGGTGTGTTCGACAGCACGCTTTCGGGCACGCGCGAAACGCCAACGCTTGTGCGGGTGGCGCCCGGCGAGCGCGCCATTCTTGCCGACAACCGGCGAAACGCCGGTGGCGCCGCGTTGCAAATCAACGGTGGCTGGACGACGTATTGGGGCCTCGAAATCACCAACACCAACGAAGCGCGTGGCGTGCTGCCCAACGACGCTTCACCCCGCTTTCGCCCCATGGCCACGCAAGTGCAGGGGCCGAACGTGTCGCTGGTGAATTTCGTGGTTCACGACACGGGGCACGCGTTTGGTTTTTGGCGCGAAGCGGTGGACGCCGAAATCTACGGCGCCCTCGTCTACAACTGTGGCAGTCAAAACACAGACACAGACGTCACCCACGGGCACGGTGTCTACGCGCAGAACGACACTGGCGAAAAGCGCATCACGGACAGCATTTTTCTCAATGGCTTTGGCTTCGGCGTTCACATGTACCCAAACCCTGGCGGCACTCAGGGGTTTCGCATCGAAGGCAACGTGGTGGCCGAAAGTGGCGTGTTGTCTGACTCGGCTTGGCGTCTCAATACCATTTTGGTGGGTGGATATGGGAGTTACCCCGCCGACCGAATTCATGTGCTGAACAACTTCACTTACCACGGGGTCGACAGCGCACCGGAGGAGCGCGCGATTTACGCCAATGCCTGCTTCAACTGCATTGACCTTGGCTTGGGCGGCTCATTGGAACTGCGGGGGAACACGTTTGCCGGGGGCTTGGCGCTTTTGGGCGTGGCAAACTTTACCGACGTTACCGCGCGGGACAATGCCATCGTTGGAAGCAACATCCTCGTGTCGCACCAGTCCCCTGCGTCCGCCACGCGCAGCGATTGGGGAAACAACCACTACTACGGCGGGCGAACACTTCCGTTTGGGGCGAATGGCAGCGCGCTCAACTTCGCCGGCTGGCAGGCGGCGATGAATGGTGATGCCACCAGTACGCATTCGCTGACGATGCCGACGGGCGCATGGGTTGCGCTGCGTCAAAATCGCTACGAACCCGACCGCGCATTTCTGGTGGTGTACAACTGGTCGCTTTCGCCCACTGTCGACGCCGACGTGTCGACGTTCTTGGAGGCGGGCGACGACTACGAAGTACGCCTCGCCGCTGATCCCTTCGCGCCGCCCATTCTGACAGGCACGTGGGAAAGTGGCCCGCTCACTTTTCCGATGACGGGACACTCTGTCGCGGCGCCTGTCGGCTGGCTTGCCGCCGCGTCGAGCGCGCCGCGCTTCGCGGTGTTCTTGATTCGGAAGAGTTAGCGCAACGCAACGCACTGCGTTACAGCCCTGAAATGGGCCGGTTCACCCGGGTGAACTCACTTTGAGTGTGGGTTTTGGCAACCCGCGCCGCAGTGCTCCTGAAAATGACTCAGATGATTTCGCCGTTTCGAGCCAAGCGCTGGGGTGCCCGCTCCAAAAAACTGCACGAAGGCGTGCTCGAAAGGGCGTCCAAACCGCTGGCGCGTGGCGCATTGAGCGCCACGACAGGTGCAATCGCAGGGATTTTCGGTGGCGATGTCGCGTTGGACTGGGTCGCGCTGCACGCTGCATATCTGCCCGGAGTGCCGCCCGCGCTGTGGGTGGGAGTGGGCCTTTTCATTGCTGTGCCCCTTGCAGTCGGCGCGAGTCGGTTGGGCGTTAGCCGAACGAACGCAGCTCTTCAGGAGTGGGTCCCAAGGCATCCCCCAGCCCGCACGCAGCCACTCGTTCCGAACGCGCTTTTCAAGGAGGCACTGCGTCCCCGTGACGAAAAAGTGCCT
>JBJXGM010000034.1:0-29333 GCA_046155985.1 Myxococcaceae bacterium | reverse complement strand
GCTTCCCAGAGCGCATGGGCGCGCGCGGCGCTTGTCAGCGCAAGAACAGCGCGGGTCGAAGCGCCCCGTTCGAGTTCAGGGTGGCGCCGTGTGGCCTGCGCCAGGCGCACCGCGTACTCCGCCACGGCATCGCTCACGGCGACCGATTCCGCGACGCGTTGGAGCTCAAGCAAGCCGCGCGTGTCGAGGACAGGCGAGAGGCCTAAGGCAGGGTTGGCGCGACCTCGAGTGGCGGCCATCTTCGCTTCGACTTCTGGCGAAGGGTGGCCAAGCGACAGCCGCATCAAGAAACGGTCGAGCTGTGAATCCGGAAGCGGGAACGTGCCGGCAAAGTCAAGCGGGTTCTGCGTCGCGATGACCGCGAACGGCGTCGGCAGTGCGTGCGTGATGCCGTCCACGCTGACCTGTGTTTGCGCCATCGCTTCCAGAAGAGACGACTGCGTGCGCGGCGGTGCGCGGTTGAGTTCGTCCGCCAACACCAGTTGGTGAAAGAGCGGGCCGGGGCGAAACTTGAAACCGCCATTCTGCGCGTCAAGCACCGGTGCGCCGACGACGTCTGCAGGCAGCAGGTCTGAGGTGAACTGAATCCGCGCAAACGACAAGTCGCAAGACCGAGCGATGGATTCGGCCAGCGTCGTCTTCCCAACGCCCGGAATGTCCTCCAGAAGCAGGTGTCCACCTGCAACGAGGCAAGTCACCGAAAGCTTGGCCTGTGCTTCCTTGCCCAAAATGGCGCGGGAGATGTTCGCCGACAGGGACTGCATGACTCTGCTCGACTGTTCGGCAGCGTTCTGCGTTTCGACCAAACGCGGTGAAGGGGGCATCGTGCCAACACTCTACTCAACCCGCCTGGCACGTCGCGTTCTTGGGTCGCCCCCAAAAGCGCGCAGCCTGAGCGATGAGGTCGTCCATTCTGCGCCAAACGCCCACAGCAACGCTGTGTGCTAGGAAGGCCACGATGGGCCGGGCAGAGGCGTACGACGCGTTGGTCTTCGAGTTGGGCGATTTGGCACGAGAACGCCTGGCGCAGCGGCCGCATCCCCCCAAGACCATGGACCGGGTTTTCCGCGCCGAGGAGGACTTGCTGCAAAAGCAAGAAGAGCTCGTGGCACTGGAAGACCAGCTCAACCAAACAGATGCTCGCTACCGTGCGTTTGTCGAAGCCCAAGAGCAAGAACGTCTGGAGTGCCAGGCCATCGTGAAAGAGAACAAGCGCGCTGTGGACGGCGTGGCCTCTCAAGTGAAAGACGCACGCCGGAAGCTGCAACACTTGCGAGGAGATGCACGGGCACTGAAAGGCGCGCTTCGGATGGCGGAGAAACGACAGGCGTCGTTGGAGCTGCCGGGTGTCGCTCAAATCAAACGGGACGAGGGCCAGGTGCAGCTCAAGCGCGCGCGTGTGTCTGCGATGCGCGCGGATCGCGAAGCCGTTGAGCTTGAGCAAGCACTTGCCGGCATGCTGTCGCCAGAACCCGGCTCGGCCGGGGAAGAAGCGATTTTGGCGTACCGGCGCTTGATTGAAATGGATGATGAGGCGGAAGCTCAAAAGGCGGAGCTCGCCGCTGCCGCAGCGGAATTGGAAGCGGACATCGCCGCGTGCGTGGAGGCGAATCGCGCCTCCGAGGAGTTCCTGGACCAGGCGCTCTACCTGCTTGGGGGGGAGTGCTACGCCCTACGGGTTCCGGATCCCGCCTTGGCTCCCCTCTATTTGAAGCTGGATAAAGCGAAATAGTGCCGGCCGCTTGCTTGCGCTCCAGGGTTTGCCTATGGTGCGCCGCTTTCAAAATGGCGCCCGTAGCGCGGGCAGTTTCTGTGAGGACGATGTGAAGGGTTTACTGGGGAAAAAAGTTGGGATGACGCAGGTTTTTGATGAGGACGGCAACCTTGTGCCCGTCACGGTCATCGACGCGTCGACCTGCGCCATCGTCGGCAAGAAGACAGCGGAAAGGGACGGCTACACCGCTTTGGTCGTGGGTCTGGGCGATGTGAAGGAAAGCCGCCTCAACAAGGCGCGGGCCGGCGCATTCAAGAAGGCCGGTGCTACTGCGAAAGCGCGTCTCAAAGAGTTTCGTGTTCAAGCCGACGAAGTCGGTCAGGCGAACATCGGCGACGCGGTGAAGGTCGAGCTCTTTCAGAAGGGGCAGCTCGTCGACATCACTGGCGTCTCCAAGGGTCGAGGGTTTCAGGGTGTTGTGCGCCGCTGGAGCTTCAAGGGCGCCCAGACCAACACGCGCGGCACGCACGAACACCGTCGTCACCCAGGCGCCATCGGTCAGCGTAAGACGCCAGGTCGCGTGTACCCGAACAAGAAGCTTCCTGGGCACTATGGTGTCGAGAACATCACGACCCAGAACCTCCAAGTGGTCGATGTCGACGCCGAGCGAAACCTCTTGCTGATCAAGGGCGCAGTACCTGGCCACAACCAGGGCGTCGTCATGGTGCGCCCGGCAGTGAAAGGCGCGATGCGCGCCGCGCACGGTAAAGAGTAGTCCGCGCGTCTCGTATCGAGTGCTTCGGGCCGCGTAGGTTAGAGGGTCACTTGCTGGTCATCGCTGCATTCACACGTGCCTCAAGCCGTCGGCATGCCTCGATGATTTCCTCGAAGGATTTGGCCCCATCGAGCAAAAGTCCGTCATCGATCATTTGACGGTAGTCCTCATCGAGAGAAGCCAACCTGGGACCCGTGGGAAGCAGTCGCAGCCCGCCTGCGATGGCTATCGCATAGTCGACCGTCTCTCCATTGCCGGCCTTCACCGAGAAAAACATCTTCTTATGTTGAGCGACTTGTGTGGCGACATCCTTGCGCCGAAGAGCCCCGTCAACGTGCCCCGCTTGATCGAGTTGAGCAAGGTCGTACCAATGGCGCGAGAAACGTGATCCAGGCAGCTTGCCGCCGACGCAGAAAACGTGGACGGCAGTGGCCTTCTCCCAGAACGTCCTTTCCGCTTTCATCACTCTTGGCGCGCTCGCTGGAAAGGTGAGCGTGGGCAGGTATTCAGCGGCATCACATGTGACCGGCATTGGATCGCACGGCTCGCCGGTCGACCTGGCGCCGAATTCGAGGAGCACGACAGGCTGGACATAGCCGGAGCCCGAGGCTGAATGTTCGTATTCGATGCGGAGGACCTCAGGGCTTTCGGCGTCGACGCTCGCCGTCGCATCGAGCTGTTCACGCTGGAGGCGGCTGCGAATCAACAGCAACGCCGACTCAGCGACCCATTGTTCCAGGCGGTCACGAATCTGTTTGGTCCACTTTTTCTCTTGGCTCTTGGTTGAAGGCAAAGCCTCCGCGACGTCCGCTCCCACAAGATCCGGCGCAATGGCTCGAATGTCGTACGTCAGGTCAACGTCCTCAGAAAACCGTCGAATCGCGCGATAGGCCTTTGAGAGGGACGTTCCTCCTTTGAAGACAAGATGCGCGCCGAACTCCGATTCGAACATCGCGCGTAGCGCCCAGACGACCCAAACGTCCTTCTCGAGGAGGTGAGTTGGACGGCCGGAGGCTGCGGCTGCGACGCCCAGTGCTTCGTTGCGATCTTCGCTGCTGAGCTGGAGGAAGGCCTCAGCCATGTGCGAGCGCACCCAACTGCGAGGCCATCCATGTCGGAAGACGACCTTGGACCTTGGCGAGTTCTTGGCGTTCTGAATTTGAGAGCTTTCCTTGGAGGGCTTGCAAGGCTTCGCCAGCTCGTGCGCGACCGAACCAGGCGAGTGCCCGAATCGCTTGACCTGCGCGCCCCTGCGGCAAAGCGAGCTGCCATGGGGGCGCATGACGAAGCTCGATGCTCTGAGCGCCGAGCGAGAGTCGACGCGTGCGGCCTGAGGTCAGGTACACCGTTCGCATGGGAACCTGGGTCGTCAGACCGAGCGCATTGGCTGCGGCAGCGCCGTGAGGAACCACCGCTTCCCCTTTTAGAGCGGCTAGACCCTCAACGACCCTGGGGACCGATGGCGGACGCACGCCGAAACGGGTGTCGACGGGGCGAACATAGATTCCTCGTCCGGCTCGAATCAGCTGGCCGCTCTTTACGAGGCGCGACAAGGATTGATCCACTGCGGCGCGGCTTCCCAGATGGAGGAACTCTTTGGCCAGAAGAGGCGTACCCTCTGGAACGGCAGAGGCCTTCCTTACGATCTCTTTAGCGAGCGTCGATGTCATGTCAGAAGAGTAATCCATTTTATGACAAGCGCCTATCCAAAAACATTTATATTGTAAATACAGACACTTATGTGGACGTGCGCTACGGGATCCTCAGGAGGGGCCGCACTGCGTCATTGCGAAGCTGACAGGCACTCTCGCCACAACGCATGGATGGGCTCCGCTCGCGGCACGGGAGTGAAACGTTGCATATCGAGTGCTTCGAGCCGCTTAGCTGCGCAGGCTTTCCGGCTACGACAGCGGTCGGCCTACTCGCGCTCGTTTTCGCGCTTGCGCTCTCGGTCGGCGCGGTAGCGCTCGCCTGAGGCCAGTTGCCGCTTACGAAGCCGCACAGACTTGGGCGTCACTTCGACCAGTTCGTCGGGCGCAATCCACTCCAGCGCCTTTTCCAGCGACATGTCGCGTGGCGGTGTGAGGATGACGTTTTCGTCGCGCCCAGCAGCACGGATGTTGGTCAGCTTCTTCTCGCGGCACGCGTTGACGTTCAAGTCTGACGGGTGCGCGTGCTCGCCAATGACCATGCCCTCATACACCTGGACGCCTGGGCCCACGAACAGGCTGCCGCGTTCCTGAATGCTGAAGAGCGCATAGGGCACAGTGTCGCCCGCGCGGTCCGAGACAATGGCCCCGTTGCTTCGTTTGGGGATGTAGCCGAACCAAGGTTCGTAGCCGTCGAACTGAGTCGACATGATGCCTTCGCCACGGGTGATGGTGAGGAATTCGCTCCGAAAGCCCACAAGCCCACGCGCGGGGATTCGGAAGGTGAGGCGTGTGCGCCCGCCCCCCAAAGGGGACATGTCGGTCATCCGGCCTTTGCGAGGCCCTAGCCGTTCCGTGACAACGCCGACGGAAGTTTCCGGGAGGTCAGCGACCATGAGTTCCATCGGCTCGTGAACAACGCCGTCGACTTCCTTGGTGACTGGCTCGGGGTTCGATGCCGTGAGTTCGTAGCCTTCGCGGCGCATCGTTTCGATGATGACCGCCAGCTGGAGTTCGCCACGGCCCACGACGCGAAAAGCGTCAGGCGTCTCTGTGTTTTCCACGCGAATCGACACGTTTCGATACGCTTCGCGTGTGAGGCGCTCGCGCAAATTGCGCGAGGTGACATATTTCCCCTCGCGCCCGGCGAGCGGTCCGTCGTTGACGCGAAACACCATCATCATCGTCGGTTCATCGACCGAAATGCGGGGCAGGGCCTTGGGGGACTCAACAGACGCGACGGTGTCGCCGATTGAGATGTTCTCGATGCCTGCGAGGCTGACGATTTCACCAGGACCTGCGTCCGTGATTTCCACGCGTTTCAGTCCGGAAAATCCGTACAAGCGCATGAGTTTTGCAGATTCGACTTTTCCACCGTCACGAATCACCGCGACGTTCTGATTCTGGGTGAGCTTTCCGGCGTGAATGCGCCCGATGGCGAGGCGGCCGACGTAGTCGTCGTAGTCGAGGTTGGCGACAAGGAGCTGGAGGTTGTCGCCCTCACCCACGGGTGGAGGGGACAGATGGCCCAAGATCGCCTCAAACAGCGGCCGCAGGTCTTTGCCCGGTGTCTCCAGGCTGGTGGAAGCGAGGCCCTGTCTCGCGATGGTGTACAGCACAGGGAATTCCAGCTGCGTGTCGTCGGCCCCGAGGTCGATGTAGAGCGAGTACACCTGGTCCAGTACTTCCTTGGGGCGTGCGTCGGAGCGGTCGATCTTGTTGATGACGAGAACCGTCTTGAGACCCAGGGCCAGCGCTTTCCCCAGAACGAAGCGCGTTTGGGGCAGGGGGCCTTCGGCCGCATCCACGAGCAAAAGCACACCGTCCACAAGGCGCAGGCCGCGCTCTACCTCACCACCGAAGTCGGCGTGGCCAGGGGTGTCGATGATGTTGATGTGATGGCCGCGGTAGGTGACCGCGGTGTTCTTGGCCAAAATCGTGATGCCCTTTTCGCGCTCCAGGTCGTTGGAGTCCATCACCCGCTCGGTGAGGGCTTCATTGGTGCGAAAGACGCCGGACTGGCGCAGCATGAAGTCAACCAATGTGGTTTTTCCGTGGTCGACGTGGGCAACGATGGCAATGTTTCGGATGAGTTCTCGAGCGATCATGGGGATGCCCACAGGGGCCGCGGGCTTATAAGCAGCTGTTTGGTGCAGAGGCAACGCGGGGATGCCTAAAATGAGCCCGTCCTTGGGAAAACACGTTCATCGGCACACCGCAGACTCTCGGCACAAGGACCGTCGTCGCCTGTGGACCGCCCTCGCGCTAACGGGCGTTCTTGCCGTGGCCGAGCTTATCGGCGGGTTTTGGACAGGCTCGCTGGCCCTCTTGTCCGACGCGGGCCACATGTGGGGTGACGTTGCCGCACTGGCGTTGAGTCTCATGGCGATTTGGTTTGCCTCAAGGCCCGCGGACCCGCGGCGAACCTACGGTTACTACCGGCTCGAAATTCTGAGTGCGCTCGCGAACGGGCTGCTGCTTGTCGGAATGACCGCGGTCATTGTTTTAGAGGCCGTGGAACGTTTTCGTGCGCCGCCGCAGATTCAGCTGGCTCCGATGGCTGCAATCGCTGCCATCGGACTCATTGGCAACTTGATGTCGCTGGCGTTTTTGCGGCACTCCCACGCGCTGCCCGTTCGGTCGGCTTTCTTGCACGTTCTGGGCGATGCCCTCTCGTCGGTGGGGGTTCTCGTCGGCGCAGGTGTCATGGCCCTGACCGGCTGGCGCTGGGTCGACCCGCTCTTGTCGATCTTGATTGCCTGCGTTGTCGTTGTGAGTGCCTGGCGCCTTTTGCGTGACGCTGTCGATGTGCTTCTGGAAGCGGTGCCTGCGCACGTTGAGCTCGATGCCGTTCGGGGGCTCATGATGGGGGTCCAGGGCGTTGTTGCGGTCCACGACCTCCACGTTTGGACGATTTCCAGCGGCATGTATGCACTGTCGGCGCACCTGGTGGTGAAGGAACCGGCCATCGGCAACAACGACGAGATTCTCTCCGCCGTGAAGCATGACCTCGTCGAGCGCTTTGGCATCGACCACACGACGATTCAAATCGAGAGCGAAACGTACGCTCATGTTGGGCACGTGCACTGAGGCGGCGTTGACTGTACTTGGCCCGAACCAAGTGACCAGCACGGCAATTTTCTTCGGGGGAATGCTTGCGTTCGCGAAGGTTCCAGCTGAGCTTCGAGAGTTCCTCTGGGACGAGCCGAAGTTCGTGGATGCCCTTCTCAAGCGCCGCGGCGAGGTCGTCTTCTCCCTCGACGATTGGCCAACGGAGTTGCACGGAGAAGTTCGCAGGCTCATCGCAGACTTTGAATCGATGCGCCCTCTGCCGTTCTCCAAGGCCGTCGTCCGAATCACTGAGAGCGCCGGACAGACTGCTCCGCCCCTGCCAGGGTAGGTTCGCGAATCCACAGGCGCGTGAACCTGGCGCTGAGTCG
Organism: Myxococcaceae bacterium; assembly: GCA_046155985.1. Classification (GTDB taxonomy): domain Bacteria; phylum Myxococcota; class Myxococcia; order Myxococcales; family Myxococcaceae; genus JBJXGM01. The sequence continues at coordinate 21,755 of JBJXGM010000034.1, read as the reverse complement.
CCGCTTATGAGATGCGCGCTGCGTGCGCATCGTCGGTGGCCTGTCACGGGGTAGACGGCTTTTGACTCCGGAAGGGCGCGAGATTCGTCCGACCGCCGATCGGGTCCGCGAAACCGTTTTCAATGTGCTGGGTCAAACGTTTGAGCCGATTCGCGTCCTAGACCTCTTCGCGGGCGAGAAGCGTCTCGGTTGTTTGCTTCCATAGTCTGAGACACACCAAGTCTTCTTCGCCAAGCAGCTTCTTGAGGAAGGCCATGACGTTTTGCACCCTGTGGTACCAGTCCAGAATTTGCAGTGCCCCGGGATGGATGGCTTTCGTCATGGGGAATGATCGAATCCGCACCCTAAATGTTGATCATCCCTACGCTTTTCCTTCGCCAGCCCACAACCCGCGCAAAGTTGTCCTGCACCCTTTGTCCTGCACCCTTCGTCCTGCACCCCCGCAACTGGGAACGGGCGGGGGGCGATAATCTGCCAATGCCGTGTAGGGGAGCCGCAAAATGACTGTCAGAATTCCTCGTCGGATGACCATTGCGGGTGCTCCCGTCTCGGTACGTCAGGCGACGCTACTCGTGGCAGTAGGGCCTCTGCCCGACTGGTGTTTTCCCAAGTCCTACACGGCCGACGTACTGGATCAGGTGACGGCCATCCAAAGGCTTCTGAACACTACCCCTAGAACACGCGAAGAGTGCGTGGCCCCGCTCCTGCGCACGCGAGAGCTCGTGAAGAAAGCTCCCGGGAATCCAGGCTTCATGTATCTTCACGGGATCGCACTGGGTTGGGCCGGCGAGCTGCCCGAAGCCGAAGCGGCTTTCCTACGGAGCAACGAGTTAACGCACACCTTCCCCGGCGCCCAAGATGCCTGCAAATGGGGCTATCCAGAGGCCAACTATGCCCTGGCGATCTTCGCCGCGCTGGATAAGGATGCCGCTCAGTTTGCAGCGCGCTTGTCTGCGTTCCTACCCACCGTGGTTGGAAATGAGCGGGGCGGTCGCTCCGAGGAGCTTCTCAGAAGAGTCATGAACCATCCCGTGGCAAAGGCTCTTGCCGATGCGCCGGAGGTCAAAGATCTCGTCAGAAGGGCCAAGGAGAACCCGTTGAGTACGGCTGAGCCCGTAGCGGGATACCAAGATTCGCCGATGCGATGGGTTCCGGTTCGGGAGCCCGAAGAGAACACATGGGAGACTGAGTTTCGCAAGCATCACAACTTGATTGCGGCAGGCGCCGAGGCGGCGGGCATCCCGTTCGCGAAGGTAAGCCTCCATCCTATAGACCTCGTCTACTCCAGACCCGGGCTCGATATTGTTTCCGATTCAGTTGAGACCGTTGGAGTGCAGCTTTTGCTCGCGGCCGCCGATTCTCAGGTGGACGTGCGGCATTGGCTCGGCGATGCGGCCGCCGATTTCGCTGCCTTTCAGGATGAGGCCATACTGGAAGCGGCGGCGCTCCTCTACTTTGCCGCCATCGACCGGATGCGCCACCGCGAGGACTTCGAGGCTGCATGGAACGCGCAGGAAACGGATATCCGCCCGCGACTGAATGGCCGTTACGAGGAGTACGACCGCGCGAGAGGGCGAATGCGCTATCTGAGGTCGCTGGGGTCAACTCCTCGATGACTCAGCCGACGAGCACCTTTGCCAAAGAGATCCTGGGCGCCCTCCAGGAGCGAGACAAAAAGGGGCAGCTCCGGTTTACACGAGAACAGGTACGCGATGTCGTCGCGCTCCTGCTCCTCTCCCGAGCACCGTTGTCCGAAACACCACCACCGGAAGCACTTCGTCTCCTCGGGGAGTTTTCGATTGCTGCCGGTGTCACGTCGAATGTGCCTCAAGAGGTCCAAGCGCAGCTCGACGCGTACTTTGGGCAAACACCTCCTTCCACAGAACTGATCCAGCGTTTACGTCGGGCGGGTCGCACCTCGGTGACCACTGGCACCCCTTCTCCGCAGACAACCGGGAAAGGGTCGGATCGATAACCCGGCGTTCGCCATTTCGATTCGAATGCCTCTCGGAGGCGCGGCAAGCTGGCGCTTCGTTGCCTCTTATGAGATGCGCGTTGCGTGCGCATCGTCGGTGGCCTCTCACGAGGTAGACGGCTTCTCGCCCCTGTCGGGCGTGAGATTCGTCCGACCGCCGATCGGGTTCGCGAAACCCTGTTCAATGTGCTGGGTCAAACGTTTGAGCCGATCCGTGTCTTAGACCTTTTCGCCGGCACCGGCGCGCTAGGGTTCGAAGCCTTGTCGCGTGGGGCGGCTTTCGTGGTGTTTGTGGACCATGGCAAAGAGGCACAGCAGTTGGTGACCGACAACGCGAAGGCGCTGGGTGTTTCGGAACAGATGGAACTCTTGCGCTCGCCCGTCGAGCGGGCCTTGGAAACACTCCGTGCGCGAGGGGGCGCGTTCGAACTGGTGTTTTCCGACCCGCCTTATGCAAGTCGGCAGGGGGCCGGCGTGTTGGAAGCGTTGTCGGCGGCCGCACTTGTGGCGAAGAACGGCTGGGTGGTCGTGGAGCACGACGCAGACGAAGTTTTGTTGGAAACAGTCGGGTGCTTTCAGCGCGAAGACGAACGCGGCTTCGGTGACATTCGGGTGAGTCTGTACCGAGCGGCTTGACGCTTTGGTCCTGGGCGTCTTGACTGCTGCGCCATGCCCATCGCCATCTATCCGGGGTCCTTCGATCCTTTGACCAACGGACACCTGTCGCTGATTTCGCGGGGTCTATCGATGTTCGATCGCTTGATTGTGGCGGTGGCGAACAATCCGAAGAAGACGCCGCTTTTCTCCGTGGCAGAACGCCGGAAACTGATTCGTGATGCGTGCCCCGACAGCAGGGTAGAGGTCGATGATTTCGAGGGCCTTCTGGTCGACTACGTCCGCAAGAAGGGTGTGTTCGTGGTGCTGCGTGGCCTTCGCGCCGTGTCAGACTTCGAGTTCGAATTCCAAATGGCGAACATGAACCGCAAGCTCGACCCCAAAGTGGAAACGGTCTTCATGATGACGGGGGAAGACTACTTCTACATTTCGTCGCAGCTGGTGCGTGAGGTCGCCAGCATGGGGGGTGACGTCGCGGGCCTCGTTCCAGCCAACGTGTTCAGTCAACTGCGCGGCAAGTTCCCCAAGAGTTGAACAGGGGGGCAGCGGACTGATACACGCCCGCCCATGCAGCTCGCAACCCGTCTCTCTGTCATTCAGCCGTCTCCAACGCTTGCGCTCAACGCGCGCGCCAAGGCGCTGGCGGCCAAGGGCATCGACTTGGCCAACTTCGCCGCTGGCGAGCCGGACTTCAACGTGCCGGCCCATATCCAAGACGCCATCGTTGCCGCCTTGAAGTCGGGTGCCACGAAGTATACGGCAACGGCGGGTACGCCCGAGCTGCGCGCCGCCATCAGCGAAGCCCTGCTGCGAGACAACGCGCTCACGTTCGCGCCTGAACAAATCATTGTCACGGTCGGCGCCAAGCACGCCCTCTACAGTTTCTTTCAAGCGGTGCTGAATCCGGGCGATGAAGTCATTGTTTTCTCCCCGTTTTGGCCCAGCTACCCAGAGATGGTGGCGCTTGCGGGCGGAAAGCCGGTCGTTGTCACCACGCGCGAAGAAGATGGTTTTTGCCCGGATGCGCAATCGCTGCGCCGCGCGCTGACACCCAAGACGCGCGCCATCATTCTCAACAGCCCGAGCAACCCCACTGGCGCTGTGACGCCGCAGAAGACGTTGGTCGAGCTTGCCAAAACAATCGCCGACCACTCCTGCTTGGTGGTCACCGACGACATCTACGAGAAGCTCTGCTACGTCGACGCGCCTTTTCAGAACATTCTCAACGCGGCGCCGAACCTGAGCGGGCGTGTGGTTGTCGTGAACGGCTGGAGCAAAGCCTACGCGATGACGGGCCTGCGCTTGGGCTACGCCGCGGGCCCCAAAGAAATCATCTCCGCGATGCAATTGATTCAGGACCAGTCGACGTCGAACCCAACCTCCATTGTCCAATCGGGTGGTGTGGCGGCGCTGAAAGGGCCCAAAGCGCCGATTGCAGAGATGGTCAAAGAGTTTCGCGCCCGCCGCGAACTGTTCGTGTCTGGCCTCAACGCCATTCCAGGCGTGCGTTGCCGAATGCCGGAAGGCGCTTTCTACGTCTTCCCGAACGTCGAGGGCCTGCTGCGCAAGAGCTACAAAGGCGAGCCCATCGGAACGTCGCAGCGCTTGTCAGACATTCTTGTCGACGACGTGCGCGTGGTCGCCATGCCCGGGGCACCGTTTGGGGCAGAAGGCTACCTGCGTTTGTCGTTCGCGACGTCGCGCGAAGTCATCCAAAAGGGCCTGGACCGGCTGTCGGCGTTTGCGAAGAGCATCGGTTAGTTCCGACGCGTGCGCTTGGTTCAAACCAAGTGACTGGCGCCGCAATTTTCTATTGAGGGCGGCGAGTTCGACGAAGAAGCGCCGGTAGATCTGTCTACCTCTCTCGCTACACCCACGCCCAGTTTGCAGGCGACCAAGTTCCTGGTGGATCGTCAAGCAACGGGTCCAAGAACGCGCGGACCCCGTTCTCAACGTCTTCCAATGTTGCCCAAGGTAGCAAGTCTTCCTTGGCCATCCGAGCGTAGACTGGCTCCCAGCTTCTGGGGGCAGCGGGGAGAGACCTCGGAACGGCGTGCGTATTGCGAAATGCGAAAGTTTCGTCGAGGGCGTGTCGCAGTTGATTCCCATCGAATGGGCCCGTCATGGCGAGCAACCCCAAATCGGGAAGGTCTTTCACCCGTGAGTTTTCCCGGGGGCGGGGCAGGGTGAACGCATGAAGTTTCTCCGCGACGTGCGCTTCCCTTGGATACACTCGAAACTCGCCGACAGTTGCACCCACGAAATCGAGAAACGTGTCACCGCGCAGTACCTCAGGAGCGACGGTGATCACGTCGCCGATGCTGACGTCGATGCCAAACGGCGAGCCGTAAAGCTTGCCGGCAAGCTGCGCCGTCGCTCGAAAGCGACGTCCCGCGTACACCACGCCGTCACCGTCGATGGTCGGGTGTTCGGGATCGGGCGCCACGAGAAACGTGAGGTAGTCGCCGAGGTCAAGTCGGCCCGCCTGCTGAAGCGAGCCGAGGGCGGTGTCCGGATCCCCGGTCAATCTCAGGTCAACGCCGCGTGTTGTGCGAGCGCGTTCCAGACGCAACTCAAGGACGACGCCTCCTTTGACGAGGACGCGTTGGCCAAGCTCGATGAAGACGCGTGAAAGGAATCGATCAAAGACCAGGAGTTGCCGAAAACGCCCGATGTCCATGCGACGCGCGAGAGCTGCGCGCCGGATGCGCGTTTCTAGCGCTTGCTTGAACGCTTCAGGCGATTCGTAGTGGTGCTCGGTCATCGAGCGCTCCTGCTTTTTCTGGCCGGCGTTCGAAGCGTGCGGCGGAGTTCCTCGCGCCTGAAAAGCCCGCGCCGAATCCCCTGTTGGGTTGCCTGCGCGACGATGTCGGGGGGAACGTGTCCTGCTTTGCAGTCGGCGATTGTGCGAAGTGGCGTTGTCACAGGGACAGCGCCCTGCCAGGTTCGCTCTGTCAGAGGGATGTCGGCGAAGTGGAGAACGACATTTTCAGGCACGCGAAGGCGCCGCTTGCGCCAAGCCCCGGGAACGGTCAGATGTTGGCGAGCCGGGAGGGCATCGGACAGGTCGTGCAGGACGAGTGCAGTTTCGTGGCTGAAAACACCGAGACGACGCGACCAAAGCCAGGCGACGACGAGGTCCTCATTCTCTCCCGCGGGGAAGTGCGCAAGGCGAAACACGCCACGCGCGACTCTCTCAAGATGACCCTGCCGGACGTGATACTCGAGGAGTGGTGACGAATACCCGGATTCGCGAACCTGCGGGAGCGTGACGTACCCCGCCTGTCCTGCCGCAGCTTCATAAAGCCTATCGCCGCTTGGACCCTGTCCATTTTTCCGGGTTCGAGGCATTCACTAAAACTAAAATCATTTTAGTAGTTGTGCAAACTCAGGTTTGAGTGGTCGCACGTGTCGCCGCGAGAAGAGATGCCAGACTGTTCTAAAGAACTAAGTAAATTAAATATCTTACGTATCGTTCTCGGCGGACTTGCCCCGGGACCAGTGACCTCTACGACAATTTTCTGTTGAGAGTGGCAGGAGCGAAGCGACGAAAGGTGCGCAACAAAGCAACCCGTCCAGTCCGCCGAGCCATTGCCCACTTCGGTCATGCCAACTCAGCTGGAACGAACGCGGCGCGTCCAATTGGCGGCGCCGCGAAGCTTGCGGCGGATTTGCGGCGATTGCGCGAGCATCCCGGATCTCTCCCGGTGCTTGGGCAGGGCCCAGTCGTGGCCAAGAGCCGTACGGCGGCGGGCGGCGCAGTGACTGGCGCAGCAGCGGGTACTCCCACCCTTCTAGACGTCATCACGGGCAACTCGCGAGATATGGTTTTGCTTCACAAAACAGGAAAGGCAGCCGCCGAGAACATCTGCTCCGTTGGTTTCGAATTCGGCGCCGGAATTACGGGCATGGCTTCGTTCACGTCTCAAGATCCTGCGAACGCATTGCGGATCTACGAGAGTCGACATCGCAACGATACTCATGTCGTGGTGCTGACCCTGCCGAGGGCAGAAATGAAGGCCGCGAAGGAAGAATTGTGGGCCGGGGGGGAAGACGTCACCAGCGGCGACGTGGCCAGTTACCTGCTCATGCCGTACTATGACCCGCTGCAGAAATCACACAATGGGCATGGGCTAGAGGCCCGAGGCGGGGATCGCGTGCCGAGCGAACTCGTGCGCGGCTACATCGAGCGGGCGACGGGGATGTTCTTTCCGAATCCAAACTACACGGGTGTTCTGCCCAAGCCGTGAGGGTTCGCCGACGTCCAAGCGACCGAGCCCGGCGGAGCCAGACGAAGTGGGTTCTGCACTCAATCCGTAAACGCCGCCACGGTGAACGTTCCGCTGTTGCCCCGGGGGCGGAGAATCAGAATGGCTGCGCGGCCTGAGAGGTTCGCGACAGCGATGACTGAGTCGGGGGCGTTCCAAGGCAGGTGAGCGAGGCGCTTGGGTGGCGGTCCGTACTTTTTCCGCATTTCGGAAGGGCTCAAGATTTCGAGGTCAAGCAGCTCCCACGAGGCGCCGGGGTTCTCTTCCATGGCCTGCTTCAACGCAGTGGCGGCCGTGGTTGGCGAGTTGTAGCGCTGGCCTTCGATGTAGAAGGGCGTTTGAGAGAAGCTTGCCAGCATCACAAGATCGCGCGCGATCAGCGCTTTGAGGAATTGCTTCGCCGGCATGGCGGCCATGGTGCGAATGGTGATGGGGTTTCGCTGAAAGTAGTCACGCAAGTGGGTCAGGCGTTCTTGCTCCAGCGTCATCTCCCGAAGTGCCGTTCCGCCGTCGGCTTCGGCAGCGATGTCATCTTGGGCCGGTGGGGAGGCGGCCAGAAGCCCAAATGCGAAAAACACGAACACCATTCGAGCAGGCTACACCGCCCCAAGAGACGTGGTAAGGGCGTGTCGCGCCATGCCCAAGCGTCCAGACATCAAGAAGGTCCTGGTCATCGGATCGGGCCCCATCGTCATTGGTCAAGCCGCCGAATTCGACTACTCCGGCACACAAGCCATCAAGGCGTTGCGCGACGAAGGCATCACGGTGGTGCTGCTCAACAGCAACCCCGCCACGGTGATGACCGACCCTGAGTTCGCGCACCGCACCTATATCGAACCGATTTCGGTCGAGGTGGCGGAAAAAATCATTGCGATAGAGCGTCCCGACTCGGTGCTTCCGACAATGGGCGGTCAGACCGCATTGAATCTGGCCAAGGCGCTCGCTGAGCAGGGAATTCTTGCGAAGTACAACGTGCGTTTGATCGGTGCATCACTCGAAGCCATCAACAAGGCCGAAGACCGACAGCTCTTTAAGGTGGCGATGCAGAAAATCGGCGTCCCCTTGCCAAAAAGCGGCTACGCGAAAACTTGGGAAGACGCGCGCGCGCTGGTTTCTGAAATCGGCTTCCCGGCGATTATTCGCCCCAGCTTCACGTTGGGCGGGACAGGCGGAGGCATCGCGTTCAATCAGCAAGAATACGAAGACATCTGTCACTCGGGGCTGAAGGCGAGCCCGACGTCAACGATTCTGGTCGAAGAGTCGGTGCTGGGCTGGAAAGAGTTCGAGCTCGAGGTTGTGCGCGACACCGCGGACAACGTCATCATCGTTTGCTCGATCGAAAACTTGGACCCCATGGGCGTGCACACGGGCGATTCCATCACCGTGGCCCCGATTCAGACGCTGACGGACAAAGAGTACCAGCGCATGCGGCAAGCCGCGCTGGCCATCATTCGCGAAATCGGTGTCGACACCGGCGGGTCGAACATTCAGTTCGGCATTCACCCCAAAGACGGGCGCATGGTGGTCATCGAGATGAACCCGCGTGTCTCGCGCTCTTCCGCGCTGGCGTCGAAGGCCACGGGCTACCCCATCGCCAAAATCGCTGCGAAACTCGCGCTCGGTTACACGCTGGACGAGTTGGGCAACGACATCACGCGCGACACGCCAGCGTCGTTTGAACCCACGCTCGACTACGTTGTCGTCAAAATCCCCCGATTCAATTTCGAGAAGTTTCCGAAAGCCGACCGAACGCTGACGACGAGCATGCGCGCCGTGGGCGAGGTCATGGCGATTGGGCGAACGTTCAAAGAGGCTTACCTCAAGGCGCTGCGGTCGCTTGAAGTCGGGAAGCTGGGCTTCGATGCGCCAGACCTGCCCGCCGATGCCGAGGAACGCACGCGCGTTCTTCGTGATGCCGTGCGCGTCGCGCGTCCCGAGCGCCCTTGGTATTTGGCAGAGGCTTTTCGGAGCGGCATGAGTGTGGACGAGGCTTACGCGTTGTCGGCCATTGACCCCTGGTTCTTGCGGCAGATTCAAGCACTCGTCCAGACGTCGCAGACGTTTGCGGCGAGAGGCAAGGGCCTTGGGGGACTGACAGACGCCGAACTGTTGTCTGCCAAGCAAGACGGGTTTTCCGACCGGCACCTCGCTGACATGCTGGGTGTAAAAGAGAGCGAGGTCCGTCAGCGTCGGCACAAAGCGAACATTCGCCCTTCATTCAAGCGCGTTGACACCTGCGCCGCCGAGTTTGAAGCGTTCACGCCCTACCTGTATTCCACCTACGACGAGCAGGACGAAGCCCCGCCGTCGAACAAGAAGAAAGTTCTGATTCTTGGCAGCGGGCCCATTCGCATCGGGCAGGGCGTTGAGTTTGACTACTGCTGCGTCCACGCCGCGTTTGCGCTACGGGATGCAGGCTTTGAAACCCTGATGCTCAACTGTAATCCGGAGACCGTGTCGACCGATTACGACACGTCCGACCGTCTCTACTTTGAGCCGCTGACCATTGAGCACGTTCTTGAAGTGGCCCAGCGCGAAAAGCCCCTGGGCGCCATTGTGCAGTTCGGCGGACAGACGCCGTTGCGGTTGTCGGTCGAACTTGAAGAAGCAGGCCTTCCGATTTTGGGGACGACGCCGGACGCCATCGATCGCGCGGAAGACCGCGAACGGTTTGCTCAACTCATCGAAAAGCTGGGGCTGAAACAGCCCGAAAACGGCGTCGCGCGCTCTCCCGAAGAAGCGTTTAAAATCGCCGAGCGAATCGGCTACCCCGTCATGGTGCGCCCCTCGTACGTGTTGGGCGGACGGGCGATGGAAGTCGTCTACGACACCGGAAGTTTGGAGCGCTACATTCGCGAAGCCGTGCGTGCGTCGCCCGAGCATCCTGTTCTCATCGACCGTTTCCTGAAAAACGCCATCGAGGTGGACTTGGACCTCGTCGCCGACAAGACCGGTGGTGTTCACATCGGTGGCGTGCTGGAACACATCGAAGAAGCGGGTGTGCATTCGGGCGATGCCGCCTGCACGCTGCCGCCGCATTCCTTGCCGTCCGATGTCATCGAAAGCCTCAAAACGCAGGCTGTGGCACTTTCGAAAGAGCTGGGTGTTGTCGGCCTGATGAACATTCAGTTCGCGATTCAGGGGAAGACCGTTTACATCCTGGAGGTGAATCCCCGCGCGTCGCGCACCGTGCCGTTCGTGTCCAAAGCGACGGGGATTCCGCTGGCGAAAATCGCTGCGCTTTGCATGCTCGGGAAGACGCTCCAAGAGCTTGGCATTCCGCGCGAGGTGAAAGTTGACCACGTGGCCGTCAAGGAGTCTGTCTTTCCGTTTGCGCGTTTTCCGGGCGTCGATGTGATTTTGGGGCCTGAGATGAAAAGCACCGGCGAAGTCATGGGCATCGCCAAGGATTTCCCCACGGCTTTCGCGAAGAGTCAGCTGGCGGCTGGTGTTAGCCTGCCTCGCGGCGGCAAGGTGTTCTTTTCGGTCAAGGATGAAGACAAGCCAGGGTTTGTTGATCTGGCAAAGCGGATGCGGCGTCTGGGCTTCTCGATTGTGGCGACCGGGGGAACGCATCGGCGCCTCGAATCCGAAGGCATCGTGTCCGAACAGGTCATGAAAGTGGCCGAAGGACGGCCGCACATCGTCGACAAGATCTTGAACGGCGAAATCGCAGCGGTGTTCAACACCACAGTGGGCAAGCGGGAAATCTCAGACAGCTTCTCTATCCGTCGAGAAGCCCTGATGCACAACGTGCCGTATTTCACCACGCTGCAGGCCGCGCGAATGGCAGTGGAGGCCATGGAGGCCATGGCGAAGCAGGACTTGCCGGTTCAAGCGCTGCAGACTTACCTCGGTGGGACGGGTCGCGTTGACCTGACCCGTGCCAAGGCCTAGCGTGGCGCGCTTTTGAGGGAATCGATGTGAGCGGCAACATACCCATCACGCCAGACGGATTGCGCAAGCTGAAGGAAGAGCTGAAGCACCTCACGAGCGTTGAGCGTTCCAAAATCACCCAAGAAATCGAAGTGGCGCGGGCCCATGGCGACTTGCGTGAGAACGCCGAGTACCACGCGGCGAAGGAAAAACAGTCGCACATCGAGGGCAGAATTATCGAGCTCAACGATGTCATCGCGCGCGCGGAAGTCATCGACGTGGCGAAGTTGAAAGGCGACCGGATTGTGTTTGGCGCGACCGTGGTGCTGCGGGACTCCGAGACCGACAAACAAGTGACCTACCGCATCGTGGGCGATCCCGAGGCCGACTTGAAGAAGCGGCTGATTTCGGTGAGCTCGCCCGTTGCCCGCGCCCTGATTGGGAAAGAGGTCGGCGACGTCGCGACCGTGCAAAGCCCTGGCGGCGCGCGCGAGTACGAGGTGGAAGAGATTCGCTTCGTGTCCGTTTTGGAGGTCATCGAGGAGGGTTGACGTCTGAACGCCCGGACATCAGCGCCCGAGGTGTCACCGCTTGCCGCGCTGGTAGGCCCGCTGCGTTTTGCGTCTCGAAACGACTGGGCGCACCTGACGCAGGTGAAGGGCCTCCGCGGCTTGCTTCAGAAAGTGGTCGAGCAAGCCGAGGCGCTGGGGTGGGCGAGTGCGCAGCTGCCCGGCCTTCGCGCCGAACTGGAACGCGTCGACAGCGCTTCGTTGGCCCTGAGAAAGGCGGCGATTTCGCGGCTCCTTCTTCTGGTTGAAGAAGCGCAAGCGACGGGCGGACGCCGCTCGCGTGTTTCGCTTCCACACCGTCCGCCACAACCCGTCGCGGCTGCGCCAAGAGCGTCAGCGGCATCCACGTCAGCGCCATCCACATCCGCGTCGCGCAAAACATCGCGCGGGCCCCATCTTCTCGGGCTGGAAAGCTTGGGATTGAGAATCGCGCCCCGCCTGGCCCAGGCCTTGGCGAAGCGTGAAGTGAGTACCGTCGCTGATTTGTTGTTTCGCTTGCCCCGTGGCTACGAAGACCGGCGCGTGCTTCAGACTTTGGCCCTGTGGGAGCGGGGGACGAAGGGCGTGGGTGAAGTTACGGTCAAACAAGTCAAAGACACCTGGGGGCGCGGGCGGCGCGGCTTTCGTGTCTCGGTGGCTGACGCGACAGGAAGCGCCACGCTGAGTTTTTTTCGAAGCCCATCGTGGCTCAAGACTCGGTTCCCAGTGGGGGAAACGCTTTGGGTGGCGGGAGAGCTCAAGGAGGGGCCCTCGGGCCCCGACATCGCCCATCCGGAGGCGGTTCGGCCCCGTGAAGCCGACGCACCCATTCACTTTCGCCGGTGGGTGCCCCTCTACCCAGGCCTCGAGCCTTCCGAGCAGCGCTCATACCGGGCGCTGACTTACCGAGTCGTCGAACGGTGCGCCGCAAGCATTCCCGACCCCCTTCCGGCGGACCTGCGGGAGCGCCTGTCCCTTGTCGACTTGGGCGTGGCCCTGCGCGCTGCCCATTTTCCTCCGGCAGAAGCGGAGCCAAATCAACTGGCGACGCTGACCACCGCAGCCCATCGCCGGCTCGCTTTCGACGAGCTGCTGTTTCTCCAACTGGGTTTGGCGCTGCGGCGGGCTGGCGCGGGGACGCGTCGGGGGATTGCGTTCGACACGTCCGCGCCGACGATGGTGCGCGCGAAAAGTGTCGTGCCGTTCTCGCTGACCCGTGCGCAGAAGCGCTCCATCGAAGAAGTCGCACGCGACATGTCTCGGCCAGAACCCATGCTTCGGCTTTTGCAGGGCGATGTGGGTTCGGGAAAGACTGCTGTGGCCATGATTGCCGCCGCCATCGCCGTCGCGGGGGACTACCAAGTGGCCATGATGGCACCCACCGAGATTCTCGCTGCGCAGCATTTCGAAACGCTTCGTGCGGCGTTTGAGCCGCGCGGTATTCAAGTCGCTTTGCTTCGAGGCAGTGCCCCAGCCAAGGAGAAGCGTGCCGCGCGTGCGTTGGTCGTGGAAGGCGGCGCGCGCATTGCCGTGGGCACCCATGCCCTGTTGGAGGGCGACGTTGCGTTTCCAAAGTTGGGGCTTGTTGTTATCGACGAGCAGCATCGCTTTGGCGTGCGCCAGCGCCAGTCGCTGATGGGCAAGGGCCTTGAGCCGGACGTCTTGGTGATGACGGCGACGCCCATTCCCCGAACCCTGGCGATGGCCCTTTACGGTGACATGTCCGTCAGTGTTCTGGATGAACTGCCGCCTGGACGTCGCCCGGTGCGCACCGAAGTCTTCATTGGAAATCGCCGGACAGCGGCCGAAGCGCGCTTGGAAGCGGCACTGGCCCAAGGACGTCGCGCCTACGTGGTTTACCCGCTTGTTGAAGAATCCGAAGACAGCGACTTGGCCGATGCGACGCAAGGCGCCGAAGTTCTCGCTGCGCGCTTTCCGAAGTCGCGAATAGGGCTTCTTCACGGCCGCATGAAGGCCGCAGAGAAACAGGCGGTCATGGATGGGTTTCGGCGCGGTGACGTTCGCGTGTTGGTTTGCACGACGGTCGTCGAGGTGGGGGTCGATGTTCCCGAGGCAAGCCTCATTGTCGTGGAAGCCGCCGAGCGCTTTGGGCTGTCGCAGCTGCACCAGTTGCGAGGGCGCGTCGGACGGGGCCACGAGGAAAGCGAATGCTTCCTGCTGGCGAACTCCGGCTTTTCAAAAGTGGCCGCGGAGCGGCTGCGCACCCTAGAAAGCACGCAAGATGGCTTTGTGATTGCCGAGAAAGACCTGGAGCTGCGTGGGCCCGGCGAATTGTTAGGAACGCGCCAAAGCGGGCTGCCCGAACTCACCATCGCCAATCTTGCCCGTGACCAAGCGCTCCTCTCGGCGGCGCAGGGGGTGGCCCGGGAGCTTCTGGAAGCAGACCCGAAGCTTTCTGCACCGGCGCACCGGGCGCTTGCGGCAGTGCTGGCAGAGCGTTGGCAAGGACGCCTTGCTTTGGCGCGCGTGGGGTAGGCTTCCTCCATGACGCCGTGCCCTGTCTGCGAACATCCACAAGCCCAAGGCACCGTGTGCGATGTCTGCGGAAAAAGCTGGGCGCCCGCAGCACCCGTTTCCGTCCACACCGACCTTGTGGAGGGTTTGGACACGGGGCGCTTTGTGTCGGGTAGGCTCCCTGAGGCCGATGCGATGCCTGACCTTGAGCGCACCGTCGCTCCGGCTGTGGGCGAGGTGAGTGTCGCCCCGGTGCAAGACTTGGACATGGGTCGTTCCGCGCCCGTGGGGACGCCGACGCCTCTCGAGGCGGCGAGGGCGTGTCGCTATTGCAAGAAGGAACAGCCCGATGGGCTTTTCTGCGACCAGTGCGGCATGCGACTTCCCACATTTCCCAAGGCAGCGGTGCAGGCTTCCCCCTCGGCCATGGAGAAGGTTCGCTGCCGTCGTTGCAGTGAACGGGTGCTCCTGGGCGCCCGTTGCCCGTCCTGCGGTGAGCCAACCCTGGTCGAGGCGTGACGCGGTCGCGCTTTCTGGGTAGGTTTTGAACGTGACCTCCACAGAAGACCAAGAAGATCGCGCCAGGCTGGAAACGATTCAGAGTGAACTGTCGGCCCGGCAAAGCACGGTGCATTTTGCGCGCTGCGGCGTGGCGTTTCTTGTGGCGATTATTTTGAGCGGCGCCGCGGGGAAGCTGGCTTGGGACGCGCGAGGTGTGTTGGTGATGTCGCTGTCGTTTGTCGTTGCTGGGCTGGCCTGTTTGGCGAGCGCGTACGCCGTTGTTCAGTACCGAAAAGGGAAGTCACGCCTGGAAGAAGAGCTCGTTCGGTTTAAGACGCTGGAAGGCTTGCGACGCCGGCTCAAGCTGGATGACCCCTCGGCATTGCTTCCCGGATGAAGAAGCACAAGGGACTTTTCATTGTGCTGGAAGGCCTGGATGGCGCAGGCACCACCACGCAGTGCGCGCGCCTTGCTGAACGCATCGTGCAGGCAGGGCATCGTGTTTGCACAACGCGTGAACCCTCAGCGGGGCCGGTGGGGAAGCTATTGCGACAAGCCCTGGCTCATGCCGTGAAAAACGTTGCGGGCGCGGCATTGAGTGAAGCGTCGTTGGCACTGCTTTTTGCAGCGGACCGCGTGGATCATGTGGACGCAGAAGTGAGGCCAGCGCTTGCCCGCGGCGATGTCGTGTTGAGCGATCGCTACGTGCTGTCTTCGCTCGCTTACCAGAGTACGCACCTGCCGATGGCCTGGGTGGCGGCCATCAATGCGCGGGCATGCGCTGCCGACCTGACGCTTTTTTTGGGCGTGCCCCCAAAGGCGGCAGCAAAGCGGCGTCATGCGCGTGGCGGTACGACAGAGCGCTTTGAAGGCGATTCACGGCAGCGCCAAGTGGCCAAGCAATACCAAGCGGCGATTCGCCTGCTTCGGGGGCGAGAGCGCGTTGTTGTATTGGACGGCACTCAACCCATCGACGCAGTGACGGAAGCGGCGTGGAAAGTTGTTCAGCCGCTGTTGGCGCGGCACCGAAGAGCGCCTAAAGCGAAGGTCCGACGCGCTGGCGCAGCCTGAAGAAGTCTTCGGAAAGCGCGAACTGAATCAGCGAACGCAGGTCAGCGCGATGCTTGAGCGCACCGAGTGTCGGTTCGTGTTCAGCCTTGCTTCCCACGCTGGGGTCCTCGCGGAAGACCACATTGAGCGCGACCGCGACGTCGCCGCACAAGAGAAGCCCGGCCCGGTCAGCAGAATGGGTCAATGCCTGAAGCAGGGGGGGCAAATCCAATCGGCTTTGCTCGGTCAGTTCTTTTGCGGGTGCCTCAAGGGTTTTGATGGCCTTTCGAGAGAGCGCTTTTCGCAACGCTTTGACGGCGTCGTCGTTCCGCTTGCCGACCAGCGCGAATTCAGGATGGTGGATGCGAACGGCGTGGCCGATGAGGTCAGCGGTTTCTCCCTGTGAAAGCTTGGCGAGCACGGCGGTGCGGTGGACAAGTCCCAGCACCGCGCGGGCGATGAGGAAGCGTTGTTCGCGCGCGTTGAACTTGCGGACGACGTCTTGGCCCACGCAGACGGAAAGCGGCTCAGTGGTTTCGAGTGCGACGTTGCCGCGCCGGGATTGGTAGACGTCGAACTCTGTCACGCCCATCGTGTGTGCGACGGCGCGCACCGCTTTGTGAATGGCGTGGTCGGGCCTGAGCTTGTCGGCGCGCTTGTCGATGCCCAAGGCTTCAAGCTGTGGCGGGTAGAGTTTGGACAATTGGTCGCCGATGCCACGCAAGATCGCGGTGACCGGACCCCGGGCGTCCTTGTGCATCAATTGCTCGAGCTCTGCGATGCCGAGCACGTCTCGACTGTCGGCGGGAAGCGCAGAACGCCCATCCGCATAGGCAGACAACTCGGCGTCGTTCGCCGCCCGGAGAAAGACCAAGATGCCAGCCGCACAAAAGGCGCGGTCCCGATGTTTGAGGCTCTCCCACAGCCGAAAAAGTGCGCGAATGCTGTCGACGCGGGTGGCGTCGATCCGCAGAAGCTGTCGGTGGGCCTCAATGGCCTGAGACGCCAATGCGGCGTCGCGCGAGTAAAGGTCTGCGAGTGCGGCCCAAGCGTCCGACTGATTGGGGTCGCGTTCCACCACGCGCCGGTACGTGTCGATGGCCTTGGATGCTTCTTCCAGCGATCGGCCATAGATGGATGCCACACGCAACCGAATGAGTTGTTGACGCTCGGGATCCGCGGTAGCCACTTGAGCTTCGAGCGTTTGCGCGAGTGCGGGAAGTTGGCCAGAGCGTTCGTAGAGCGCGACCAGCCGATCGAGCACTTGCCCATCGTGCGGCAAGAGCTCTTGCGCTTGTCGGTACAGCTGCGTGGCTTGTTCCATGTCGCCAAAGCCTTCGTCCATGATGTTGGCCAGTGCCAGTGTGTGCCGGCCCTTGGCGGACGTTTCGGTGTCGATGTCGAGCAAACGCCGCAAAGCATCGGCGGCACCTGTCCAATTGCGCGACGTCCCGTGAAGGGACGACAAGCGTTCCAGCGCTTCAATGTTGCGAGGTTCGCCGGTCAGAGCGGACTGCAAATGTGCAGCGGCCCGACTCATGTCCCCCAAATGGTCTTGGAAAAGTGCGCCCACTTTGAGGTGAATCGCGCTCAGCGCGCGCGCATCGCCCCCTTGCTGCAGCCTTCCGGACAATGCGGCGGCGGCTTCTGCGTAGCGGTGTTCGGAGAGTGCGAGCTCGGCTTTCAGTTCAAGCGCATCGACATGGTTGGGCTGCGCGACCAGCGCGCGTTCCACGGCGCTTTGCGAGCGTTCTTTGTCCTGAAGTTGGTCCAACCAAACCCGCGCTGCGCGATACAGCTCGACGGCAGCCGCGGTGTTGTCGCGCTGCGCCAGCTTGGCCTCGCCACGGCGTTCGTGAAGCATGGCGAGATCGGACACCCCGCCTCGACGCGCCAGCAATTCTTCCAGCCCGTGACTGGCTTCTGGGTCTAAGGGATCCCGTTCCAACGCCTTGCGGTAATGTGCCGCAGCCCCATCCAAGTCATCCAGCCGCTCGGCGGAAAGGCGCGCCGCGGACACTGAGCTTTCCACCGATGTTCGCGTGTCTTTGGAAACTTTTGCCTTGGCTTCCAGAGCGCCGCGTGCAGCGCCGAAGTCGCCGATGGCAAGCGCTGCGCGGACCGACCCATCCAGTGCCGCCAGGAAACCAGGCTTGTGGTCGAGCGCGGCCGTAAAAAGCGCAGCAGCCTTCCGGTGATCATTCAGGCGCTCGGCCGCCTCCCCAGCGCGAACCGCTGCTTCGGCGCGCTCTTCGCTCGAAGACGCTTTGGCCAAGCGCTGCTCCTCCAGTGCCAACAGGGCAACGAAGTCGCCGCTCTTGCGGAGCCCCCTTTCAAGGGCATAGGCGAGGCGTGCATCGGTCGGGTCTTGTGCAAAGGCAGTTCTCAGCGCATCCAGCCTCTCAATCGCGCTGGGGCTCTCGCGCTCAAACACTGCAGCCGTGGTGAGGGCGCGGCGCAGCTTGCCGTCCGGCAGTCGCTCAGCGAGGCGGACCTTCAATTCGCCGCGGCGTGAGCGGTCCGACGCGCGGATGCGCTCCAGGCCCTTCAGCGCGGTGAGGTTGTTGGGATCAAGCCCCAAGACCGCCTCGTAACATTGGGCAGCGCGTCCTGTTTCTTCGAAGCGCTCGAGGTAAAGGCGACCCAGCTTAACGAAGGCGCTGATCTTCGCCGCTGGCGTTTGGCCCGTTTGCGTTTCACGGTCCAAGATCGCCATCAGCTCCTTCAGGCTTCCGGAAAGCGTGTACACGCGCTCGAGCGCACGCAGCGCTGTGGGATGTCCCGGGACGAGCTTCAAGACTTCCTGGTAGCCCTCTGTGGCCAAGTCCGTTCGGCGCAGCGGCTCCTCCCAAATGGACGCCGCCAGAAACAAAGCATTGGCACGTTCGGCCGGGTCGGTTCGATTTGCGGCTTCAGAACGCAGCACTTCAATCAAACTCTCGTGTGCGCCCTGCGCCCGGTAGATGCGGGCCAACGCGCGAAGGGCAGGAAAGTAATTGGGGGCCAGGGTGAGTACTTCTTGATAGGCCGCAATGGCCTCATTTTCATTCCCCAACTTCTGTTCGTACAACTCGCCGATTTTGGCGATCAAAGACGCTGCGTGGTCGGTGTTGGGCGCGAATTCTGCCTCGGCGCGGTACATCCGGGTGAGGTCTTCCCAGCGGCCATCCTGTGCGTAGAGGCGTCCGAGACTTTGCAACGCGGGCAGGTAAGACGGCGAGAGTTGAAGCAAACGCTCATACGCTGGAATGGCACCCGCACGGTCTTTGAGGTGTTCATCGAGGATTTCGGCGCTCCGGTGACGGAGCGAAAGGACCTGCTTAATGTCCCCCACGAGGGTGGCTTCGAGTTCGTGTGTTTCAATCACCTCGCGCCAGCGGCCCGCCCGCTCGTAGAGCCGGGCAAGGTTGCGAATCGTCGGGACGTGGTCCGACACCGCTTCCAGTACCCGCGTCATGCATTCGATCGCCCGGTCCAAGTCGGAAAGACGCTCCTCATAGATTCCGGAAATGAGGTGCAGCGTGGCAATGATTTGGTCGCGATCGCGCGTCTGGAGCAGATCCTGCTCGTGCATGGCGACGAGCTCGGCAAAGCGTCCTTTCTGCTCGTAAAGCCGCCCCAACGCCTTTTGGGCGGGGAGATAGCCGGGCTGGTGCTTCAAGCAATCCGTGAGGTGTGAAATCGCATCTTCGCTGCGGCCGAGGCGCTCGGCGAGCACTTCGGCTGCCTTGTACAGCTTGGCGGCCTTCTGTTTGGGGTCCGTCGTGGCGGAAATCTCGGCTTCGTAGACACCGAGCAATCCCTCCCAATTGCGGGTGCGGAAGTACAATTTGCCCAAACCGGCCAGGGCAGCGAAATGGCCAGGCACCCGATCGAGAATCGCCTGGTAGCGCGCGATGGCGCCTTCATCACGCTTGAGCACTTCTTCGTAGAGGGCTGCAAGCCGCAGATTGACTGCGACGAATTCGCCTTCGTCTGTGATTCGGGTGAGGGCTGCCAACAGCACGTCTGCAAGCTCGTCGTGACGACCTTCGGCCTCGTACGTCGTCGCGAGTGCTGCAAGCACGAGCGGCTCTGACGGATCAACGCGGCGCGCGGCAAGAAGTGCCGAGAGGGCGTCTTCGCGGCGACCCAGTCGCTCGTAGGTCTTGGCCAGCTGCAAGTAGGCGGGCGCTGCCTGCGTCCCGAGCAATTCCGCTTCGGCCGTCAGGACGTGCAGCAGTTCTTCGTGGCGATTCTCGCGTTCCGCTGCGGCGCGCATGGAAGCGAGCAGGAGGGGTTCGCGTCGCTCGAGCGCGAATGCCGCCCGAAATGCTTTGGCGGCCTCCTCGGGTTGCTTGAGTTTGTCCTCTAAGAGGACCCCCGATGCTGTGAGGTAGTGGGCCTGCCAGGCGGGCTCGTCGGTGATGCCTGCGAGCTGACGATAGACGTCCAAAAGCCCGGTGTGGTCGCCACGGGAAGCGAAGACGCTTTCAAGCTGAAAAAGCAACGCAGCGTCTTGCGGCTTGAGCTCCAGGCACTTTCGATAGGTGGCGGTCGCGTCGTCCTGCTTTGACAGGCGGTCCTCCAAGACCTGGGCTTTTTCGAAAAGCAGCGCTGCGCGGCTTCGGGGGTCGTCGACCGCTTGGTGCTCGGCATCCAAAAGCTGTACCGCCATTTGCCAGTTGCCGACTTCGGAGAAGAGGCGCCTTGCGGCGCGCAGGTTCGGCAAGAAGCGCGGCGCAATGCGGTAGGCATTTTGGTACGCCACCGCCGCGCTTCGTGGGTTCTTGAGCTCTTCGTGCAACAGCCCAATTTCATGAAACAGCAGGGCACTTGCGGGGTCGTTCCCCAGCGCCTTGGCTTCGCGCTCCAGCCTGGCCAGGCGGGCACGAATTTCATCTTCGGGGCCAGTGACAGCCGGAGTCTCGGGCGAAGCCATGAGGGCGAAAGTCTAGTTAACACGCGCGTGTTCGCCGAGCGAAACTTAGGCAGCTTCGCTTGAATTGTGGATCATTGGAGTCTCGCAACATGACTGGCAATGAGATGTCAGATGTCAGACCACCTGCTGCCCACCTTCGTCAAGCGCCGCTTCCTCAAGCCCAGCCTGTTCGCCTTGCGTCGGAGTAGCTGCTCGGCTTGGTTCGGAATCAGTGCTCGGAATGCCCCGGAACACGCATCTTCGGCCTCCCCGTCGAGGAGATGACGCCTGCTGCCTTCAAGAAGTCCCTCGGCTGACACGCCTCCGCACGCAGCTGATCGGTCACGCCGCAAGCGAAAAGCGTAGCCTGGGCCCGGAGCGCCCGGGGCTTGCCGGCTTGCCCCGGGGAGGGTCAGTCAGGGGTGGTGGCGAGATACTCCCTCATCCGCGCAAAGACAGAACCTATGGCTTTCGCCTGGTCACCATTCGTTTGCTTCAAGAAATGCCTGGGCCACCCATCGAAAGGGTGTTCCTTCTTCACGTCCCTCAACCAATCCAGGAAATCCCCAAACGTTGGATCGATGACTCCACACTCATGCGCAGCGGTGGAATATCCGACGAGGTAAGCATCCAACCGATCGACATCGACACCGCCGATGTAGAGGAAAATTCGTTGCGGTACTTCCGCAGCGAGTGTCTTCATGATGGTTCGAACGGGTTTTCCTGAAGTCATGGCGTTGGCAGCTCCTCGACAACCTCGATAACTTTCGTCACCGTCGGGTGAGTAATCAATCTTGCCTCCCATTCGGCGTATGGCACTCCATTTCGAGACAAATTATCAAAGACTTGACCGCCCACTCTCACTGAGTAGTGCAAAGCGTTGTTGGAGACCTGCACGGTGCTGGCGGCGTTACCCGGAGTTACTTCCCACCCTATATACCTGCTGGCGAATTGGGGCCCGCGAGTTGTGACGCGCAAGATTTCAGCACGTTGACCAAGGGCCCTCGCCACGGATTGGAGAGGTCTCAGGTTCTTGGTGGCCCAGTCGATGCAGCTACCCCCCGCGTTCGCGCCGACGACGATGGTCGTCGCGAGCGCAAGTGCCGATGTTTCGCCGAGGCCGAAAACCTCGAGCGCGTAGGCTATTTGAGCAACGTTTCGGCTTGCGATCGCGGCAAACAACAACGCTGTCGGTGAATCTCGAACTTGGCCAAACGCGTCAGTGAACTTCGCTGGCTCATTGCCAACGTACGCAAACACGTTTAGCCCATCGACGAAGCCGAGTCGGTCGGGCTGGTGCCAGCGTCCGACTCTCACATCCAGGTAGCGGTCTCTGTTGTAGTTGAGGCCTGAGGCGTCATGTTCCCTGCCCGTGAAGCCGAAAGCCAGCTCGGGCGACGCTCCCGAGACATTGCTCCTCTCGCCGTACACGTCATAGCCAAAGCTTCGTGTGACTTGGCCGGATGAAGTCGAGACGGCATACACGCTGCCCAAGGCGTCAGTGAGAGGGAAGTAGGTGCTGCTGCCTTGAGTAAACGCGAAAATGT
>JBJXGM010000030.1:0-33303 GCA_046155985.1 Myxococcaceae bacterium | reverse complement strand
TGACGCGGTCGCCGCCCGCGGCCAAAAGTCCTGGCTCCGGAAAACGCTCTGTGTGGGCGGTGACAAAGAAAATGGGCGTCGACAAGACCGGGCAGCCCATCGCATACGCGGGCAGCGGTTCGTCCTTGAGCGTGCCCCGCACAAGACGCGTGAGGGCTACGCTGTCGAGGCGAGAGTCTTGAAGCTGAATGTCCATCAGAATCACCAACAGAGAAGACCCCTGCTTGCGCAGCACGAGCATAAGAAAAACAGCCGCGTGTTTCGAGCGATGCCCTCGGGTAACGCGGGGCTCGACGGCGCGCTGAACTTGGCTGATGGCGGTGAATGCGAGGGGTAGATGTTGGCCCGCGGGGGCAGCGCGCACACGGGTGTCCATGACGCCCGTTGTCATCCAGCGTCCTTGCAGTGGGTGCCGACTTCCTCGGCGGAGGTTCAGTGGAGCCAGGAAGGTTCTGGGGGTCCACGCGCTGGCGCCAGCGTGGGCGGCCTCGAGGGAAGGCCGAGATGTCCGAGGATGGCCTTGGCCGACTTCCCGGTGACGTGAGCCAGCACGCGGCGTCGTTGACCGCACCGCGTGCATTGCAGCACATCGATGGCGAACGTCCTTTGCAGAAGGTCCGCCCAATCCAACCACGCGCCCGCGGCCTTGGCGCCTTCAGCGAGTCCGCTCCGCCTCTCGCCCATTGAGCCACTGGCCGAAGGTGCCAAGCCCAAAAGCGCGCTCTTCGACGCGACCGGCGCCACCGTGGCTTGGCTGAACGTGTGTGTCGCGCCCCTAGGTCAACTCTCTCCAGGAGCCTAGTGGCAATTGAGTTCTCTCACATGCGTGGACAGAGTTGCTCACGCTCGCAGTTTCGAAGCGTTTTCGCGTGTCCAGCGAGGAGGGCCGGCCCATGTCGCGAACGGGTCGACCGGGCCTCACGGCGGCCACGCCCAAGGCAAGGCACTCTTCGGTCACGCGGACTGGCGAGGCCGCTGGCCTCGCATCCGCGCAGAACGTGCCTTTTCAGACTCACGCTCGCTTGGAAAAGTGCCGGGCAACGTGGTCGCGAACTTTCACCGCAGGCGGTCGCCGCAAGTGGGTGAGCAGATCTGACTTCGCGGACTACTGCCGAGTCTTGGCGTCGAAGTAGCTCGCCGCCGCAAGGTGTGCGAGGCCCTCTTGAACGTCTCTCCCCGAGCTCCTGCCCTTGAGGAGTATGCCCAATGCCTGCCAGCCGTCTCGGTACCCTCGGTAGGCTTCTGTGACAAGTGAATCCGGGAGCAACGCGTGCAGCAATTCGGGAGGGAACGACGCTGTGGGCACGGAACCGGAACGCGTGGACTCGCCCAAAAGCTTCGTCGCACGCGCGATGAGGGCCTGTTGGAGCTGCAGCGACGTGCCTTGACCGCTCCGGACGTTCGCCTGAAGCGTGGCTGCGAAAACGCCCAGATAATAATCCCGGGGGGCACCTTGAAGCAGGATGCCGTCGACCAAACGCACGTCGTGCCTCTGCGAACCCTCAAAGTGAGCGCGACGCGCTCGAAAAGTTCCGTCGTCGGCCAAAACGAGGAGACCCCCAGAGGGGCGGAGAGCGGTTCGCTTGTTGCTTCGGCAGGCTGCGCTGGTGGCGCAGGCTCTGTTTCAGCCCCCTGAATTTTGAGACACGCTCGATGCTCATCTGTTCGCCGAGTTCGCTCGAGGTGGAAGAGGGCGCGCCTTTGATCCTCGACCGAAAGGCGTTGAAACGCATCCGCCAGTGTGCTCGGGGCGCCCCGCTGTTCGGACGCCTTGACGAAGCTCTGCAGCGACACTTGAACGCTTGCTCCAGCCGCCCGAGAACAAGCGAGATACGAATCGAACGCAGCGGCGCCCAAAAGCGCGCTGAGGGCAATCCGCTGTTCGGTCTCGCTCTCAAGGCGCTTGAAGGCCGTTCCGATGGTGTCTGGGTGCGCTCCCTTGATGATGCCGTTGGTGAACGCTGTTGAGAGAAATTTGACCCCCTCGGCCGCTACCTGCTCGCAGGCAGTGAATGAGTCAAGCTCGGCAACCGACAATAGGTAGCCGAGGGCCATCCCTTGCAGGTATTGGTTCTGCAGACGCCCGAACGCACTGACCACCGTGGCCGGAGGCGCCCGGCTCTGTGAGCCCTTGATGAAACTCTGGAGCCCGATGGTTGCGCCCACAGCTGCAACGTTGACGCAGGCGTTGAACGAATCGAACTGGGCACGGCCAAGCAGAAGTTCCAGGGCCCGGCTTTGTTGCGAAACCTCCTGAAGATTTCGAAATATTTCGGCCGCAGCGTGGGGATCGCTTGCCTCGAGGATGGCTTGAATTGGCGGAGGATTGGTCTTCATGGGCTTTCGTCAAAGGTTTCCGTGGTCGCGCAGGCCGCGGCGGGCCTACGCGAGCATTGTCGCCATTCCCGGCAATGGGTTGCGAATCATGCCGCAAGGCATCCGCAAGCCTGGCCACGCTTCCCTGGCCCACGCAAAAAGTCGATGATGTGGGCTTGGGCCCACGCGGTGAAACTCATACTGTACCGCTGCATCCGGCCAGCCTCTTGAGGCTCGATGGAGTGAATGAAGGCGTCCGGGTTCTGCGGTACGCGCTGGAAGTGATGAACGGCCCCAGCGCCGGAGAATCCTTTCCACTTGAGGGAACGGTCACGGTTGGCGCGCACGAGGGTGCGAGCATCCGGCTGACGGATCCCACCGTCTCACGGCTCCACGCTGAGCTTCAGGTGCGTCGGGACGGGGTGCGCGTTCGGGACCTGGGGTCGACAAACGGGACGTTTGTCTCCGGCACACGCATCATCGAGGCGGTCTTGGCTCCGGAGGCCATTCTGGGCCTTGGCAAGGTATTGGCGAGGATTTCAGTGGAGGAGGAAGAAGCCTCCGTGCCTCCCTATGATGCGACGGCGTTTGGAGACGCGGTGGGGCAATCCTCCACAATGCGTCGGGTCTTTGGGGTTCTGGACCGCGTTGCGAACAGCGAGAGCAGCGTTGTCCTACTGGGTGAGACCGGGACCGGCAAAGACTTGCTGGCACGCGCAGTTCACAGCCGGTCCCCCCGGGGAGACCGGCCTTTCGTCGTGGTCGACTGCGGGGCGATCGCGCCTTCGCTGATTGAAAGTCAACTGTTTGGGCACGTCCGGGGTGCCTTCACGGGCGCAATCGAGTCGCGATCGGGTGCGTTTGCTGACGCTGATGGGGGCACGTTGTTCCTCGACGAGGTGGGTGAGCTTCTCCCAGCCCTTCAACCCAAGCTTTTGCGCGTTCTCGAAGCAGGAAAGGTCAAGCCCCTCGGATCCGACGCGGAGAGAGATGTGAACGTCCGGGTTCTCGCGGCGACCCATCGCGACTTGGACGCAGCGGTCAAAGCCAAGCAATTTCGGGAAGACTTGTATTTTCGACTGGCGGTTGTCGTGGTCGAGGTCCCCCCGCTGCGCGCCAGGCGGGAGGACATCCCCCTTCTGGTGGAGACCATTCTCGCGCGAATGGGGCGCGAGCAGGTGGCTCTCTCTCCAGCGCTCATCACCGAGCTCACAGCACACGACTGGCCAGGAAATGTCCGCGAGCTTCGCAACGTGGTGGAGCGCGCCCTTGCCGGGGTCCCCATCGCCCTGGAGGACAAAGCGCGCGAGGCAACCCCGGAGGTCGAAGTGCTCAAAGGGCTGCCCTTCAAGGCGGCAAAGGACAGGTTGGTGGATGGCTTCACGCGAGAATATCTGCGCGCGCTGCTCGATACCCACGGCGGTAACGTGTCTGAAGTCGCACGGCGCTCTGGCCTTGCCCGCAACTACGTTCACGGTCTCATCAAGCGCTACGGGCTGCGCTAGCGCGGCTTGGAGCGCTTCGGGCGCGTGGCGCGCGCAATCTCCTCGGTCTCCTCCGGACTGAGGTGGGCCGTCTGTGGAACGCGTGGGACAAAGTGGTGCTCATCTGGCTCGGTCGCGTCATTGCCAGCGTCGGGTGATAGTCCCGGGGCAGCCCTGAGTTCCGGCACGTTGGCGTGGAGAAAGGTGGCGAGCTCCGGCATTCCAACGACCGCTCCACCGGAATTGCGCGCAGCTTGCTCGAGACTGAACCGCATTGCGCGCACCGATTCGGGTCGTTGCGATGGTTGCTTGTTGAGGCAGTGCATGACACATGCCGCGACCGCTTTTGGAACGTCGTCTTCGGACAGCGCGGGAGGCGTGTTTTCGAGGACGGCCCGGAGCGTGCCCGCGGGAACGGCGCGACGAAAGGGAGCGACCCCCGAAAGGAGCTCGTAGAGGAGGAGCCCGACGCCATAGACGTCACTCGCTGATGAGCTCCTTTCACCGCGGTAAAGCTCTGGCGCTGCGTATTCCGGGCGGGCCTTGACCCAGCCCGCCTGCGTTGCGTGCTGGCGAATCGCGGCCTGGGCAATCCCGAAGTCGATGAGCTTCACCGCACCCACAGAATCGATCATGACATTCGCAGGGTGGATGTCGCGATGAAGAACGCCCCGGTCGTGGAGGTACTCCAGCACCTCGAGAAGTTGGCAGGCGATGCGGACCGTCATTGCCCAATGCATGGGCTGACCCGCGTGGCGAGCGCGCGCAGCCAAGTCGGCGAGGGTCACGCCATGCACGAAGTCCATCGTCACGTACAGAAGACCCTCCTCGCGGCCCACGTCACGAACATTGGCGAGGTGAGGATGAGCAAGTTTCGCGATCACCCGCATCTCATCGAGAAACATGGCGACAAAGGCTGGATCAGTCGCGAGACTTGGGAGGAGGCGTTTCATCGCCACCGTTCGCCCGTCGGGCGCGCGCGCCAGAAACAGCTCAGCCATTCCGCCGACCGCGATTCGCCGAACGAGGTGGTAGGGCCCAAACGGAACGCCTTCGCTCACTCGCCCGACTGTACACCCGTCACCAAGCCACGGAGACCTTATCGACCCGCACATGGGTGCCGCTCGGCCAATCGCCTCCCACGAAACTGATCTCAAAGACACCTTGGTTCAAGACGGCGGCCGACAACGGCGTTCCCGCCGGGCTCAGGAAGGCGCGGAGGGGAAACTCTTGAACGCGGTACTGGTCGTTTGAGCGAAGCGTCCACTCGACGAAATAGACGTCGGCACAAGCCACATCGAAGCAAAGGCGCGTGCCCGTCCAGTACGAAGTGCGCCCCGCATCGCTCGCGACGGCGAGGGTGAAGATGGCGGTGGTCGCGAACGCCCCCTGAGAAAGTCCGGGGGCGGTGAAACCGAGAGACTGGCGTCGCAGATTTTCCCAGCAAGAACCCTGGCCGTTTGGGCACTGGGCCACGTACTCGTAGTAGCAGCTTCCTTCGAAAGCGCGGTCGTTACAGATGCGAGCGAATCCAGTCGGGATAGAGAATCCAGGCATCTCCGCTTCCGAAAAGACAAGCCTCGAGCCCGTGGGAACAACCATCGTCCGCGCCTGAGCGATGTTCGTGTAGGAGCGGTCTCCGGTTGTGTCAAAGGCCGTCAGCTGCGCAAAATAACGCGTGTCGGGCTGGAGCTCGTCCGCGGTCGTAAAGACGACGGGGTCCGTGACGATCGTCCGCTGGAGAAGGAACCTGGCGAGTTCCGGGTTCTCCGTGGGCGTGTAAACGCGGGCCGCACCGGTGCGATTGCGCACGTCTTCCTCGGTCGTCCCCACGACCAACTCGTATCGACCAAGATTGTCAGCGACGCCCTCGGGATCCCATCGCCAACGAATTTGGTGGGCGGTCGACCAGTCGGGGCGAAGATTGGTGACGCGGACGGCGCCGGTTCCCCCCCCACCGGCCGCCGGTGCCTCGTAACAAACATTCGCCGAAACGTCGCAGACGTAGCCGCTCACGCAGGGGCATTGGCGGTAAGAAATGTCGACTTCGGGGATGGTGCACGCGACAAGAAGCGTGGCCACCATGCCCGAGGCGATGATCTCGGCGTTCATGGCAAGGGGTACTCCACCATGACCCCCGCAGGCCCGGCGGACACCGTCACCGCGGGCCGGTGCGGCGCAATCGATGAAAGGACCCACCACAAGACGCCCCCCGCGGCGAGTGCTGCACCGGCGCCATAGAGAACGTTGGCGGCAAGCGCGTTGTTCTTCGCCGCTTGTTGTTGCGACTGGGCGTCGAGTTGAACGGGTGCCGCGTCCGCCGCCCGATGGAGCGCATTCGCGCGAATTCCAAAGAAGGCACCAAACCCAATCGCAACGCCCCCCGCTCCCGTCACGACCCATGCACCGGGAGACACGCGAGGGCGAGACAGACGCACCGCCTCCATCTGTGCCTTCTCTCGCTCGTCCTCGATTCGTGCGCGCTCAGCCCACTGGGCCTCTAACGTTGTGGCGCGGCGCTTGATGGCGGGTCGGTCGTTCACCCTGGGTTCTTGGGCGAGATAGCGGCGGTATGCGGCGGCCGCTCCGCGCAGGTCGCCCATGCCTTCCAGCGCCCGCGCCAGGTTGTATTGCAGCGTGGGCTCGGGATGAATGGCGTAAGCTTCCTCCACCAACTTGGCCGCTCGAGAAAAATCGCCCTCTCGGTAAGCCGCTTCGCTTTCCTTTGATAACTCGAGGGCCCTGTCCGCAGAGGTACGCTCGGCGGCGCGGACTGAGTTCGCTGTGAAGAAAGCGGCCAGCGCAAGGGCAAACGAGAACGTCCGAAGCATTGCCAAGGGTCTGCATCATACCTGACAATCGGCGCAATGTTACGCGGCTTCGCCCCTCGCGATATCGGGCGCTACCGGGCGGTGGCGCACCTCGCGACCGGCGGAATGGCCGAAGTACTCTTGGCCAAACTGATCGGACCGGGCGGCTTCGAGAAACCGGTCGTCATTAAGAGCATGTTGCCCCACCTCGTTCGTGACCGGCGCTACGTCGAGATGTTCGTTGATGAAGCCCGTCTTCACGCCCGGACACAGCATCCCAACGTGGTCCAGGTTCTCGAGCTCGGACCCATCGCCGGCGTGCCCTTCTTGGTGCTGGAGTATCTCCACGGGGAAAGCGTTGCGGGACTGCTGCGACGCTTGAGGGCGCGAGGGCGCCACATGGACCTTGCCCTCGCCGCATGGATCTCCGCCGAAGTGTGCGCGGGGCTACACGCCGCACACGAAACAACCGACGACAGTGGACGGCTGCTGTCGATGGTGCATCGAGACGTTTCGCCATCCAATGTCTTTTTGACCTACGACGGCCACGTCAAGTTGCTCGATTTCGGCGTAGCGAAGGCGAACAACCGAAGGGCCGTGACACAAGCCGGCGGTGTCAAAGGCACCTTCGCCTACATGGCGCCGGAACAGTGCCTCGGTCGGCCCGTCGATAGGCGTGCGGACATTTTTTCGGCGGGAGTCGTGCTCTTCGAAATCTCAACCGGACATCGGCTGTTTGACGCGGGAAACGAGGCGCAAATTGTCCGTGCCATTTGTGATGAACCGATTCCCACTGCGGAGCGAGTCGTGCCCGATTTTCCCCAGGACCTGGGTCGAGTCATGCGGCGAGCGCTGGCGCGAGAACCGTCGGCCCGATACCCCAATGCCCTTGAAATGCGAAAAGCGCTCTTGGCGTCCGCGCGCTCCTTGGGCCTCGGCGACGGCCCAGATGAGTCGTTGAGAACGTTGATGCACAATCTCTTCGCGGATCGCATCGAACAAAAGAACGAGGTGCTGCGGGCGCTGACCGATGAACGCGCCCCGCTCGTGATTCCCGGCGACCCAGACTTAGATGTTGTCCTTCCCAGTATCGTTCGCCATCCCTCGGCGATACCGACGCCACGGTCGCGCACCCGCGTCGGGAAGCTGTTGCTCCTGCTGGGGTTGTTTGCGATCGCGCCGCTCGTGGCGGGCGTCATCTTCTTCGGACGCTGGCAGGCTGCGCCAAGTCGGCCGTTGGCGCGAGAGGCGAAACCCAAAGGCGAGTCGCGTGTGGAAACGCCTCACTTGGTCTCGCAACTTCACATCGAGACCGACCCCACGGGTGCAACGGTTCACATCGACGGGCTTCGTCGCGGTGTCACTCCTCTGATCTTGTCGGTGCCACGAGGAGAGCAGGCCTTGCGAGTCGAACTGCGCCAACCTGGTTACGACACCGAGGTCACCTCGGTCACACCCAACGCTGAGCGCCAATCGCTCCAGATTCGACTGCGTCAACGACCGCGCCGCGCAATTTCCGCCGAACCGAGGCGGTCAACGGGCGCTCCACCCGTCATTCAGCAACGCGCCAATCCGGAGAGCGGCTTCCGTCGATTCGAGTAGAGCGTTGTGGGGGGCGGACCGCCCTCAACTGTGAATCCGAGTGAACAGGCTGGCGCGCGCAAGCACTCGAATCTTCAAGGGACCCACCGTGGCGTCCGCTTTGCATCACCTCCACGCATGGATATTCCACAACGTCTTAGGGCTCTGGGCATGTTCACTTCCATCCTTTTCCTTCAAGTGGGTTGCTTGGGCGAAATCGTCGAAGGGGATGTCGTCGAGAGCGAGGAGGCGGTCCTCGCGGAGACCGCAGCGCTGTCAAACGCCCTGCGCATTACACCGACCCCTGTTGTCTTGGGTGCCGGTTTTCAAGTGACCGCGAGTGGACTGAGAAGTTTCAGAACCTACCGACTTGAGGTCCTCAGCCCCGAAGGCATGGTCGTGCGAGGCGTGTCCCTGTCGAGCGTTCGCAGCGGACAACTCGAGATTGGGGCAGGGGAAGTGACCGTTGCTGGGTCTTACCGCGCGCAGATTCGGTTGGTTCGAAGCCGCGACAGACGCCTCGTTGCCAGCCTCGACTTTGACGTCGGGCCTGCGGCGCCGCTACCGCCCGATCCCACCGATCCGCCGCCCGGCCCAGGGCCGGTTCCCGTGACGTTGGCGTGGGATGCACCAACGGCTCGCTTGGACGGCTCACCGTTCACGGAGGTTTCCGGATACCTCCTCTACGTGGATTCTGCAGCCCCGGTGGATGGACAGGGAGGGTCGGCCTTCGCACTCGGCAACGTGACCCAGTTTCAGGTTCCCCTGGGTCAAGGCACCTACTTCATCGCCGTGCGAGCTCTCGACACGCTCGGCCAGTCAAGCTCCTTCTCAAATATCGTCACTCTGGAGGTGCCGTAATGTTTACGAGAATCTTGCTGTTGGCTGTGTTGTTCGTTGGGAGTGCTCAAGCACAAACGATTGTTTTTCAAAACGGATGGGAAGGAAATGCCAGCCCCGGGTGCGATTTCGCCAAGCTCAGCGATAACTCAGCCTGGAACGACTACGGGCCCGGCAGCACGTGCTCCGTCACTCCCCCCGTCGCGGAAATCGTCAACAATGAGCGTTTCGCCGGCAACGCCTCGGTGAAGGTGAATTTCCTCCCGGATGGATCTGGAAACGGGCCGGACTTTCGAATCATTCGACACCTTGGTCAAAACCACACCGAAATCTACGCCCGCTGGTACGTGAAATGGTCGAACAATTGGGTTTTCGCTGGCGGCGACCACAAGGTCGCCATCTTCGGTTTTGGCAACCAAGCCACCCAAGACATCTATTACAACATTCGCGGCAACGCCGATCGCAGTGGCCGCGTCACCATTCACTCGATTCCGGCAGACACCGCGCTCAGCGACCGTTCTTTCCGCGTTACCCCAGGCGTGTGGCACTTGTGCGAAATTCACATCGTGTCGGGACCGAACGGCAGGGTGGAAGCCAAGATGGATGGGCAGTTGCTGAATCTCACCACCGAAGCCGGGAACACGGTGTCGGCCAACAACCTGAACACCGGGAGCGGGGTCGGGTACATCAAGCTGGACACGACCTACAACATCTACTCTTTTCCCTCGAGCCTCGGATTGACGATGGCCACCTGGTACGACGACGTCGCGGTGGCCACAGGCGGGTGGATTGGGGGGCCTCTGCCATCGGGCGGTGGATCGGACGGGGGAACGTCGCCCGCTGCACCGTCGGCACCGACTCGTTTGCGCGTTGTTCCCTAACCCCAGAAATCAGGTCTGGATCGAGAACGGCCGGCAGTCCTGTTACACGGGGTGGTTGCGAGCCTCCAACCCCCCGGCGAGACCGGCCTGTCGTCGTGGTCGACTGCGTCGTTCCGCCGCTAACCGCGTTTGGCCTGCTTCTCCTTCTTTTTCTTCTGCTTCTCCGCGGTAGAGAGCTTCGGCTTGTTGTTCTTCGTCTGCTTCTTCTGTCCTTTGGGCATACGAGCACCCTATCGCGTTATGAAGCGAAATGGCTCAAAACGAAGGCGCCTTCCTCGGGCTCAACCGTCTGGTGGAGCTAGACCCCGACCAAACTCGCGCCTGGTTCAGGGTGCTCGGCTGTCGAGCCAAATCGTCACCGGACCATCGTTGACGAGGGCCACTTTCATGTCGGCCCCGAAGAGGCCTTCACCGACTTCGACACCGAGTGCCTTGAAGGCGTGTGCACAATGCGCACACAACGCGCGCGCAAGCTCGGGCGGCGCGGCGCCGACGAAACTGGGACGCTTCCCCTTGTGCGTGTCGGCGTAGAGCGTGAACTGACTGACCAGCAAAAGCCGGCGGTGCGTGTCCAAGAGGCTGAGGTTCATTTTTCCCGCTGCATCCGGAAAAATTCGCAGCGCTGCAATTTTCTCGGCGAGCCACGCGCTGTCTTGCTCGGTGTCACCTTGACCGACTCCCAAGAGGACGACGAGGCCGCCGTCGATTTGGGAGACGATTTCCCCATCCACGGTCACCGAAGCCGATGAGACCCGCTGCAAGAGGGCGCGCATAAAAACCTGTTTCGCCCACCTTGCGCCCAGAGCCAAGTGCCTCGGATAATCACCCTCCCTCGGGGCTTTTGGAGACCTCTTGCTGGACTCGTTTTTTCGCAAGGCATTTCGGCGGTTCTTGGTGATGGTCCTGTGCGCGGCTTCATCGACGGCGGCTGCAGGCAAAACACAAGACCGCGAAACGCTTCGCCGTTCGCTCCAACTGCTGCTTCAACAGGACGCTTTCAAAGGCGCACGTCTGGCTGTCGTGGTGCAGAGCCTCGACGACGGCACCAACATTTTTGCCCACGAGTCCAATGCGCTGCTGAACCCGGCCTCGAACGTCAAACTGTTCACCGCTGCGGCGGCGTTGGTGCGGCTGGGTCCCGACTTTCGGTTTGAGACCGAGTTCTTGACGGATGGCCGCATCGACGAGGGCAAAACCCGCACGCTGTTTGTCCGCGGGAAAGGCGACCCGTCGCTGACGACCGAGCGACTGTACGGCATCGTCTCCGAGCTGAAACACGCCGGTCTTCGTGAGGTGACGGGCGACATCGTTTTGGACGACAGCTACTTCGACGGCGAACGGTTGGCGCCCGGGTTTGACCAAGAGCGCACCGACCGTGCCTACATGGCGCCGACGGGGGCGTTGTCTCTCAACTGGAATGCAGTCGGCGTCTACGTTCGAAGCCACGGGCACGGGCGAAAACCGACTGTCGAGCTCGAGCCAAGCAGCGACCATTTCGTCGTCGAGAACGGTTTGACTGCACGTGGCCGGCGTGCCCGGCGATTTTCGGTGTCATCAGACCCCGTGGGCGACCGCCAGCGCATTGGGGTGAAGGGCACTGTTGCCGATGCGCCGGGTGAGTGGGTGATTTGGAAAAAAATCGACCAGCCGGTTTCTTTTTTCGGTCAAACGCTCAAGAGCCTTCTTTCGGAGCGTGGCATCAAAGTTCGCGGCAAGGTGAAAGCCGGGAACGTGCCCGCCGAGGCCAAGCTGCTGCATGTCGCGCAGTCCGACACATTGGACTTGGTGCTCAAGCGGCTGAACAAGTTCTCCAGCAACTTTGTGGCGGAGCAGCTTGTGAAAACGCTCGGGGCACACGTCAAGGGTGCGCCAGGAACATTCGCCAAAGGCATCGACGCCATCGAAGACTTTCTAGAGCAAGAAGTCGGTCTCTCCCGAGGCTCCTATGTCATGAAGAACGGCTCGGGGCTTAATGACACAAATCGCTTTTCGGCGGCTCAGCACGTGAAGCTTCTGCGGTTCATGTATGAGCGGTTTCCGCTCGCGCCTGAGTACATGTCCAGCATGGGCATTGCCGGAAAAGACGGCACGTTGCGCTATCGCTTTGAAGGGTCAAATGCGGTCGGGCGCTTACGGGCGAAAACCGGCACATTGGAAAACGTGTCTGCCTTGTCGGGGTATGTGCAGGCCGTCGGCGGTGAGCGCTTCGCGTTTTCTGTCTTGGTGAACGACCCACCGGCGCGACTGCGCGGCCTCGTCGATGCCATTGATTCTCTGGGAGCGGCCATCGCGTCGACAGGTGCAGACCAAGCGCAGCCAACACTTGTCGCGACTCGCCCCGCATTCGGCGACGGGGAACAGGCAAAAGCGCGTGTGAAGACGTACCTCAGGCTTGCCGGCGAGAAAGACACTCGAAACATGAGTTTTCTTCGGACTGCGTGGCGAACTGAGCAAGACCCAGCGGTTCGCATCGTGGTGGCGGATGCCATCTACCAGTCTGAGCCCGAAGACTACCTTGGGATTCGTGCGCTGCTGGACAGTTTCTCGACAGCCGAGCCAATCTACCGCCGCCTTCGACAGCTCTCGCGGGACCTCTCGGTGGAATTGCCTGGGATGACTGCCGTCATTGCCCTGGCGGCTGAGGGGCACCCCGAAGCGCTGTCGCGGCTTGTCGAGTTGGCTCGTTTGGTCGAAGGCGATGCCGAAGCCCAAGCGGACTACGAAGAAGCCCTGTCTGAAGTCGCACGAACCGCGGGGTACGAGTTGGTGGCCGCATTTCGCGACGCCGTTTCGTTGGACCGGGACGCAGCGTTGCGTCTTCTGGCACGTGGTCTGGTGAAGACCCAGGACCCGGACCATCCGTTTTGGCCTTCGATTCGAAAAATGCGTGGCGCGCTGGACCCCTCTTTGGCGAGCTTCGCCAAGTCATTGGAAGAAGCGCTATCCCTTCGAATTGCCCAAGAAAAATCGCCGGTTACTGTCGTGCCGCAGCAACCGGTCGAGTCCCGACCCTAGAGGCGCTTTCCCCGGCCCGCTGCGCTGTAGAAACGCTGGTCGCCGTCAGACCGCACTGCTAAACGCTTGCCTGTCGTCTTCACTCTCAAATCACCGGACCGAGATGGACCGGTTCTCGAAGAAAGGCAGTGCGTTATGGCAGGTGGCGTCAACAAAGTGATGTTGGTGGGAAACCTCGGGGCTGATCCAGAAGTGCGGTTTACGCCGAGCGGACAAGCGGTCGCGAACTTTCGAATTGCGACAAGCGAAAGCTGGAACGACAAGAGCGGCCAAAAGCAGGAACGGACCGAATGGCACCGCATTGTTGTCTGGGGAAAACTCGGCGAACTGTGTGGCGAGTATTTGGGCAAAGGCCGCCAGTGTTTCGTGGAAGGCCGCTTGCAGACTCGCGAGTGGACCGACAAGGAAAACCGCAAGCAGTACACAACGGAAGTTGTGGCGAACAACGTTGTGTTCCTGGGCAGTCGCGGTGACAGCGCCGGCGTCAAGGCTGGCGGTGCCCGTACACGCAACGGTGGCGAAGACTTCGGCCCGCCGCCCCCCATGGACGAAGGTGGCGGTGCGCGCGGGGCGGAAGACGACATTCCGTTTTAGCCGCTCATGCCGGATGAGCTTGTGACGGCGCTGCTGGGACGCCCGCAGCTTCGCGTGGTGGTTGCGACCACTGCCGAGCTGTCCCGGGAAGCGCGAGAACTTCAGCACGCGCAGGCGGCGTCTGCGGCATTGCTCGCGCAGGGGCTCACTGCAGCTGTGCTTGTGGCTGCGCTTCAAAAGGGCAAGGCGCGTATCAACCTCCAGTTGGAGTGCGACGGGCCTCTCCGCGGGTTTTTCGCGGATGCCGCTGCCAGCGGCGAGGTCCGAGGCTACGTGAAGAATGCTGCTGTGGCTGTCGAGAATGCCGGGGAGTTTCGGTGGCGCCCCGCGCTCGGAAATTCAGGATTTCTTTCTGTTCTGCGGGATTTGGGAAGAGGCGAATACTACCGTTCATCCGTCGAACTCACCGCGTTCGACTTGCAGGCTGACCTCGAACACTATTTCGCCCTTTCCGAGCAACTGGAAGCGGCGGTGTCTCTCTCGACCTGCCGCGAAGGGTCCGAAGCGTTGGCGGGTGTTGCGGGCGTTTTGATTCAACCGTTGCCAGAGGGCGACCGAGACGAATTGGCCCGTTTGCGAGAGGCACTGTCGACGAAGCGGCCCCTCGATGCCGCACTTCGCGCGCGCCCGGGTGGCTCGGCGGCGAATCTTCTGAAGCAACTGTTCCCCCGCGACGATGTGGAAGTCATGGCCCAAGTCCCTTTGCAGTTTCGGTGCGATTGCTCTTTGGAACGTGTGCTGAAGGCGCTCGTTGTTTTGGGGGCAGCCGAGCTGTCGGACATGATTCAGACAGAGGGCCATGCCGAGGTGCGCTGCGAGTTCTGCAGCCGGCGTTATGAAGTGAGCCGGGCCGAGCTCGAAACGCTCCGGGATGGTTTGACAGCTTAGCCATGCGACAGTACAGCGGCCCGCCATGAATTCATTCATCGTGATGGCCGAAAGTGGCCACGAGAGTCTGCACTTCTTCTCCGACAACAAGAGCCAACTTCGCGCGCTCATTGCCGTGCACTCCACGCGATTGGGCCCCGCGTTGGGTGGCACGCGAGCGCTGAGCACCTACGCCAACGAAGACGAGGCTGTTCTGGACGTACTGCGCCTCGCTCGCGCCATGACGTACAAAGCGGCGCTCGCTGGGCTGAAGCACGGCGGTGGCAAGGCCGTCATCATGTTGCCCAAAAGCAACTTCGACCGTGGGCAGTTGTTCGAGGCTTACGGCAGAGCCGTGGAGTCTCTGGGCGGGCGCTATGTCACGACAGAAGACTCAGGAACTTCGCCACAAGACATGGCGGCGATTCGCAGTGTGACACGCCGCGTGACTGGAATGCCTGACACGTCGGGCGACCCGTCTCCGGTGACAGCGTTTGGTGTGCTTCGTGGCATGGAAGCCACGGCCCAACACCTCTTTGGCAGCACGGACCTCCGCGGCAGGCGTGTTTTGGTGATGGGCGTTGGAAACGTGGGGTTGTCGCTGGTGGCGCAGCTCATCGAAAGGGGCGCAAAAGTGTGGGTCGCGGATGCAGATTCGGCACGCGCGGCCAAAGCCCAGGGCGCAGGTGCCACGGTCGTTGCGCCGGCCGCGCTTCTGGATGTGGAGGCCGACTTCTACGCCCCGTGCGCACTTGGCGGTGCCATCAATGACAGCACCCTGCCGCGGCTCAAAGTGAAGGCCATTACAGGTGGAGCAAACAACCAGCTCGCGGAGCCTCGTCATGGCAAAGCGCTCGCTGAAAAGGGTGTTCTGTATGTTCCCGATTACGCCATCAACGCTGGAGGCCTCATCAACGTGGCGCAAGAGGCCGCTGGCTACGACCGCGAAAAAGCCAGGGCCAAGGCGAGCGCGATTTACGACACAGTGCTCGACGTCTTGAAGCGTGCGCGCGAAGCTGGTCGTCGGCCGGAAGAAATCGCCGACAAAATGGCGGAGGAAAGGTACTTGGCATGAGCCGAAAGGTTTCTAAGCCGGGGCCGCAGAAGGCCCCCAAGAAGCGTCGGGCGCGGCAGATACAAAACGAGGAATTGCCAGGGGCTGGTTTTGACCGTTCCTCTCCGCGGGCGTCGGTGCGAGAACTCAGCTGGGCGGAGTTTGACCAGTGGGTGCAAACGCTGGCTCGTAGCGTCCAGCGCACCTTTCGGCCCGACGCGGTTTTGGGTCTGGCCCACGGCGGCGTGTTCGTCGGGGGGGCTGTGGCGCGTGCCTTGGGCTGTGAATTCTTTCCGGTTCGGATTAGCCGACGGAGCCGAGACCATGGCTTAAGGCAAGCCCCGAAGTTGTATGGGGATGTTCCCCCGCAGCTTCGCGGTCGCTCTGTCTTGGTCGTCGATGACGTCGCATCATCTGGCGACACGTTAGAGCTTGCGAAAGCGCGCCTTCGTGCGGTGAAGGCCAAGCAGGTGCAAACCGCCTCACTCATTCGGCGTATCGGTGGATTCGAACCCGACTTCGTGGGATTCGAGGACGACGGCCTCATCGTTTTCCCATGGGACTATGAAACCGTGGCCGAAGATGGACGGTTCGACGTAGAAGCTGCGCCGATGTCGGTGTTTGCCGCCAAGCGGAAACGCTAACAGCCAGGCGCTTGGGGGGAGGGACTGGCTTGAAGGCGCAAGGTGGGTCCCGGAACCTCGCTCGTGCATCGCGCTCGACCTCGCCGAAGGGAGCCGCGCGCGATACCGAACGGCAGCTTCGCGAAACGGGCCTGTTGCTCGAACTCGCACGGATGACGGCGGGCACGCTGGATGTCCAGCAGATGCTGGATGCGGCGTGTGATTTTCTGGTGAAACTGGTGGACGTTTCTCATGCGGTTGCATTGATTTATGACAATGAGACGAAGTCGCTTTCCGGACTGGCGGCGTCAACCGGTCAGCGAAGCTTCATGCGGAACATTCACTTGTCTATCGACGAGCCAAGCCTGGCCGCGCGTGTCGCGCGCGAAAGGTGCGTGTGTGTTGTGGAAAACGTGCCCGCGAGTCTGCGCGCGCCTTCGCCTGTGGGAAAGGACGAGGTGAGTCCGTCGCTTGCACAGCACTTTCACAGCAAGGCGCTCCTGGGACTGCCGCTGATTGCCCGCGAGGAACTCGTGGGCGTCATCATCCTTGTCGAATCTCGGAAGACGCGGTCCTTTGGCCCGGCGCTGAGAGCGCTTGCAGAAGCCGCCGTGGGGCAGCTTGCGCTGTCGATTCAGAACGCGAGCCTGTATGCGTCGTTGCGAGACAGCTACGCACAGCTGGCAATGACCCGCGAAAAGATGGTTCGTCGCGAGCGGCTGGCGGCACTCGGAGAAGTGGCTGCACTTGTGGCACACGAAGTCCGAAACCCGTTGGGGGTGGTGTTCAACGCGGTGGCTGCCTTGAGGCGACGCGTTCCGAAAGACGAAGAGTCGACGATGCTCCTTTCCGTGATGGAGGAAGAGGGTACTCGCCTCAACCGCTTGGTGTCGGAGCTCTTGGAGTTCGCCAGGCCCCGTGAGCCGGAGCTGCTGCCGAGCGATTTGGCGCAAATCATCGAAGACTCGGTGGGCGCCGCCCAGGCCGCGCGTGGGCCAGAGCATTCGAACGTGTCCGTCGTTGCCAGGGTCGACCCACATCTGCCACTGGCGCAAGTGGACGGCAGGCTGATGCGTCAAGCGTTCATCAACATCATCGTCAATGCCATGGACGCCATGCCCAACGGTGGGGTCGTCAACATTCGC
This sequence comes from Myxococcaceae bacterium, assembly GCA_046155985.1. Taxonomy (GTDB): domain Bacteria; phylum Myxococcota; class Myxococcia; order Myxococcales; family Myxococcaceae; genus JBJXGM01. Next base: position 16,093 of record JBJXGM010000030.1, on the reverse strand, counting down.
GCACGGGCCGACGCCAGAGCCCGTGGCGAACATTTTCGCGTGGATTTCGTCGACGCGGGGGTGGGGATACCCACTGAACGCATCGTGAGAATCTTTGAACCGTTTTTCACGACCAAGGCGCAAGGCACGGGACTGGGTTTGGCGCTTGTGAAGCGCATCATTGAAGAACACCACGGGCACATCGAAATTGATTCGGAACCCGGCCGGGGAACCCGCGTGACGTTTTGGCTCCCCTTGGTTCGAGAGGCGGGTCCGTGAGCGCATTGCCCGGCGGCGCGACGATTGTTGTGGTCGACGACCAGCGCAACATGCGCAGTACGACGGCGCTCCTGCTGCGTGGAGAGGGATTCCACGTTCATGAGGCTGCAGACGCGGCAGCCGCACTCGACCTTCTCCAGAAAGAAACCGTCGATCTCTTATTGACGGATCTCCGAATGGAACCCGTGGGCGGCCTTGAGCTCATGCGGCGTGCGGTTGAAATCGTGCCCCAATTGCAAGTCATCGTGATGACGGCTTTTGGCTCCATGGAGACGGCTGTGGAAGCCATGCGATTGGGCGCCTGCGACTACATCCACAAGCCGTTTCAGCAGGAAGAGCTCATCCATCGCGTTGGGCGCGCCCTTGAACGCGGCAAATTGCTGCGGCAGGTCAGCTCGTTCGCCGGCGAGTTTTACCGCCGGCACGACTTCTCTGCGTTGGTGGGGCGAAGCGCTGTCATGCAAAAGCTCGTGGAACGTGTTCTGCGTGCGGCGTCGAGTGAGGCGGCGATTTTGGTGCAAGGAGAAAGTGGGACCGGGAAAGAGCTGGTGGCTCGCTCGCTTCACGCGCACAGCCCAAGGCGCGACAAGCCCTTCGTTCCGGTGAACTGTGCAGCCATTCCGGAAGGACTCTTGGAAAGCGAATTGTTTGGGCATGCCCGTGGCTCTTTCACCGGCGCCACGCGCACAAGGCATGGCCTGTTTGAAGAAGCGGACGGCGGCACATTGTTCATCGACGAGGTGAGTGAGACGTCGCCGGTGTTTCAGGTCAAGCTTTTGCGTGTGCTGGAAGACGGTGAGGTTCGGCGCGTGGGCGAGTCTGCTTCGCGCCACGTCGACGTCCGCATCGTTGCAGCCACCAACCGCGATTTGCTGCAAGAAGTTGAGGCGGGTCGCTTCAGAGAGGATTTGTACTACCGCCTTCGTGTTGTTCTTTTGGAGGTTCCTCCCCTGCGCGCCAGAAAAGAGGATGTGCCGTTGCTGGCCGAACACTTCTTGCAGCGCATCGCGGAGCGAACAGGTCGCGTTCACCGCATCGACAAGTCCGCTTTGGATCGGCTGATGGCGTATGACTTTCCAGGCAACGTGAGAGAACTGGAAAACGCCATCGAACAGGCGGTCGCTTTGGCAGCAAGCGATACCCTTTCCGCAGAAGACTTTACCCTGCGCCCAGCGCGGCGAATGGAGGAGTCTGATTTCGGTCAGGGGCTTCCCTTAGACGACGTTGTTGAAAAGGCGGAACGTGGCGCCATCGCGCGTTCGCTGCAGCGGCATGAAGGCGACCTCGCTCGGGTTGCGAACGAGCTTGAGATTTCGCCGACAACGCTTTGGCGAAAGATGAAACGTTTAGGGCTAAAGACGTCGGACGTATGAACCGCTCGCAGCATTTCAACTTTGAAAATACGCTTTCATCTGTGAAATTCAGAACAGCCTGATGACGCTTTTTTTCGCGGCAAGTGCCTGAAACATCGAGATGCTGCTTTGCATTATCGATGGCACGCATCGTGCTCACCTGGCCCACGGACTTCAAAACCCAGCTGCTCAAAGAGGGTTCCCCCCACTCCTTTGCAGCGCGGGCGAAGAACCAGAAGGCCCGTGGCCCGCCGAGGGAAACTTCGGTGGGCCGCTTTCTTTTCTAGCCCGCTTCACGAGTCACGCATCAACCTGGAAGCGGTCCGGCATCGACTTAGGCGCCGGACCAACCGGCTGCAGCGACCAGCCGCCGGCAAGCTCCGGACTCTGCCCGCCTTCCATGGCACTTGCCTTCGCCTTCTTCGAAGACTCGCCGAACAGGTTCCGGAACGTGTTGCCGCACGCCGGGCTCGGCGCTTCGCTCGATGCGGATCGTTTGCTCAGCCATCTCTCAAGCAGAGTGCCGGCAGGCCGCCGCCGATGTCGTGACGAGCCGTCGTGCACCGCAACGTCCTCAGAGCATGTTCCGGAACGTGTTCGCCCGGCGCGCACCGCTGCGGGCCTTCGCGTCTCGCGTCGCCGCCCGTCCAAGCGCCTCGCTGGCCTCTCGTTTGTATGGCCGTGTTGTGAATATGGGAGTGTCAGACTCAGATGTTATGGAGGTGGGCATGATGACTCAAAGAGAGACCGAGGCGTTGTCCGACGACGTCCTGCTTTCGAGACTGCAGGGCGTGTTGCGGGAGTCTCGCGAGTTGCTGGCCGACGTCCTGGCCCTGCTGGGCGAAGTCGATGCAAGAAGGTTGTACTTGCAGAAGGCCTACCCCTCACTGTTTGCCTACTGTGTTGCTGAACTGCGTCTGTCAGAAGACGAAGCCTTCGCCCGCATTCAGGTGGCCCGTCTGTGCCGAAGGCTGCCTTTGGTGCTGGAAGCGCTGCGCACAGGCAGCATTCACCTAACGGCAGCGCGTCTCTTGGCGCCACATTTCACTTTGGCCAACTGTGAAGCGCTGTTGGCGGAGGCCAAAGGCCTTTCGAAACGGGAAGTGGAAGAATTGGTGGCCCGGTTGGCGCCTCAACCGCCTGTGCCCGACGTCATTCGAAAATTGCCTGTGCGCTGGGTGAGTGACGTTGCGCCGACGCCTTCAGCTGTGGTTTCGGACGGGACTGAGTTGCCGGCACTGCCCTTGGCGCCATTGGTGGCCTCGCCCGCCGCTTCTTCAGCCGCCGTTGAAGGAATTGAGCGAACGTTTGCAGAACAGTCGCTGACGACTCCAGTGCACGCCGCCGCCACGCCGTCACGCCCGCCGCAAGCGACGTTGGCGCCCCTGTCAGAAGACGCTTTCAAAGTGCAGTTCACCGCGCCAAGAAGCCTTCGAGACAAGCTTCGCGAGGCGCAAGCCCTTCTGGGTGATGAAGATGTCGCCTCCGTCATGGAGAAGGCGTTGGACTTGCTTCTTGTCGACGTCAAGAAGCGGCGGTTTGCCTTGGTGCCCTCTCCACGCAAAGAGGCATTGCCTACCGTGCGAGGTGCAGAAAGGCACATTCCTGCCGCCATCCGCAGGGCTCTCTACCAACGCGACAAAGGGCGGTGCACTTTCCAAAGTGACGACGGCCATCGCTGCAATGAAACAAGGCACCTCGAATTCGACCACATCCAAGGCTTCGCGCGAATGCGAGAACACTCCGTCGATGGCATTCGGCTCCTTTGTCGGCGGCACAATCAGCTGCAGGCCAAGCGCGTCTACGCAGACTGCCCGTGGCTGTACTTCGCCGCGCAGCCGATGTTATCGACGGATGGGAACTCAAGAAGGCTGTGACGAGAAATATGCGTGTTGCCAACACTGCAACCGGGACGGCCCCGAGAATGGGGACGGATTCAGAGACACGAATTCAGATTCATGAGGCCGGTCATGCACTTCTCGCGTACTTGAACGGGAGTGACGTTACGCTGGTGCTCCATCCGAAGGACGCGCCTCCTGATGTACCCATGTACGTGTTGAGATCGAACAGTGCGCCCCATGACCGCGATGCTCTGACCTTCGATGTGGTCAATTGCTCTGTTTTCTACCTCGCGTCTGCCGCGCTTTCGGTGGCCAGCTACGAGCTCCTCGATCCGTATCGCGAACTGAGTCGTCGGACTCGATACGCTTGGCGAGACGGCAGCACTCAAAGGCGTCGCTCAGAAGCGAATGACAGCGTTTCTTGAAGAACTGGTGAGAGGTAGCGTGCCACGAGCCGAGCTCGCACGCGCAGAGCGTTACCTGCGTAGGTTGGACCCCAAGCCGGCCTTCCAAGAAATTACCGTCCGACGTTAGCGTCCGCCGAACAATGTTCCGGCCCGTTCCAGCCAGTTTGAAAGCGGCCCCGGAAGAACGCCCATCGCGACGACAGCGAATGCCGAGACAGCAAGGGCGACCTCTGTCGACCATTGTCGGCCTGGCACTTGGACGCCCGTCGGCGAGGGGCGCATGTACATGTAAACAACGACGCGGAGGTAGTAGTAGGCGCCGACGACACTGGACAAAACACCGATGATGGCCAATCCGACAAGCCCTGCGTCCACAGCGCTTCGAAACACGTAGAGCTTTCCCAAAAATCCGAAGGTGGGCGGAATTCCGCCCAGCGACAGCATGAAGACGGCCATGGCCGCCGCCCAGCCGGGGCGACGTTCGGCCAAGCCAGCGAACCGCTCAAGGTCCCAAGCAAAGCCTTTGTCTTCATCCTCTCGCCGTTCGATGGCGCTGAGAGTTCCAAAGGCCCCAATCGTCGTCACCATGTAGGCGGCCAGATAAAAGAGAATGCCTTGCAGCGCGTCCGAGCGAAGCACGTCAGCCGGCGTGGGGGTGCCACCCATCGACACCGCGCCAAGAAAGCGGAAGGTAGCGTCGCTGGCGGGTTTGGCGAACAGCGCTGCGACAGCGACCAGAATGTAGCCCGCGTGCGCAATCGACGAATAGGCGAGCATCCTTTTCACATTGCGTTGCGGAATCGCGAGGACGTTGCCGACGACCATCGTCACGGCAGCCAACGATGCAAAGAGCGCGAGCACGGGTTCAAACGGCAACGCCGGCGCAAGGGCCAAAAACACGCGCACCATGGAAGCAAAGGCTGCCGCTTTGACGCCTGAGCTCATGAGCGCAGTGACAGGCGTGGGAGCGCCTTCGTAAACGTCGGGCGTCCAAATGTGAAACGGCACCGCCGAGACCTTGAACGCGAACCCAGCAGAGAGAAGCAAAAGGGCCGAGTAGACAAGCAAGGGCTTGCTCGCGACGGCATCGCGCAGGGGCGCGGCCATCAGACCGATATGGGTGGTTCCGGTTGCGCCGTACAGAAGCGCTGCCCCGTACAGAAGCACCGCGCTCGAGAAAGCGCCGAGAATGAAATACTTGAAGCCTGCTTCCGCTGGCCTTGGCCCGCGCCGCAAGTAAGCCGCGAGCGCGTAAGTCGCAATCGACAACACCTCAAGCGATACGAAAAGCGTGATGAGCTCAGCAGACAGGGCCAGAAGACTCATGCCCGCAGTGGCGAACAGCATGAGCGCGTAAAATTCGCCGCGCTCAGCGTTGCGGTGCCGCAGAAAACCTGCCGCCAACAAGACAGCCAACACGAGCGCAGCACACACCAGCGTCGTGACGACACTCCCAAAGGGGTCATGCACACCGAAGCCCCCAAAAACTTCACGAGGGGAGTCGTTGGAGTTGCGCGCAGCAATAAAGCCTGCGCCGCCGGCGAACATCACCGCCAAAAGCGCTTGGTAGCCGCGCGTTCCTGAGGCCGACAGGAAGACTTCGCTCAAGAGCAAAACAATGGCGCCGACGCTCAGCGCCAACGCCGGCGCCAAGGGAACGAGGTCTTGGGGATTGAAGGATGAAATCATGGCTTAGGGCCCGCGTGGGGATAAGTCGATCGATGATCAGGTCCGAGGCGCCCGGCGGGCGAGACGCGAGGAGGGAGCATACCCGTCGGTACGTGACCGACGAGCAACGAAGCCAGCCGGGATGGATCGGCGCTGAGGGCGATTGAGTTATCCCCACGCGGGCCCTTATGCGCAATCAGGTGTCCGGCAGCTTCAGCCGGGAGAACGACCAACGTATCCGCTGCGCTGATGCGGTCGACGCGCCCCCGCGCGACAAACTTTTCTGCCGAGGGGGCCAGACGGTCCAAGAACGGTTGGGGCAAGAGGCCCATCCAAAGAATCAGCACCAGGAAAGGCACGACGGCAAACTTCTCGCGGCCCGACAAGTCCTTGAGCGCTTGGTTCTCAGGCTGATTCAGCGGCCCAAAGAATACTTTCTCCACCATCCACAGCATGTACGCGGCACTCAAGATGATGCCGGTGGCTGCGAAAAGACCGTACCAAAGCGGCCAATCCGACTTGAACGTGCCCAGCAGAACCAAGAACTCGCCGATGAAACCGTTGGTTCCGGGCACGGCGACGGATGAAAAAGTCACGATGAGAAACGCCGTGCTGAACCAAGGCATCACCTTGGCGATGCCGCCGTAGTCTGACATCAGGCGTGTGTGGCGGCGTTCATAGAGAAGGCCAAACAAGAGGAAGAGCGCTCCCGTCGAGACGCCGTGGTTCAGCATTTGGTACGCGGCGCCTGAGGCGCCCTCGGTCGTGAGCGACAACATGCCAAGCATGCAGAAGCCCAGGTGGGACACCGAGCTGTAGGCGATGAGTTTCTTGATGTCGCGCTGGGCGAGACACATCAAAGCGCCATAGACGATTCCAACGACCGACAGTGTTGCCAGAAGCGGCCGCGCCTGCGCCGCCGCAGTGGGGAAAAACGGAATGGCGTAGCGCCAAAATCCGAAAGTGCCCATCTTCAACATGACGCCTGCCAAAATAATGGAGCCGGCCATCGGGGCCTGCACGTGGGCATCGGGCAGCCAGGTATGGACCGGAAACATGGGGACTTTGATGGCAAACGCCAACGCGAACGCGCCGAAGAGCCAGGGGCCCCAAGTCTTGAGTGTGAGCGCCAATGGACTCAGTGTGGCGCAAGCATTCGCATCGCCGAGGCAGGAGGCGAGTTCGCGCGAAGCGGGCGCCAAGGCGTTGTACAAACTCGCATAGCCGAACGAGCGAGCGCCCGAGGGCAGCGCGATGAAGTACACCGCCAAAATCGCGACCAGCATCAGGAGCGAGCCCGCCAAGGTGTACAGAAAGAATTTCACCGCAGCCATCTGGCGCTCTTCAGAGCCCCAAACGCCAATCAACAGGTACATGGGAATCAGCATCGCTTCGAAGAAGACGTAGAAGACGATGACGTCCAACGCGGCGAGCGCGCCCAGCATGGCGGTTTGAAGCACCAGAAGTGCCAAGTGAAACTCTTTGACGCGTTTTTGAACGGTTCCGGAAGACGCCATGACGACGAGCGGCCCCAAAACACCCGCGAGCAGCATCAAGCTGACGGCGATTCCGTCGACGCCCACGTGATAGGCGATGCCCAAGTCCGTCAGCCAAGGCGCGCGAAACGTGTACTGGAACTCAGGGCCCTGTGGCGAGAAGCCCAAGTACAGCGCCAAGGTGAGGCCGAACGTCACCAACATCCCAGCCCAAGTGACCGCCCGAATTTGGCCAGTCTCAGAGCCGGGCAGAACAGCGACCATTCCGCCAAACAAGAGGGGGACAAAAATGGTCAAGCTGACGAGATGCGTCTCGAAGAAGCCCATTAGCGCAGCACCTGAACAAGGACATACGCCGCACCACCCAGAAGGGCGAGGACCATCGCTGCAGCGTAACTTTGGACATCACCCGTCTGGGTGTAGCGAAGCAACGCGCCAGCCCGCGCGGTTACCCATGCCGAGCCACGAACAGCAACGGTGTCAATCAAGAGGGCATCGACCACCCGGTACAAGATGACGGCCAGTGCACGGATCGGCCGAAGCAAGAGCGCATCGTAAAGTTCGTCCACGTAGAACTTGGCCTGCGCGAAATGCCGCGCCGCCCGAGCCAGCGCCGGCGCAGTTTGTCCGCGTCGCGAAGGGAAGAAGCGCAAGTACATGAACGCCGCGGTCGCACCTCCGACAAGCGCAATGCCCCAAGCTTGAAGGTAGGCGTCCCAAGGAACGTGTTCGGTGACGGGGGCTTTGACGCTTTCCACAGAGGTCGTCACGAGACGGGCCGTGTCGAATACGGGATACAAGTAGTTCTCCATCAACGCCTGGAGGCCTTCGGTTCCGCGCGGTCTCAAGAACGGAATGCCATGCACCAGCGCGACGACGGAGAAAAAGGCCAGGACGACCAACGGCAGTGTCATCGGCCAACGGTTTTCGTGCGCATGCGGCACCTTGGCGTCTGTTGAGCGCTCTCCCTCAAACGTGAGCAGGTACAGCCGGGTCATGTAAAAAGCGGTGCACAGCGCCGTGAGCAAGCCGAGCACGTAGACAAGATGCGGTACCCAAGGCAGTCCGGCGAGGGTCGTTTCATGAACGCCATGCAAGATGGCATCTTTGGAGAAGAAGCCGGACAGCGGAACAATTCCCGTGATGGCGGCCGTCCCAACGGCGAAGGTGGCCCAGGTCCACGGCATTTGGCGACGCAGCCCGCCCAACTTCTTGATGTCCGTTTCGTCGTCGTTTCCGTGCATCACTGAGCCCGCGCCCAAGAACAGCAGCGCCTTGAAGAACGCATGGGTGACGAGGTGAAGCACCGCGGCCCAGAACACGCCCATGCCCACGGCCATGAACATCATTCCCAGCTGCGAGACGGTGGAGTAGGCGAGGACTTTTTTGATGTCGTCCTGTGCAAACGCGATGAGGGCTGCAAACAGGGCGGTGCAAGCACCCACGACGGCCACGGCCGCCATCGCTGTCGGGGAAAACACCAGCAAGTACGAAAGTCGACAGAACAGGTAGACCCCTGCGGTCACCATGGTTGCGGCGTGAATCAGCGCAGAGACAGGCGTGGGGCCGGCCATCGCGTCTGGGAGCCAAACGTAGAGCGGTATTTGGGCACTCTTACCGGCAGCCCCGATGAGAAAGAGCACCAAAACGGCGGTCAATACCTCGGAAAAGCGAAAGGCACGCAGCGGACCTTTTCGGATGAGACTTTGAGGCTGGAGCACGTTTTCCTGAGAATTTCGAGCGCCGTTGGCCAGTGTCCTGGCGGTTTGTTCCAACGACGTGAAGTGCAACGCGCCGACTTGTGAAACACCTGTGGCGTAACGTTCGGCCAGCTGCGGCCTTGCACTGGTCTTCAGCTGTTCTGAGGCGGCGCCCACCATGAGGGTGAGCAACAACATGCCGACCACGAACGCAAAGTCGCCGATGCGGTTGGTGATAAATGCCTTGCGCCCAGCCCAAGCCTTTTGAGGGTCTTTGTACCAAAACCCAATGAGCAAATAGCTGCAGAGGCCAACGCCTTCCCAGCCCACAAACAGGAGGACGAGGTTGTCGGCCATGACCAATGTCAGCATCATCGCGACAAAGAGGTTGAGATAGGCGAAGTACCGCCAGTAGCCGTCGTCGTGCGACATGTATTCGGTCGAGTAGAGGTGGATGAGAAAACCCACGCCAGTGATGACGAGCAGAAGCACGCCGCTCAGGTGGTCGACCCGCAGCCCAAATCGAACGATGAAGTCGCCAACGGCAAACCACGTCCCCAAGTCCTGTCCAACGGCGTAGCGAATGCCTTGTCCAGGGTTCGAAAACACCGTGGGCAGCAATGCGTCGGGGTTGGCGATGGCCGAAAAAGTGAGGGCGGACAGGAGAAACGAACCGCCGACCGCCCCGAGGGCGACCCAGTGAACGTTCGCGCGTCCAAGCACTTTGCCAAACACGCCGCAGACGAGCGTCCCGAGCAAAGGCAGCGCGACAATCAGCCACAACGACGAGGCGACCGCGTTCACCGGCGCCAGGGATTGCTGCAGGAAAACAGGCAATGTGTTCATGCGGTTTGACCCAGAACTTTCAGTACTTCATTGCGCGAATCTCTTCGACGTTGACGGTTCCTCGGCTTCGGAACACCGCAATGACGATGGCGAGGCCCACGGCTGCTTCTGCTGCGGCGACGGCAATCACAAAAAATGCAGAGAGGTGTCCCACGGTCGTGCCGTGTTCGCGCGCAAAAGCGAGAAAAGTGAGGTTGGCCGCGTTCAGCATCAACTCAACGCACATGAACACGACGAGCGCATTGCGCCGGACCAAGACGCCAAACATCCCCATGCAAAAAAGCACGGCCGCGAGCCACAGGAAGTACTGGGTAGGAACAGCCATAGCTAAATCCGTGCCTTGGCGACGACGACGGCCCCCACAATGGCGACCAGAAGAAGGAGCGAAACGATTTCAAAAGGCAAAATCCAAGACGTGTACATGACAAGCCCAATCGTCTTGAGTGTTCCAAACTGCGCTTGGCTCTGCGGCATCAAGAGTGGGTCTGGGACGACCGGCAGCTGCGAAATGGCATACCCCAAGACCGCGAGCAGCCCCGCCGTGGCCAGGCCTCCGAGCACGCGGCTCAGGCTGAACTTCGCCGGTTTCGCATCCAACTCGGCGAGGTTGAGCAGCATGATGACAAAGAGAAACAGCACCATGATGGCGCCGGCGTACACCAGCACTTGAAGGACGGCGATGGTGTGCGCCCAGAGCAGGACATAGATGCCGGCGAGGAAGAAAAACGTAGCCACGAGCGACATCGCAGAGCCGATCGCGTTTTTCACGACGATGACCGCGCCAGCGGAAACCAGCGTGCAAATGGCGAGCGCCCCAAACAACATGACTTCTCCGCTCACGCGCGACCTCCGTGCCAATCGCCGAAGGCACCCCAAGGCTCTGTCCCAAAGGGGCAGCGGTGTTCGCTGATGTGAGCTTCGAACTCTGTTCGAAATTTTCGCACGAACGAGTGTGTGGGCAACGCGGCTGCATCGCCCAGGGCGCAAATGGTGTTGCCCAATCCGATGGGTGGATAGGGCGCAATCGACGAAGCGACATTGAGCAGAATGTCGATGTCGCCGCTTTCGCCGCGACCCTCTTCGATTTTGCGAAGGATGCGCGTCTGCCAGGGCGTGCCTTCGCGGCAGGGTGTGCACTGGCCGCAAGACTCCTCGGCGTAGAAGCGGGCGACGCGCCACAACGAGCGCACCATGCAGGTGGCGTCGTCCATCACAATGACGCCGCCCGAGCCCGCCATGTTCTGCTTGGCCTTTAAGGCTTCGAACTCAAGCGCGACGTCGATTTCGTCTGCGGCCAGGACGGGCGCTGACGAACCCCCGGGAATCACCGCCTTGACAGTTCGTCCATTCGGCAGACCCCGGCCGTAGGCATCGTCAAAAATCAACTCACGAACGGTGGTCTTGAGCGAAATTTCGTAGACGCCCGGTCGATGGACAGACCCAGACAGACACACCAGTCGCGTGCCGCCTGACTTGTCGGTGCCAAGGCCCGCGAAAAATGCGGCACCGCGGTCGATGATGGTCGGCACGGCCGCAAGGGTTTCGACGTTGTTGACGACTGTTGGGCAACCGAAAAGACCCACCACCGCTGGGAAAGGCGGCTTGAGTCGCGGCCAGCCTTTTTTTCCTTCGAGCGATTCCAAGAGCGCCGTTTCTTCACCACAGATGTACGCGCCTGCACCTCGCACGACATAGACGTCCAGTGCGAAGTCTTTGCCCATCACTTTCTTGCCGAAGATGCCCGCGGCATACGCTTCTTTGATGGCTGCGTTGACACGCTCAGCTTGCAGTCGAAACTCGCCACGGATGTAGACGTACGCCACGTGCGCATCGAGGGCGTAGGCCGTGATGGCGATGCCTTCAAGCATCCGGTGAGGGTCGTACTCCATGATGTAGCGGTCTTTGAAAGTGCCGGGCTCTGACTCGTCGGCGTTGATGGCAAGGTACTTGGGCTTTGGGCTGTCCTTGGGAACGAAGCTCCACTTCATTCCGGTGGGGAACCCTGCGCCGCCACGCCCGCGAAGGTTGGAGCGCTTCACTTCGTCAGTCACCTGGGCGGGTGCCATCGCCAGCGCTTTGGGAAGCGCTTTGTAGCCGCCTTGTTCTTTGTAGAAGGCGAGCGTGTGGCTGTGGGGTTTTCCCCAGTACTGGGTGAGCAGTTTCTCGACGGCAACCATTCGCTAGACCCTCAGCTGCGCCCGGCTACGGCAACTTTGAAAAAATGTCGTCAACGTCTTTCGGCGTGAGCGACTCGTGGTGAACCTCGTTGATTTGCAGACACGGTGCCGTGCCGCATGAAGCAAGACATTCCGTTTCGCGCAGCGTGAAGCGTTCGTTGGACTCGCCCGCGTGAAGCTCCAGGCGGCGCTCCAAATGCCCCAGGAGTTGTTCCGCCCCGCGCAGGGAGCAAGACAAGTTCGTACACACATCGACGACGTACCGGCCTGGCTTCTTCGTGTGGAACATCACGTAGAAAGAGGCGACTTCCAGCGCCCGCGCCGGGGGAACGCCCAACCTTTCGGCCGCCAGGAGCAGCGCCTCTGGCGGTAGCCATCCCACTTTTTCCTGCAATAGGCGCAATACAGGCAACATCGCCGCGCTTTTGCGATCAGTGGGATAATGCGAGAGGATTTCAGCGAGTTCAGCGTCGAAGTGTCGTTGCTGTTCTGGCGACAGCAAAGGCTGTGACATGGCGCTGGGTACGTAGGGGGCCAGTGGTGCAGTTGTCAACGAAAACACTCGGTTTCAGAGGGTTTTCGAAAGAGTCGCTCGAGGGCTTGAAAACCGAACGCCTATGAAGGACTTCTCTGAGAAGCGTGCGTTTCCAAGGCGGCCGATGTTGCTGCGTGTGACGTACGAAGACCGCGCCCTGGGCATGGATGCGACGGAGAACCTCTCGCGCGAGGGACTCTTCATCCAAACGGAACATCCGTTCGAAATCGGGCAGCGTGTGGCCTTGGCCGTGTCGTTCCCTGGGCTCCTCAACCCGATTGAGCTCATGGGTCAGGTGGCCTGGCGGCGCCCAGCCAAACCGGGCACGCCGTCCGGTGTGGGCATCCAGGTGGAGCGCGAAGAGGACAAAAAACGTCTTGAAGCCCTGCTGAACTACCAACAACCCCAGGAAAGGCCTCAGTACCCTGACGGCGGTTACCGGGTGCTGATTGTCGAGGACAATCCGCACATCATCGAGATGTACAGTTACGTCCTCAAAAAGCTCGCGTCAGGGGCGCTTGAAGGCCAGGTTCCGCTCGAAGTGGATTTCGCCAACGATGGACACCAAGCCCTTCAGAAACTGCATGGCAAGACATTTCATCTAGTCATTACAGACCTTTACATGCCCGTATTGGATGGATTCGTGCTGATGGAGCGCATCCGAAGCGACGCTGTGCTCAAGACGCTGCCTGTTGTAGTGATATCGGCCGCGGGGCGCGAGGCACAGACCCGTGCCCTCGACTTGGGTGTGGATGTGTATTTGCGAAAGCCAGTGAAGTTCGTCGAAGTGCTCGACACCGTGAAACGACTCCTGAGGATTCAATAGTCCTATGCCTGTCTCTGAAATCAGCCGCGAAGTGGTCAGCGGTGAAGCGTTGTTCATCCTGAAGAGTTTGCGCGAGAACGATCGCAACGGCCGTTCGAACAAGCTCGCTGACATCAAGGCGCACCTGGAGCCTTCGGTGACGCTCGAGTTCGACAACTACTTTTTCTTTCTTCGCAAGTACCACTACATCGCGATGGACCGCGAGGCGCAGCTCAGCCTGACGAATGAGGGCGAGCAAGTGGCCGAGGGAAATGCGTTGGACGAGTTCACCGACGCTGTCGACAGCTATTTCAAAGGCCAAATCACCCGCGCCGACGACGTGCTGTCGGTCAGTGCGGAATTGGACCTCGCCGATGTCATGCATGCCACCTCGCCCGCCGACGACAACCCTTTTTTCCCTAACGAAGACACCAATTCCGGAGCCCCGCCTGTGAGTCCACGCAAGAACGTCCACGACACCGAGGGCGCAGGGCAGAACGGCGCGTCTGTGGCGCCATCTGTGGCACCTGTGGCCAGCCGCTCGTCCACTGCCAGTCGGCTGATTGAGCGCGCTGAGCGTGCGGCCGAAAAGAACGACAAAGCGGGGGGCGACAAGGGTGTTGAAATCGACTCCCGGTACACCCGCTTTGAACAGATGGGTGTAGGCCCCATTGGGACGGTGTTTCGAGGACGTCAGAACGCCCTCGGCATTGACGTCGCCGTCAAGGAACTCAAAGACATCTTTAGCTACTTCTCGTTTCTTCAACGCAGTGAAGTTTCCAAGCGCTTGAAGAAAGAGCTCTGCGCGCAGGCCCTGGTGATTCACCCGGCGATTTTGCGCATTTACGACCAGAACACCGAAGTCTCGCGGCCGTATTTCATCACTGAGCTCATGAGTGGGTCGGTGAAGGCGCGCTTGGAGGCAGCCGAAGGCAAGGCCTTGCCCGCCCGCCAAGTGGTTCGTTGGTTCCTTCAGATGGCTTATGGGCTTCGTGCCGCACACGGCGCGGGTTTGTTCCACCACAACCTCAAGCCTGAGAACGTTCTGCTGGACGCCTGTGGCAATGCCAAGTTGTCGGACTTTGGCCTGACGCGCGTGATTGAAGTCGACCCTTCGCGAGGTCTTCCTCAAGTCTTTGTCGGGACAGGCGGCATGGCTTACTTGGCGCCCGAACTGACTTCGCGCACAAAGGACGTGAACGCTGCAGCCGACGTCTACGGCTTGGGCATCATGCTCTACGAAATGCTGACGGGTCAGCTCCCGGGCCGTCGCTCGCCCCTTCCGTCCGAAGTCAACGCCGAGGCCCCATCGCAGCTCGACACCATTTTCGACAAGATGACCCAAGACCGTCGCGACGCGCGCTACCCAGACATGGACGCCGTTCTGGAGGCGTTCTACGCAGCCTTCTCGAAGAACGAATACCTCGCCCGCGGAGACCTGATCCTGTCATCGGAGCGAGAGGGATAGGTTTTTCGAATGGCTTCGCGAACAGCGCTTGTCGGGTGTTGGGCAGCGCTGCTTTTGTTTGGGGGCCAAGCCTCTGCGCAGACGACCCTGGTGTTGCAGCCCGATGGCGTGGACGGCCGAGACACCTTTCTCAGTTTTCCAGGCGACGAAACGAATCATGGCGCTTCCGAGCGCCTGGCTGGCTACAGCTACTTCGAGCGCGCCGCTTTAATCTGGTTCGACTTGAGCGCTATCCCCGCGAGCGCCACGTGCGTCTCGGCGGATTTGACGATGCGCTATATGTTTCTCGAGACGGATGTCACCGCGGGGCGCACTTGGACCGTTCAGGAGTTGCTGGCTTCGAACGCGGGCTGGGTAGAAGGCGTGGGCAATTTTGGCGCGGGCACCTTGCCTGGAGAATCCGACCGCCTTTGGCGAGTCTCGCCGTCCGTTCCCTGGACGAATGGGATTCCCCTCTCCGGCTTCCAAGCCGCTGACGCCGACCCGAGCATCCTCGCGACGGCCACGGTATTGGCCATTCCGCAAGTCGGAGACACGGTGTACTTCACGCTCCCTTGCGCCACCGTGGAGCGTTGGTTTGGCTCCCCGACGCAAAACCCGGGGCTTGTGCTCACTGTGGATGAAACGGCACTGGGGTTAGCGGCGCACTATTTGGCCTCTTCGGACCATGTGGACCCCATGTTTCGCCCGCGATTCTCGGTGACCTACGTTTCGCAGGCGCCGGATGGGGGAGCTCCGCCACCGGATGGAGGAGTTCCGCCACCGGATGGAGGAGTTCCGCCACCGGATGGGGGCGGTGGCACGGGCCCTTTGTCTCCTTGGCGATTCGAAGTCGGATGTGGTTGTCAGCAGCTTCCGGCGTCGAGCGCTCCGTTCGGAGCTTGGGCAGGGTTCCTGTGGCTCGTTCGGCCGCGGCGAGGTTTGGAGCGGAAACCGTCTCGTCTGATGTGAGATGGCGTTTTCAAATCCGCGACATTAGAAGACGCTTTTTAAGGAGACTCACATGCGCTTGGGCATTCTCGTCGGACTGATTTCAGGGGCCGCTTTCGCGGCACCCCCAGCGGCGAAGACGGCCGCAGTGCCGAAGACCACGACAATCACGGACGCTGCGCGCGCCGAAGCGAAACAGGTTTTCGAGCAGCGTTGTGCGACCTGCCATGGCGTGAGCGGCAAAGGCGATGGCGCGGCTTCGGCGGCGCTCAATCCGAAGCCGCGCGATTTCCAAGACACGGCATGGCAAAAGTCCGTGACCGACGCGCACATTGAAAAAATTATCGCGGAGGGAGGGCCCGCGGTGGGGAAGAGCCCGCTCATGCCGCCGAACCCTGACTTGACGGGGAAACCGGTCGTCCCCGCTCTGCGAGAGTGGGTACGCGGTTTGGGTGCGAAGAAATAGCCTCGCATCAGCCTGAAATCGGTCTAGTGCCCCGGCGAGGGATTTTCGCTCGCTGCGGCCACCGATCCGCATCGCAATCCTGTGTCAGGCCTCGCGCCGTACCGCGAGGTACTCTCGCTTCGGCCTTCCTTGTCTTGCTCGCGT
>JBJXGM010000028.1:0-3648 GCA_046155985.1 Myxococcaceae bacterium | reverse complement strand
TATGGCGCGTCCGACGGAGGGGGGCGCCTCGTGCGTGACTTTGTCAAGGCGTGGACCAAGGTGACGAACCTCGATCGCTTCGACGTCGCTCGACGCTGACGCAGCACCGCCGAAGAACGGCCGACCTAACCCCAGAAATCGCTTGTGTGGAACACGCCTCGCTGGTTCTTTTGGCCGATGCCTTTGTCGCTCGGCGAGCCGTGCCACAGGGCACTGCCACGCCTCGCTTCGTGGCCTCGGCCAAAACTCCTTCGCGATCCACGTTCCACACAAGCGATCTCTGGGGTTAGCGCGCGTGCGAGCCTGTTTGGGCGCCGTTGACTCAAGCCAAGGCCCAGGTTACGTGGCAACTCGCGCCACGCTTCGGCGTGGGCAGTTTGAGCAAGGTCGGCATCGGGGAGTGGCTCAGCCTGGTAGAGCACTTGGTTCGGGACCAAGGGGTCGCAGGTTCGAATCCTGTCTCCCCGACTTGTGAAAAGAAAAAAGCCGGACCCATTGAGAAAGTCTCCTCGGGTCCGGCTTTCGTTTCCACAGTTCGATTTACTTCAAACGCTTCAGTTCGCGGCTCCACGCATCAAGCGTTTCGTGCCAAATCCTGCCGGGGCGGCCCTTGAGGCAGGAGCCAAGTCGCGTGTCGTGCGTCGCCTGGGTCAACGTTTCTTCTAGGGCGTCGCGCAGACGGGTCATGCGTGAGCGCGCGTCTTTGACGCCGCAGACTTCTTCCCCAAATCTGCAGAGGTCTTCGACGCGCGGGTATTCTTTGGACCCGTCGCCTCGGCGCAACTTGAGCGCCATCGTTCGGTCAAGAACCCGCTCGCCATTCGCGCGCTCATAGGGGTAGGCGAGCGTGGTCACAAGGTCATAGGCGGGGGCCAGCCACCGCCGCGTGTTGTCATAGAGCATCGCAAAATTCTTGAGATGCGCGTCTCCGTTTCGCAGCAGGACGCTTAACGCCACCATTTGAAAAAGCTGAAGCAAGTCTTCGGGTGCTTGAGAAGAGAAAGTGGTCACCACTTCGGCCACATCTTGGTAGCTGCCGCGATACTTGCGGTCCGACAATGCACCGCCAACGCGCAAATCCAAAAGTGCGGCAATGTCTTCAAACCCAAACCGGCGTCCGCCCTCATCGAGGTCGAATCGGTCAATGACGAGAAGCGCTCCGTCATCGGACAACGCATGACTGGCTGTGGGGAGATCGGCGCGCCGTGCGACCTCCAGACAAAAAAATTCGTTCGCAGCGATGTCCGGGTACCTTGCACCGCCCATTTTCACGATGAGGTTTGGAACCGGAACGGAAGCCCGTTCAGGCACCATGATTTTGGGTTGAACTCCCGAAAGCCCTGAGCCCGTGGACAAGTACGCATCGACCAGCTCCGCAAAAACGCGTCCCTCCGCGCCAGCCCCCTCGCGAAGCAAGCGCTCGCGGGAGACCGGCCGGGCCCGCGGGGCCGATGCCGTTTCGGGAATTTGATACTCCAGCCAACCGATGCCGTTGGTCCCCATGAGCGCGAGCAGCTGCATTTTCGTGGGCGCGGCTTTTGGGGCTCGCTCGCGAATTTGGGCAAGCAAGAATCCCTCGGGGAGATTCATATCCATGACGGCAAAAAGTTCGTTGTCCCGAAACTCTCGATCTTCGGCTGGCATGATGAGTGACACTGGGAGTGTTGACTCATCGGCATAGCGAAACTCATACTGAGAGCGGCGCCTCAGGTTTCCCGCAAGAGAACCCTGAACATCGACGTGAAGTTCGCGGACACGTGTTTCGAGGACACTCACTCGGCATCCTCGTGCAGGTGAACGAAGCGCCTTCGCATGTCAGCGGCGCGCACGCTGGGACGCGGCTCAATCCGAAGGCGCTGCCCCAGAGCCGCGAGCAAGCGCATCAGCGAGCGCGTGTCCACGACGCCGCCTCGCTCCAAACGATGAAGCGTGTCGCGGCTGACACCCGCGCGCTTTGACAACTCGACCTGCGTTCGTTTGAGCTCACGACGCATGCTCCGGAACGAGGCACCAAACGCTTCGAGGTCGACCTCGATTTTTGACGGCTTGTCCATGATAGCTGACACTAAACTATCCAATGTCTGTCAAAGCTGACAAATATTGGCCGTTACCTCGAAAAAAAATGAAGAGAAGGCCAGACCCATTGAGGAACTCTCCTCGCCTATTCCGTCGCGAGCGGATTGGCGACGCCGGGGCTGGTGACGTCGTCATCGGGCGGATGCGAGACGCGTACCTTCGGAAGAGGTCGCTTCTTGAAAAGCCCGGAATTCTAAGATTGAAACGCTTTGGTGAGCCCGCGAACGACCGCCGCGAGTGTCGAAGTGGTTCCCTATGCTCCTGAGCTTAAAGAGCATTTCTACCGCATCAACGTGGCGTGGTTGAGGCAGTACTTTCAAGTCGAACCCATTGACGAGCGCGTGCTGTCGAGTCCTGAGACCGAAATTCTGGAACCAGGAGGCGCGATATTGTTTGCACGCCTGGGCGGTGAGATTGTGGGCACCTGCGCGCTGATGCGCGATACCCCAGGCTGTTACGAGCTGACCAAAATGGGTGTCGACCAAGGACAGCGCGGGCTTGGCATTGGTCGCGTGCTCATTGATGCCGCAGTTCGAGAATACGAACGACGCGAAGGACGACTTCTTTTTCTGGAGACCAACAGCATTCTCACCCCGGCGATTCGTCTTTACGAAAGTGTCGGGTTCGTTCACAGGCCTAGACCAAGGCCGAGCCACTACGCACGCGGAAACGTGTACATGGAATATGCGCCCTCATGAGCAAATGCCAACCCTTCGCGAGTGGCTGAAATCCGGTCCGTACACGCTTGCCCTGTCGGCTGGATATTTCGGCTTTTTCGCGCATGCGGGTGCGTTAGCGGTGCTGGAAGAAGAGGGACTTCTGCCAGCGAAAGTTTGTGGCGCCAGTGCCGGTGCCTTGGTCGCCGGGCTTTGGGCGGCGGGCATGAATGCCGATGGCTTGAAGTCTCAATTGCTCAAGGTACAGCGCAAAGACTTTTGGGACCCAGGATGGGGGGCTGGCTTGCTCAAGGGTCAACGCTTTGCGGAGCTTCTGGAAAGCATTTTGCCCAACGCTACCTTTGAGAATTGTCGCGTTCCCGTCGGCATCAGCGTCTACGATACTCAGAAACGCACGACTTGCGTGCTCACGCGTGGTTCGCTTTCGCCCGCGATTCGTGCATCGTGCGCGCTGCCCGTCTTGTTTCATCCTGTCGCGATGAACGGAACGCGCTACGCCGATGGCGGCGTTGTGGACCGACCAGGCGTCGCGGGCGCGTCAGCCGACGCGCGCGTCTTGTGTCACTATTTGCCGTCGAAATCGCCTTGGCGCTTCTTCTATTCGCCCGCGCAGATTCCCAAAGCCGCGCCGGGTCACGTCATTGTGGCGACAACCGGTCTTCCGCGCTCAGGGCCTTTTTCGTTGCACGTGGGCGCAGGCGCCATGGCGCATGCGGCAGCCGCCTTTCGTGCACGGCTTGACCTACCGGCTCTCGTCCTGAGTGCCTAGCAGGCTGCTGAAAAACTGCTGCGCGTCCCATCTGCGGCGTTGCGGGCCCCTCCTTTCGTCCTCACGTACAGAGAGCACGCTGCGGCGAAAGGGCCTCCCGCGCCTGGCATCTCGGCCTGCTCGCGA
>JBJXGM010000015.1:0-40263 GCA_046155985.1 Myxococcaceae bacterium | reverse complement strand
CCCGAAAACGGCAGTTCGCAGAACGCCGAACCGTCGTCCCGAGCCATCTCCAGGCAAACGGTCCTCTGCGAGCAGTGCCAGGGCGAGACGTACCGGGGCACCTCTCACCAGCGCGCCACTGAGCATTTCACCCGAGGAGACAGCGGCAACCTGGGTCAAGCGGCAGCGGCGCTCTGACATCAGCGAACTGCTCGGAACCCGCACGCTCGGCGCGGTCGGCAACGGTGCTTCGAGACGTTCGCACAGCAGCATCCGCAGCGCGGACCGAGCGGTCTCGGTCCTTTGCGCGCAATACGGCGTGCTTCCCGCCGACCACGACGCCTACGAACTGATTTCACAGCTGCGAACGCGGCTTGCGGACGCATCGCCCTTTTCGGGCCCGCTGCCGCGCGTTCACATCTTGGGAGCCGGAGCACCTCCCAATGCGTTCGTCCTGGCCAACGGCGCTGTGTTCGCCAGCGTCCGCTTGCTGGACGCGTTGCGCACAGAGGGGGAAGTCGCTGCACTTCTCACGCATGAATACACGCACTACTTCCGCGGGCACTTTCGCGACCCGAGCGCGCTGCTTGAACCCGCCTTGGGTCAACCGCGGCAGCATGAGTATGAGTCTGACTTCATTCCCGCGGCGGCTTGGCTCGACCGCGCCGGTTTCAACCCGATGGGCATGGCCTCGCTCATGGAGCGCCTGGAGACAGTCGTCGGCAATGAGTGGGACCCTGAGCATGGCTCGCTGCACGACCGTGCCGCGAACGTCCGCATGCTGGAGTGGCTACCGCTTGTCGAATTCGACCATCTCGAGGAACCCGAAACGCCACTCCCAAAAGGATGGCTCGATGGGTCAGGGCTCTCGCGAAACGTGCGCCTCGTACCTTCCACGAAGCAGCGCATCGACGACACCCTGACTTCGCCCGCAAAGATGGCTGCACTGGCAGATGCGGTCCGCGCGGGGCCTGATGCACACACGTGGGTCGTATTGAGTGGCGTGCTCCGCTCTGGTTACGGCCGTGCGCTGGAGGCCCGCGCGCGTGGACGGACGCCCGAAATGGTGGGCCTCAGCAAGTTGGTTGGCGCCCTTGATGCGCACTTGGCTGAGACAACGCCCGAGTGGACCATTCACGAGCGCAGCCTGGCGCTCGCTGGACTGCTCACTGGCGGCATCGGGGTTCCGTTGCTTCAAAAAGCGGAACGTTCGCAGAAGCCCAATCTGGAAGTTCTCGACATACCGATTCCCCCGGGGGACGGCATCGCCGGCCGCTTGCAAGGCGCCCTCATCCACAAAGGCGCGGAAGCTTTTTCGTTCGTGATGGACGCCGGTCTCTGGGAGAAAACGGGCGCAGAGGTGCTTTTCCCCAGGAGCGGTGCCGGCGCCTTCGTGCCGCTATTTCATTATCTGCAGCAGCTTGAAGGCTTTTCAGACCTCGATACGGGTGAACCCTCGTGCGCTCTGACGATGCGTGGGATTGGCCGCTTAATCGAGGCGGCCTCAACCTATGAACAGAAGCTGGAAGGGCAGCGCAGGCCCGATGGCCAGCTCGAGCTGCAGCTTTTGCGCTGGGAAAAGCCAAGCTCATGGCCCGCATCGGGATTCAATGAACCAGCGGCAAACAATTCGAGAACGCTGTACTGAACGCCGAAGCGTGCACTGCCCTCAAAGGAATGCTTTTCTCATCCGCCGTGCCTCCCACTGCTTCGGCCGCATCCGAAACCTTCTCGTACGCACTGCGCAAGCGCGCCTTGCCCGAAATGTTGGGCGATGTGCGGTTGTCGGCTGGCCAAGGACTTGTGGTGGGCACCACGCAAGCCCCGCCCTGGCACAGGTGGGCAACGCTTCTCTGGATTCCCGCGCTGGCGTTCGGTGCTGCGACAGCAGTCTTTGCGCTCGACACGCGCGCCTCGCTGGCGGCGACGCTTGTCCTCACAGGCATGACGAGCCTTCTGGCGAGCGGCGCCGTTTGGCTCAACGAACGTGGGCGAATACGGCCGCGGTTTGTGCTTCACGCCGAAACGTCAACGCTGCGCCTTGAGCCACGTGCCCGCGCGCCGATGCTGATTCCCTTCGGCGAGGTACGGAGCGTGGAAGTCGAAAGCGCCCAAGGCGTCCGCAGCCTGAGCGTCCGGCATGGCGAAGGCGTTCGTTTCAGGCTGATCGACTGCGTGCAACCCGCAGAATGGGAAACCCTGGAACGCGTTCAGCGCTTGTTTGAAAGCATCCTCCGCACCGGCGAAGCCGCTCGCGAGCTGGCCGCAGAAAACACACCCGCCACGTCAGCAACATGAAGTCCCGAATGACGCCTTCGGCCCCTCCAGCGCAGACCCTGTTGTCGACGCCCCCGGTGGGTTGGTTGCTCGCCTCGCGGTTTCTGCTGTTCGCGGGACTTCAACTGCTTGTCGCGGCGGGCCTGTCGGTCGCCGGCGACCCAACGCCTGTGACGTCCTCGGGACGCTGGTGGCTCATGTCGGTGACAGGCGGCAATCTCGCGACGATTGCGCTTCTCTCTCGCGCGCGCAGGGATGGCGGCGGCGTGCGGTCACTGTGGCGCTTTTCGCGAGCAACGTGGAGAGGCGATCTCGCATGGTTCCTCGCTTTCGCGGCGCTTGCGGGGCCTGTGGGGTGGCTTCCAAACTTGCTGCTCGCGAAATCACTGTGGGTGCTTCCGGACACGGGCAACGCGTTCCTCTTTCGGCCGCTCCCCTTGCCCGTGCTCATCGTTCTCGCGGCGGTTTTCCTGTTTCGCACGCGCTTTCTGAATTGCCGCTCTACTTTGGCCACGTGGGTCCAACTTTGCGCGAGCGCGGTTGGCCAGCGTGGGCGACTGTGGCGCTCCCTGCGCTCGTGCTCAGCATGCAGCATCTGGTCATGCCCCTCGCGCTTGACGCCCGCTACCTCGTGTGGCGCGGGCTGATGTTCCTTCCCTTCGCCCTGGCCGTGGGCATCGTGCTGCACCACCGGCCGACCGTGCGGCCGTGGCTGTTGGTGATGCACGGGTTCATGGATGCACAACTGCCTGTGCTCACCTGGCTCACGTCGACCGGGGCACTGACTTTTCAGACGTGAAACAGATTTTTCAGCGAAGCCAAGCCCAGAAGGAAAGCAGCCCTCCGGCCACAAAGAGCGGACCGAAGATCTGCTTGTTGTACCGAGCGAGCCAAAGCGGAAGGTAGATGTCGAAATTGTCCTGTCGCTCTTCGGTGTAGCGCGCAGCCACGTCGGTGAGCGGGCAACGCATGCCGTTCGCCGCAAGAATCGCCACTTCGACCAACACCGCGCCAGCCAACCACGAAGCGAGTCGAAACCTGCCCAGCAGCGAAGCAACGGGCAGCGCGATGATGCAGGACGCGAAGAACGCCCACGCCAGCGTGTGAACCACTTTCACGGCGATGAGTGCGCCGGACCGACCCATGACGCCAGCACCTACGACAACAACAACCGAAGCGGGTGCTCCAAGAGCTCCTTGAGCTCTTTGAGGTACTGCGCCCCCAACGCACCATCGATAGCGCGATGATCACCACTCAGGGTGACACTCATCATCTTGCGCGCCACCACCTGCCCGCCGCGAATGACGGCTTTGTCGGCGACGGCGCCGACCGCCAAAATCGCAGCGTGCGGCGGATTGATGACGGCGATGAACGAATCGATGCCGAACATTCCCAGGTTCGAAACCGTGATGGACCCGCCCGTGTACTCCTCAGGCTTCAGTGCCTTGCGCCTCGCCCGTTCGGCCAAGTCTTTGGTTTCGGCAGCAATCGCGGTCAGCGGCTTTTGGTCGGCGTCGCGAATGACCGGGGTAATCAAGCCGTCTTCGATAGCGACTGCGATGCCGACATCGGCTGTCGCGTATTGAATGATTCGGTCGCCCTGGAACGACACATTCATTTTGGGGACGCGAAGCAGCGCCTGCCCTGCCGCTTTGACGATGAAGTCGTTGACCGACACCTTGGCGGGCAAATCGAGCGCTTTGGTCTCTTCACGCACGTTGACCGCAGCATCCATTTCGATGTCCACGGTCAAATAGAAGTGCGGCACGCCGGGCTTCACTTCGCCCATGCGCTGCGCAATGACTTTGCGCATCGTCGAAATCGGCGTGCTGGTGGGCGCGGGCGCAGGCCCCGTACGACGAGTGGGCGCACGGAAGGCCAAGGCGGCTCCGCCAGCCTTCCCGTTTTGGCCTCCGCGGCCGACAGCGGCTTCGACGTCGCGTTTCACAATGCGGCCTGATGGACCGCTGCCTTCGACGCGCGCCAAGTCGACCCCTTGGTCTTTGGCCATCCGCTTGGCCAGGGGCGATGCGCGCAGCCGCTCTCCATTTCCAAGCGTCACCACCGGCGCTGGAACTGCTTGAAGCGTGGGCACCGCCTGCAGAATGCGCGCAGCCGCGCTTGACGAAGCGGACGCAGCGGCCGGCGCAAGAGCGGCAACTGGCGCCGCAGAAACAGGAGCAGGAGCAACAGGCGCGGCCGAAGCACCGGCGGGCTTGGCGATTGCACTGTCTGAAACCTTTTCGCCCTTTTCACCGACGAAGCCGATGGGTGCGCCCACCGCGGCGGTTTGTCCTTCGCCCACGAGAATCTTCACCAAGAAACCGTCATCATAGGCTTCGATTTCAAGGTTGGATTTGTCGGTCTCAACCTCAGCCACCGCCTCGCCGGATGAGACTTTGTCGCCCTCTTTTTTGAGCCACTTGGTGATCTTCCCCTCTGTCATCGTGGGGGAAAGCGCCGGAAGCTGAATCGCAGTCGCCATGGGTCAGGCTCCCTCTCGGTACAGCACCTTCTTCACGCCCGCAGCGATTTTCTCGGCGTTCGGCTCAGCGGCCTTTTCCAAGTTCGCGGCATACGAAATGTTCACGTTCAACTGCGTCACGCGTTCCACCGGTGCGTCGAGGTAATCGAACGCGTCGCGTTGGAGAATATCCACGACTTGAGCGCCAACGCCGCAAAACTGCCAACCTTCTTCGACGACCACCACGCGGTTGGTTTTCTTGGCCGACGCCAACATGGTCTCTTCGTCCAGCGGCCGCAACGTGCGGAGATCCACGATTTCGACTGAAATCCCCTCTTTCTCGAGAAGCGCCGCAGCCTCGAGGCAAAACAGAACCATGCGGCCCCAGGTCACTACGGTGACGTCAGTGCCTTCGCGCTTGATGTCAGCTTTGCCCAAAGGAATGACGAGCTCCCCGTCGGGAACATCACCTTTGGTGCTGTACAGTTTTTCATGTTCGAACATGACAACCGGGTTGTCATCGCGAATCGCGGCTTTCAAAAGGCCTTTGGCGTCGGCCGGCGTTCCCGGCGCAATGACTTTGAGCCCTGGAAAGTGTGCGTAGTTCGCCTCGAGCGATTGCGAATGCTGGGACGACAACCGCCCGCCAATGCCGGTGGGGCCACGAAACACAATGGGGCAACGCAATTGGCCGCCAGACATGTGACGAAGCTTCGCCGCGTTGTTGACGATTTGGTCCATCGCCAAAATCGCGAAGTTCCAGGTCATCATTTCAACCACGGGTCGCAAACCCACCATCGCGGCGCCGACGCCCAGGCCCGTGAAGCCCAACTCCGAAATCGGCGAGTCAACAACCCGAGCGCTCCCAAACTTGTCGAGCAGTCCCTGGGACACCTTGAAGGCACCGTTGTAGCGACCGACTTCTTCGCCCATCAGGAAAACGTTGGCGTCACGCGCCATCTCTTCGGCAAGCGCCTGGTTGAGCGCCTCGCGGTACAGAATCTCCGGCATGTTCTGCTTCTCCCGAAAAACGTCTATTTGAGGCCCGCAGCTTTGTCCGCCTTGGCGGCCGCGGCGCGGGGTTCCAAGTCCCAGGTCACTTTCAATTCTTTCCCGGTGGGGTACTTGGGCCAGGGCACTTCAACGCCCAAGACCCGCGTCCGCGGACGGACGTCTTCTTCGCCCTCATCCACCAGCGTGTCGCGCCACAGTTCATCGACGGACGGCTCTGGCGACGCGTCTGCATAGGCCACTGCTGCCTCGACCTGCTTCTTGACCTCTGCGTCGACGGCATCCAGTTCAGCGTCGCTGGCAATCTTCTTCGCCACCATGTGGGCGCGCAGTTTCGGAATCGGGTCGTTCTTGCGCTCGTCTTCGACTTCAGACTTTTCGCGGTAGTTGGCCGGGTCAGCCATCGAGTGACCGCGGAAGCGGTAAGTGTGCGCCTCCAGAAGCACCGGTCCCTTTCCTGCACGCGCGTATTCAGCGCAGTCGCGCACGACGTCGTAGGTCTTCAACACGTCCATGCCGTCGCAAACTTCGGCGCGCATGGCATAGGCGCTCGCGCGCTTGTTGATCTCGGCGACTGCCGCCACGCGCGAAAACGCCGTGCCCATGCCGTAGCGGTTGTTCTCCACAATGTAGACCACCGGCAACTTCCACTTGGACGCCATGTTGAAGGTCTCGTGGAAACTGCCTTGATTGGCGGCGGCTTCGCCAAAGAAACAGACCGTGACGCGGTCTTCGTTGCGGTAGCGCGACGCATAGGCCATTCCAGCGGCCAAGGGGATTTGCCCACCCACGATGCCGTAACCACCGTAAAAGTGGTTTTCGATGTCGAAAATGTGCATCGAGCCACCCTTGCCTTTGCTGTAGCCACCATTGCGCCCAAACAACTCGGCCATCACCATGCCGGGGTCGCTGCCTCGCGCGAGCGCATGCACATGTTCGCGGTAGGCGGTCAGCATGTAGTCGTCGGGCCGAATCGCCTCCGAAGCGCCAACGGCCACCGCCTCCTGTCCTATATAGAGGTGGCAAAAGCCTGCGATTTTTCCAAGGCCGTAAGCCTGACCCGCGCGCTCCTCGAACTTTCGTCCAAGGACCATTTTTCGGTACATCGAGAGAAGTTTTTCCTTCGGAATCGCGCTCGCCACTGACCTCTCCTGGGGTGGAGGGGGGTCCATAGCGTCGGCCCTGGGCGGACATCAAGTTCTTCCATGGCTTTGGACGAAGAAGTTGAGGCTAAAGTGCTGAAATCACAAACCGCTCGTCCGCCGACGGGCGGCTTGACAGGCCTCATCAACTCGCTGACCGAGCAATACCAGTGGCTGCCGAATGACAGGACAGCGCTGCTCGCAAAGGCAGAAGTAACGAGGTAACAGTTTCCGAGCCCCGAACCCGTTTAGGAAACGCACGAAGCTTGTCCCGAGCCAAGTGACTCCAGCGGTACTTTTCCAGTCAGGCCGTTTGGCGGGCGAGAAAGCGCGTCAGGGCAATTTCAGCCTTCACATCGGGCACAACGCCAGCGCGGCAAGCCGCAAGCAGTTCTGGCCCTGAGCGCCAAAACAGCTGACCGCCCTCTTCCAACGGGCTGCCATCTCCCGGCGGCGGCGCCTGCGGCTTTCCCGTGACATCGCAAGCAGTCATGTAAATGCGTTCGGACAAGACACCGGCCGCCACGAACGGTGGCTCCCCCAACACTTGAACTTCGCTTTCTGAGACTGAGTATCCCGACTCCTCGTGGACTTCCTCGGCTGCTCGCTGCCGCACACCAGCGGCGCTCAGCTCTCCCATTTCCAAAACGCCAGCAACGATTTCTTCGACGAACAAGAACGCATCGGGCGTTGGCGCGCCGCCCGGAATGTCTTTGCGAAAGTACGCCGCGGGCCGCAGCGTCGTGCGGGTCAAAAACTCAAGGCCCCTTGGGCCTCGGCGGTACACCAACACAGCGACGGCATCCAAGGTGGGGCGATGAATGACGTCCACCTTGTACTCTCGCGATGTCGTGCCATCCGCGTGGAGGTTGCGGCATCGCAAACGTTTCAGCCGCAGATAGCCTTCGTCGAGGCGCGACTTGGCGCTCAAGTCTTCCAACACTTCAATGCCAGTGACCTGGCTCGGCCTCACGGTGTCACCTCGCTTCAGAAATGGTCTCTTCGTTTACGAGAAAACGATTGGAATGACAGCAGATTCCGAGGCTTGAAATCGACCGGGGTCGCCTTGCGCAACTGCTTTTGGGTCTTACGTTGTTTTTATGAAACCAATCCCTCCCATTTCGAAGTACATGACCACCCTGCCCGTTTCTGTCGAGAAGTCGCGCTCACTGGCTGAAATGCGTGACCTCATGAAGGCCAAGGGCATTCGGCACGTTCCCGTTCTCGACCAAGGGAAAGTGCTGGGTGTTGTTTCAGAGCGCGACATTCATCTTGTCAGCGCGATGCAAGGCGTAGACGCGAAATCGATGACGGCGGAAGCCATCATGCAGCGCGACGTTTTCGCCGTGAAACCGGAATCCACCCTCGACGAAGTCGCGGAGCAGATGGCTGAACACAAATACGGCTCCGCGGTTGTGCTTCACAACGGAACGCTTGTGGGCATCGTCACCACCGTGGACATCTGTCGCGCACTCTCGGATTTGCTTCACACGCGGTTGCGCTAGGCCATGGGTTCTTTTCGGGCTCTTGGCATTGGCATGACCGCCGTGGTTGCGCTTTGGGGGACTCACGCGATGGCAATAGAAACACCGAAATACGACATCGTCCGCCGCTACGCAGACTTCGAAGTGCGTTCTTACGCGCCGATTGTCGTCGCAGAAACCCAAGTGAACGGCGAACGGTCGGCGGTGGGCAACGAGGCCTTCTCACGGCTCGCGGGCTACATCTTCGGCAAGAACCGTGCTTCTCAGAAAATCGCCATGACCGCCCCCGTCACCCAGGAGCCCGAAAAGAGTGTCCGTATCGCCATGACGGCGCCCGTCAACCAAGTCGAAACGAGCCCCAACAGCTGGGTGGTGCAGTTTACGATGCCCTCGAGTTTCACCTTGACGACGCTGCCCAAGCCCAACGACCCGCGTGTCACACTCCGCGAAGTGCCTGCACGCACCGTCGCGGCGATTCGGTATTCGGGGACCTGGTCGCAATCCAACTACGACAAACACCTGGCCGCGCTGCGAGGCGCCCTTGCGCGCGAAGGACTCGTCGCTGGCAGTGAGCCCATTTGGGCGCGGTATGACCCGCCCTACAAGCCTTGGTTCATGCGCACGAATGAAATTCTGATTGAAGTCCAAACACCGCGCGGGCCTTAGCCCGACGTCATCCGCATGACTTCTTCAAACGACGTCATGCCTTGCGCGAGTTTGCGAACGGCCGCTTCACGCAAGCTGCGCATTCCAGAGCGACGGGCGGCTTCGACAACTTGGGTCTGCGGCGCGTTGTGTGTGATGAGTTCGCGCACTTCTGAGGTGGCGGGCAGCATCTCAAATACGCCCACGCGCCCGTAGTAGCCGGTGCCACGGCAGCGCACGCAGCCTGCCCCTCGCCGAAGCTGCACACCCCCCGGCAGGAGCGGCAGCGGCACTTGAAGCGCGAGGAGTTCATCGGGCGTCAGCGTGGTTTCTTGGGCGCAGTGTGCGCAGACGCGGCGAAGCAGACGTTGTGCCATCACGCCGAGCAGACTGGACGACAGCAAGAACGGAGGCACACCCAAGTCTTTCATGCGCGTCACAGCGCCGGGAGCATCGTTGGTGTGCAACGTCGACAACACCAAATGTCCTGTCAGGGCGGACTGAATGGCGTTTTCAGCGGTTTCGCCGTCGCGGATCTCGCCGACCATGATGACGTCGGGGTCTTGACGCAAGATGTGTCGCAGCGCGTTCGCGAAGTCGAGACCCAGCTTGGGTTGGACTTGCACCTGGTTAAAGCCATCCCAGACCATTTCGATGGGGTCTTCGATGGTGGTGACGTTGAGGTCAGGACCCGCAAGGGCTTTCAGCGCTGAGTAGAGCGTCGTCGTCTTGCCGCTGCCTGTGGGCCCGGTGACGAGAATCAAGCCGTGCGGTTCATCTATCCAAGACTCAAACAGCACTTTTTCATCGGCTTCGAACCCCAGCTGGGTGATGTCTTGCACCAAAGTCTCTGGGTCGAAAATACGAATGACGACCTTTTCACCGAACGCTGTGGGCAACGTCGACACGCGCAACTCGACTTCGCGGCCTTCACGTTCTGTTTTGATGCGGCCGTCCTGGGGGCGTCGCTTCTCGGAGATGTCGATGCGTGACAGCATTTTCACGCGCGACACGATCGGCGCATGCACCACGTGCGGCATCGTGTACACCGTGTGCAACACCCCATCGATGCGCAGGCGCACAATCGACGTGTCGCGCTTGGGTTCCACGTGAATGTCAGACGCGCGATTGTCGAACGCCGTACGCAGCAAATAGTCCACGGCCTGAACGACCGGCTTGTCAGACGCTTCGAGTTCTTGTGTGCCGCTGAGGCTGACAAGCTGTTCGAAGTTGCTGCTGAGTTGCGGCGCTTCCGCAAAGTCGGTCGCGGCTTGCGCGAGCGTTTTCTTGAATCCGTAAACGTCTGCAATGGCTTTGAGGATGTCGCTCTTGGACGACAACACCGGCTCAATAGAAAGCCCGGTCAATCGCCTGAGGTTTTCGAACAACTCCCTGTCAAACGGGTTCGCGACGGCGACCAAAAGCTTTGCGGCGTTGGGTTTCTCCAAAGGCAGCAGCACATTCTTCGTCGCGAAGGGCCGAGAAACAGTTCGGGTCGCCAAAGCCATGTCGAGCTTCAGCGGGTCGATTTTTCGGTACGCCACGCCGGCGTGCTTAGCGACCGCTTCGGTGATGCGATCTTCTTCGAGAAGATCGCCACGCCCATCCGCCATGGGAATCTGAAACACAGCAACCACTTCGATAGGTGAAACGTCGTAGCGCGCAGCTTCTTTGCCCCGTGCACCACGCTGCTTGACGACGCGCACGCGGGCCTGCGCTTCCTGTGCGGCAAGGTCATGCGCCTGCGTCACCGTCAGCAGCTGCGCTGTCGTCAAACTCTGAAGCACAAACTGCAACGTGAAGTCTGCACGCGTATGCATCGGCGCCGCGGACGCCGGCTGCGGCGCCACGGAAAGCGCAGCAACGTTTGGCAGTGCGGGCGGCTGGGGCTTGGGCGCGGCCATCTATGTCGGAAGCTTACCGGAACGCGCCGCCCAAGCGCGTTTCGTGGCTTCCAACAACCCCGGAGGCGAAGGCTCGCTCGCCACTTGGGCCGCAGGGCAGCCCAAACCTTCCAGGGCTGTAGCAGTCGTGGGTCCAATCGCCACACGTGTCGCAGATTGGAGTACCCCGCGGGCAACCTCGCCGCCGCCCTCAAGAAAAGCCTCGGCGGAACGCGGCGAAGCGAAAATCACAATATCGACCGGCTGCGCTTGAAGCTGTGCAAGTGCTTCCGGGGAAAAGGACGTCGCCTCCGCGCGATACGCCACGACCCGCGCCACGCGGAGCCCCGCGCCACGAAGACCCGCTTCGAGTTCCGGCCTCGCCGTTTCGGCGGTCGGCAGCAGAATCTCAGATTGCGGCGAAACACTTCCTGCCAACTGCGCGGCCAACGCCTCGCCGCGGGACTCCGACGCCACAAGGTGCGTGCGAAAACCCAGCTGCTCGGCAGCACGTGCGGTGGTTTCGCCGACCACGGCCGTTTTTGCCTTTCGCAGCGCATCGCGCGTTCCGGCTTGGCGCGCGGCTTCGGACAGCGCACTCGCTGCGGCCGGACTCGCCAACACAATCCAGTCGAACCGTGAAAGCTGCTCGGCGGCCGCCTGAAGTGGACGCTCGTCTTGCGGCGGAAGCAATTCAAGCGCGGGCATCACCAGGACTTGGGCACCCTCTTCTTCGAGCAAGAAGCACAACGCCTCAGCGCGCTCGCGCGGCCGAGTCACCACGACGCAGGCACCGGAAAGAGACCCGTCGCTCAACGCGCTGGCTCCGGTGACGCACGTCGCGCGTTGGCGAGCATCGCCTCGCCGCCCTGTCTGAGAAGCTGGTTCGCCAGAGACTTGCCAAGCGCGGCGCCCTCCCCAGCACTGCCTTCGACTTCCCCGCGCAAGACCGTTACACCGTCCATCGAACCAATGAGCCCTCGCAAACGCACGCGGCCTTGGTGCAGTTCACCGAACGCAGCCATCGGCAAGCTGCAACCGCCTTCGAGCGTGGCCAAGAACCCGCGTTCGGCTTCAACGACGGCTCGTGTCGGCGCGTGGTTGAGGAGTTCCAACACCGACCGCGTCACCCCATCGTCGGCGCGGCACTGCAGTGCCAGTGCACCCTGTCCAACCGATGGCAAGCACAATTCCGGCGAGAGAGCCTCCGTGACGCGGCGCTCCAAACCCAAGCGTTTGAGTCCCGCCATGGCCAACACGGCGCCGTGGAGTCCCATTTCCACCATCTTGTCGAGGCGGCGTTGCACGTTTCCGCGCAACGGGACGATTTCAATATCGGGCCGTGCAGCGCGCAGCTGACACGCGCGACGGACCGAGGCCGTGCCCACACGCGCGTTCTTTGGCAGCGCACGAAACGGCGTGTCGGTGGGCGAGACCCACGCATCGCGGGGGTCTTCACGTTCAGGCACCGCGGCCAACACCAATCCCTCCGGCATGTGCGACGTCAGGTCCTTAAGGCTGTGCACCGCCACCTCGGCTTCACCCTGCAACAACGCCTCTTCGATTTCCTTCACGAAGAGCCCCTTGCCGCCGACTTGGGCCAGCGGGCCCGACAGGAAGCGGTCTCCTGACGTGGTGAGTTCCAGGCGGTCGACCCGTGCGCCGGGCCGGAGCGCCCGCAGCATGGCTGCTACGGCATCCGCCTGCCAAAGGGCCAAGGGGCTGCGCCGCGTCGCGATACGGAGACGCATCAGTGTTTCGTTCCTTCGGAAGAAGACGCCGACTCACCTTCTGCGCCGGTTTCGGTGTCTTCGTCTTCCACCAGGCCAAAAAGCTTGGCGGCCACCTCAGCAAGACGTCCATCCCCGCTCGGCAAATGGCTGTCGCGCAGCTTGGACGTCGGCGCATGAAGCAGCTTGTTCACAATCGCCTGGGCCATCGCCTCCACGCTGCGCCGCTGACGCTCCGACCAGTCTTGGTCAAACTGAGACAACGTGCGTTGTGCTTCTGTCCTCGCAATGGCTTCTGCGTGTGCCCGCAACTGGGCCAGCACCGGCACGCCCGTTCGAACGGCCCAAGCCTGCCCAAAGCGCGCGACTTCCTCTGCGACGATGCGCTCGGCTTTCAGCGCTTCAGCGGCTCGGGCTGCCACGTTTTCTTGTTGCGCGGATTGAATGTCATCCAAGTCGTAGACGAACACGTCGCTCAGGGCATGCACTGCCGGATCCACATCACGTGGCACCGCCAAGTCGATGAACACCAACGGCCGGCCCGTTCTGGGACCCAGCACACGCGATACCCGCTCGACACTTATCAAAGGACGGGGCGCCGCCGTGGAACACACCACCAAGTCCACATCCAACAGCAGCGCGTCCAACGCTTCGAGCGATGCCGTTCGTGCGTTCAGCGCAGAAGCCAGCGCCGTCGCGCGCTCTGGCGAACGGGTGGCGATCGTCAGCGCCCCCACCCCTTGCGACATCAAATGACGCGCAACGAGTTCTCCGAACTCGCCCGCGCCCAGCACCAGCGCCTGCCGGCCAGCGACCCCGCCGAGCACTTTTTCGGCCAACACAATCGCCGCAGAAGCCAATGACGTTGCTGCTCGACCCACGCCCGTTTCAGAACGCACACGTTTGGCGCACCCGAAAGACGCCTCGGACATTCGGGTCAGCACACTCCCCACCGCTCCCCAGTTTCGCGACTCCTCAAAGGCGTCTTTCAACTGCCCCAGAATCTGCGCCTCGCCCACCACCATGGAATCCAAGCTGGCGGCGACACGAAACAGATGCACGAGCGCACTTTCTCCCACGCGCTCAACACACATCGACGAGACCGCCTCGCCCCCTTGAGCGGCGAGCGCGGCTTTGACTTCGTCCGATGCGCGCTCCGAGGCATCGCCCGCCAAGAACACCTCGACCCTGTTGCAGGTGGACAGAACGAGCACCTCGACGCCCTGCGCACGGAAGCGGCGCGTCCAAGCTTCGCGTTCGGCATCGGTGAGCGCCAAGCGTTCGCGCACAGCGACGGGCGCTTGATGGTGAGACAACCCCACGCAGCGCAGTGGCATCATGAGCGAAGCCCCGAGACATAGTTCGACAAGAACGATGCGAACACCACGGCGAAACCCGCGACGGTGCCCCACGCCAGCCGCCGGCCCTGCCATCCGCGAAAGGTGTGCCCGTTCACCAGCAACGCGAAAACACCCCAAGCAAAAAACGTGGCGACTTCCTTAAAGTCCCAACGGAGACCACCGCCCGGTCGGGCGAAGAAAACCCCGGTCAGCAGCGTGAGCGACAACGCCAAGAATCCCCAGCGCACAAGTTGTGTGTTGAGTCTGCCCAGGAATTGCAGCGATGGAAGCCGGGCAAACAGAAGGCCGAAGCGTTTGGTCTTCATCTGCCGCTCCATCAACAAATACATGCCCGCGACGGCCGCCGCGCCGGTGAAAATCGCCATCCCTGCGAGCGCTACGGCGACATGGGCGGGCAACCATGACATGCCCGAGGTCGACACGGCCGGACTTGCATCTCCCCAAATCGCGGGCGCCAATACCGCCAGCGCGGCAGGGGCCAGGAAAGCGCCAAATACCGGCCTGCTGCCCCCCAGGTCGAGAATGAGGCACAGCGCCATCAAACCCCACGCCAGCCCAGAGAATCCGGCGACGAGCCCCAGCGCCATCCCCTGAGCGCCCTGCGCCGCCATCACCCAAGCTGCGGCCTGCAAGAGAAGCCCGGCGCCAATCGTCAGCCGAGCGAGAGCGCGCACAAGGCGGTTGGGCCCAAGCAGGTGAACGACATACGCCAGCGCGCCCGCAACGTAGGCATGCACCACGATGGAAAGGAGACCGCGTGACATCAAAGTTTGCCGAGCAGGTAATCCGCCAAAATGCTCGTCTCCGAGCGCCCCGGGCCCTTCCCTGCGGGCGGAGAGGCGGCTGGGCCCCCCAGCTGCGTGACATACCCGGTCACGACTTCGTACGCACTGTCTCCGAGCACCACCGACTCGAACATCTGCTCGCCACCGAGCGCGGCGATCTGCGCCTGCGTCTTCACCTTGTCCAAGAGCTTGTGCTCATCCCCGCCGGAAACCAGCTTCGCAAAATGAACGGCGGGCATGACAGCGTGCCCTTGGGCCTCGCCCTTGATGACGAGTTTGCCGTCCATTAGATCTGCCTGTTCAGACAACGCCCATTCTTCGAGCTTGGTTTGAGGCAAGAAGCGCAGCATTGGCCAAGGAGTTTACCGCAAAAGCGCACTCAAGGCGCCGTCACGCGCCTTTGAAAAGCCTGTTTTGCTGCCAACACCATTTGTTCACCCAAAGCGGCGAACGCGCCACGGTTTTGGTCATGGCGATAGGTGGCCAGCGAGCGCGAAAAGTCGGGGATCCGTTCAAGAAACGCAGCCAGCGTTGAGGCCGTCAACGTGGGGGCATAGACCCCGTAGCCCAGGCGCTCGAGGTAAAGCGCGTTGAGCACTTGCTCAAACTGTCCTCCGACGGGGACGCAGTAAACGGGCTTGCCGAGGTAAACCGCTTCGCTCAGCAACGTAAAGCCGCCGCCCGTGACCACCGCGCGCGCGCCGCAAAGGTCTTCGACAAAGCGCGCTTCGTTGAAGGGTCGGTAGAGCAGACTGCCATCCGCTTCGTCTTCACTGACCCGTCGGAGACCATACACCCGACACGGAATCCCAGCCGATTTGAGTGCAGCCGGCAGCGCCGGGTTGGAGGTCGACGTTTGATAGACAAGAAGATGTTCGCCTGAACTCGGCCGCGCGCTGAGGATTTCCGGTCGCAGAATGGAATGAACCAACGTCGTTCGTTCTTTGCGGACAGGCGGAAAGAAGAAACTCGTCACCAAATAGTGGAAACACCCCGGCAGTTTCGCTTTGACGACAGCACGGGCGAGCTCGAAATCAGCTTCCTGCCCAGCGAGCAGGACGGAGTCGTGTTGGCAGCGGTTCACCACCTGAATGTTGTCGACACTGATGACCGGAATCCGGTGGTTGCGACCGAAGAGGTAGCTGAAGGTCTCAAAGTCGCTCACGACGACATCGGGCTCAAACTGGGCAGCCAGCTGGAAGTATGCGCGAACGTTTTGCGGAATCCCGGACAATGCACCCTTCACGTTGTGTGTGACGGTCCGCCAATTTCGAACGGCGTTATCTTGGTAGGCGATTTCGAGACCCCAAATCCGGTGCACATTTCCGAAGTTGCGCGCGAGGTAGTCATGGGCGCGGCCCGAAGCGACGATGCGAACGTCATGCCGCTGGACGAGGTGTTCCAACACGACCCGGGAACGAATCGCGTGGCCCATCCCTTCACCGACAACACCGTAGAGCACTCGCACGGGCGGGCAGCATACGCGCATCGCCCGCGTTCACACGGATGACACAAAAAGTTTGCAGTCCTGTCTCACAGATTTCTCCCCGCGAAAGCATCGCTCGGTCATCCTCCGCGCATGGACGCTTCGACACTCGCGCATCTGTCCGATCTGCATATCGGACGCTCTCCGGAAGACGACGTCGCGGCAGAACGCCTCTGCGAAACCCTCCTTCGGCAACGGATTGATCACGTCGTCGTGACCGGCGACATCACCCATCGCGGTCGGCGTTCTGAAGCCAAACAGTTTGAACGCATTTTCGCGCCTCTCGGGGACCGGCTGACCGTTGTTCCCGGCAATCACGACCGCGCTGGCGAAGACGCCGGAGCCGGATGGATGAACGGTCAGCGCGTTTGCGTGAAGCAAATGCCAGGGCTGTACCTCGTGCGCGTCGATTCCACAGGCGAGCACAACCGTTCCATCCACCGCAGCCACGGAGAACTTTGTGCCAAGGTGCTCGGTCAAGTGGACTCGGCCCTTGGGATCGCCAGGCCGAATTCGCTCGTCATCCTGCTCTTGCACCACCATGTGCTTCCCCTGCCTGAGGAGGGGTTTCTCGAGCGCATGTCCACGCTGCTCGGGTGGCCCTTTGCTTCTGAGCTTCCCCTGGGACTCGAGCTGCTTCGCCTCGCGGAGGGTCGATGTGACCTTGTCTTGCACGGCCATAGGCACGTCCCGCGCGCCATGCGTCTGACGCGAGAATCGGGACGATCGCTCGACATCTTGAACGCCGGAAGTACGACGGAGCTCAGCCGGTTCCGCTTGTTTTCCCACCGCGCGGGAGCCCTGCTGGGTCCGCCTCGCTGGGTGCGGTTTCAAGAAAGCGCCAGCAACCCACTCGCGTTGCCCTCGCCGGGTCTTCTCTCCTACCGCGTCGCGGGCTGAAACCCACCGTTTGAAACGAGAAGCCGTGCTCGTGCATCTAAACTCTGTTACTGAAACGGCTTCGCGGGCATGCGCCCTTTTTCAACCCTTGGTGGAGTGTCAACATGGCGAATCCAGATGTCCTGACGGTGGGTGACGGTGACTTCAAGACGGCGGTCCTGGATTCGGACACCCCTGTGCTTGTGGATTTTTGGGCGACTTGGTGCGCGCCCTGCCGAGCGATTGCGCCTGCGCTGGATGAGCTCGCCACCAAGTACAAGGGCAAGGTGAAAATCGCCAAGGTGAACATCGACGAAAACCAAGGCACACCGCAGCAATACGGCATCCGTTCCATCCCCACCCTGCTTCTGTTTAAGGGCGGGAAATTGGTCGAACAAATTGTCGGTGCCGTTCCGAAGGAACGCCTCGAGTCGGCCATCACCAAGGCGTTGTAGTTCGCCCATGCGCTGGGTGGCTTTCGGCGCATCGAACGGTTTGTTGGCCGTTGTTGCGGGCGCGTTCGGCGCGCATGCGTTGCGTGACCGCGTGACGCCCTCACTCTTGGCTGCCTTTGAAACCGGCGCTCGCTACCACGCGTACCACGCGCTTGCGCTCCTTGGCCTGGGGCTGTTGGCGAGGGCTGCGCCGTCGCGCTGGGTGGTTTGGTCGGGCGCATTTTTCAGCGCCGGAATCCTGCTGTTTTCTGGCAGCTTGTATGCGCTGTCTTTGTCGGGCTTGAGCGCGCTTGGTGCCGTGACGCCAATAGGCGGGTTGGCGCTGATGGCGGGATGGGGGTTTTTGGCGTTGGCCGCCTTGCGCCCGAGCGCCCGCTGAGGTCCTCTGTTAGCCGATTTTCTGCAGCGCCCGCACTCGCCGACGCTCGATGGCGCGTTCGAGGCGAAGCAACGCGCGGGCCATCGGTTCGAAGCGTTTTAGAACTTTTTCCTTCTCGCGATGATTGCGCCGCTTTTCCCGAACGATGGCCGGAAAGGCCCGGAGCGCCTTCTTGATGAACTTGATTTCGGCCGCCTGTTCTTGCGTCACAGCTGCCCTTTCAGAAAGTGCTTCACGTAAGAATCCTGAGCTGTCTGCGGCAGGCTAGCAAATTGCTCGTTCTCCATCATGAGCTCAGGACTCTTTCCGGAATTGTCGAAGAGATACCAGCGCGTACACAGAGGGCGGTACAACTTCCAAAAGTTCTCGAAGCATCGCAGATAACGGCGCCTCACGACTCTCGCCGGCACATCGTGCCCACCCTCCGCAACACGCGATGAGATGCGCTCAAGGCTGGAACGAACTGAGTCGACCGCCACGAAGTAGGTCGTGAGTTGGTATCCATTGGCCACCGCATCGCTGAGAATCCGCGCCCATGTCTTTCCGGAAACGGTGGATTCAAACGCGAATGCTTCGCCTGCGCTGAGACGATCGCGCACTTCTTGAATCAGCCAGCGTCCGGCCTGAAAAGAAGCCGCGTCGTAGTCCAAGGCCCCAATGCCCAAGGCTATGGCGTCGGGGTTGAGGAACACCGTCCGCTTCTTCCCACGAACCAAGACACTCTCGGCAAAGGTCGTCTTGCCGCTTCCATTCGGTCCGGCAACCAACTCGATGATTTTTTTCGAGGCTTCGGCCATGGCTAGCGCTTGGGCTTCTTCTCGTCGTCCCGGTACCAAGAGTCCTCGGGCTGAGTGACTTTGCGCAGTTCCCATGCCGCGAGGGCATCCACGACGCGTTCGAGTTCGTTGCGCAGGCCCTTGGCGCGCTTGGACGCCAGGTAGTCTTCAGCGAAAGCAAAGAGCTGTTCGCTCAAGAACAGACGGGCGAGCGTGACTTCGGTCTGCCCCATGAACTCGATGAACCGAATGCCCATGCCGCTGCGGCCTTCATCGGCCTCGTCGGCGTCGGGTTCCTGGCGAATCACTTGCGCCCGGGCTTCTACCTTTTCGCCGCCGCTATCGAGGGCGAACGACACGCTCACTTCAGTACCCATCGGCAAGAAGAACGAGCTCTCAAGAAACGCCCCGCTGACGCTGACGTTCACCGACCGAAGCGTGGCCCCAAAGCGCTTTTGTCCGCCCTCTCCGATGCTCAGCTGAAAAGGCACTTCCAGCTTGGCCCGGGGGAATTGCCGGTGCTCCTCACCCGCAAAACGATCGTGGATAATGGGGGCCAACCTCGACATCACGCGCCTGGGTGCGGACTTCTTTGTCATGGGGCTTTCCTCCTGCGCGAAAAACGCGTATCCGCCCGACCGCGCTTCTATACCAGGTCGCGCGCTCCGCCTCGCAGGAGACAACATGCTCGGTACATTGCTCCGGCCTGAATACGAGGCACTCATCGCCAAGAAGGACTGGGTGTCCCTCAGGGATGCGTTTTCCGAGCTGCATCCGGCCGACATTGCCGAAGTGATTCAAGACCTGCCCACCGAGCAAAGCGGCGTGATTTTTCGCCTGCTGCCCCGGGCGACTGCGGCGCAGGTGTTTGAGTATCTGCCCCTGGAAAAGCAGTCGGAAGTCGTCACCACGTTGGGGACCGAACCCCTGGTGAACCTCCTCAACGAAATGGCGCCAGACGACCGCACGCGCCTCTTCGAGGAGTTGCCGGCGGAAGTCACCAAGCGCGCCCTCACGACGCTCCGTCCTGAAGAGCAGAAAGTCGCGCGCCAGCTCCTGGGCTACCCCGAAAAGTCCGCCGGCCGTTACATGACGCCGGACTACCTTGCGCTGCGTGACGGCATGACGGCGCAGGAGGCCTTGGCTTTCATTCGCGCAAACGGCCGGGGGCGCGAAACGTTGAACGTCGTCTACGTCACCGACGAACGCGGGCATCTGTTGGGGGACTTGCGGCTGGCAACGCTGGTGCTGGCAGCGTCAGATGCGCGGGTCACTGACCTCAAGGAGCCAGAACTCGTCAATCTGGTGGCGACCGCACCACGCGAAGAAGTCGTCGCCGCGTTCGAAAAATACGACCGCGTCGCACTGCCCGTGACCGACTCACAAGGTGTCTTGGTCGGCATCATCACTGTCGACGACGTCTTGGACGTCGCTGAACAAGAAGCCACTGAAGACATCCAGCGCTTGGGCGGTGTCGAGGCCCTTGAAGCGCCCTACCTCGACACCACCTTTTTGGAGATGGTGCGCAAGCGAGGCGTGTGGCTCGCTGTGTTGTTTTTGGGTGAGCTGCTCACCGCCACAGCGATGGGTTATTTCGAAAAGGAAATCGAACGTGCTGTGGTCTTGGCGCTTTTCGTGCCGCTCATCATTTCCAGCGGCGGCAATTCGGGCTCGCAGGCGACGTCGCTCGTCATTCGAGCCTTTGCGGTGCGTGAACTCACGTTAAAGGACTGGTGGCGCGTGCTGGGGCGCGAACTGCGCTCTGGCCTCGCGTTGGGGATCATCCTTGGCGTCATTGGCGTGATGCGCGTCGCCCTTTGGCCGTGGCGAGCGGAACAATACGGAGAGCACTATTGGCGCTTGGGCATCACCATTGGCGTGAGTCTTTTGGGTACGGTGCTGTTCGGTGCTGTCTCCGGCGCCATGCTGCCCTTCATCCTGCGTCGCTTGGGTCTCGACCCAGCCACTGCATCGGCACCTTTCGTCGCCACGTTGGTCGACGTCACGGGCGTCGCTATTTACTTCAGCGTGGCCCACCTTTTGCTGTCGGGCGTGATTCTTTGACGGGGCGTTGTAAAAGGGCCCTTGGAGGTTTTATGCGTCTGTCACGAGTCCCTCGTCTCTTCGCGCTTGCCTGCGCCCTATTCGCCTCTGCCACTTTGGGCGCACCGCCGGCAGCAGCCCCCGAAAGCCGCCCTGAGGCAACAGCGCAAATGCGTGCGACGTTAGGCGCTGTCTCGGGCCTTCAGCCGTATTTGGCGAAAGCCGAAGCGTTCGGTGACCCCAAGAACGCAGAACGCATTCGCGCGTTCCTCGACACCCTTTCCCGTACGGAACATGCATTCCCCAAGGGCGTGCCCCAAGAGCCCGGGCTCGCGATCGTGCTGGGGCAGTTCGGCAGCTACTTGCGCCAGGCCCAGACCGAGTTCCGCCGCGGCGAGCATCCACAGGCACGAGGTCGACTGCAAACGGTGACTTCCTTCTGCTTCGCCTGTCACACCCGCCTGCATCTCGACAAAGACTTTGTGGATGCCGGCAAGCAAGTCGATGCCTTGATGCTGCCTCCCTTGGCGCGGGCGGACTTCTTGGCCTCGACGCGGCAGTTCGAGAAGGCGTTGACGCTGTACGGAGAAGTTCTTGCTGCAGCCACGAAGGATGAGGCCGGATACCTGGATTTTCAGCACGCCCTTCGCCGTGCACTCACGATTTGGGTGCGCGTGAAAGGCGATGCGCCGCAGACGGTCAAGCTTCTTGGAACTTTGGCCAAGCGTGACGATCTGCCGGAATTCATACGAAGCGACGTTGACGAGCGTCTTGTTGCGGCGCGCGCGTGGGAAAAGGACCGTTTCAAGGCGGCGCAAGCCACGCCCCAACAGCTCATTGAGAAAGCCCGAACCCTCACGACATCGACGCGCGCCACCAGCGCCCTTTTCCTCACCGGCCGCGATGAGGTTTTCCTGCTTCGCGCGAGCAACCTGTTGCACGAAGCACTCAACAAGAACCCCTCGACGCCCTTGCGCGCCGATGCGCTCTATTTGCTTGGCGCCAGCGCCGCCGCGCTGGATGACCCCACGCTCTGGGACTTGGACCGTTTGTATTTTGAAACCTGCATTCGTGAGACAGCCCACACGCCAGCAGCCCGCCGGTGCTTCGAAGCGTACCGCCAGCGGACGGTACAAGGGTTCACCGGCAGTGGCGGTACCCGCATTCCGCAGGATGAGCTCACGAAGTTGGCGGAACTTCGGGGGTTGGCGCAGAGCGGGCGGTAGCCACGCAGCCCCGAGGAAACCTCCCACTGCCTGCCACCGACAATGCGTCATGGGACTACGCACGCCGGGAGCGGAAACGAGATTTGGCCCCGTTATTCGCGATGTTGAAGTGGCCCTTTCGTCTTGGGCGGACAAGGCGCCCGACAAGGCAGCGCTCGCCGCGCGCCTGGGCATCATCGCCGGACGGCATCGGCTCACTTCACTTGGGTTGTCGACAGCGGTCGATGCTGTTGTGCAAAGTCGTGGGCTCTTGCCATCCGGCTCTCCTCTCCGAAAGATTGCAGGCGCGGCGCTGCTGGCCACCATGGAGGCCATCCCACCGCCCGC
This sequence comes from Myxococcaceae bacterium, assembly GCA_046155985.1. Taxonomy (GTDB): domain Bacteria; phylum Myxococcota; class Myxococcia; order Myxococcales; family Myxococcaceae; genus JBJXGM01. The sequence goes on along the minus strand of JBJXGM010000015.1, from coordinate 17,931 downwards.
CAATGACGATGAACGAACACTTTTCCAAGATCTGTCGTTCAAAGATACCTGGACCGAGTTCACCTAGGCACGTCGGTTCGGCACCACTCTGCGCTCACCCACCCCTCGCCGAAGACACGTTGCGCCGCTTCACGGTTGTGCTGCGCGCAAAGCAATCTCAGATTGTCCGCCGCACCGTCCCCGCCCTGTGCTTTCGGAATGACGTGGTCGAGCTGCAGAAACCGCTTCTCTCCGCACACGCCACCCTGCAACAGGGGCCACTGACATTGGCCTTCGTCTCTGCCTTGCACTTCGCGCTTGGCTGCCTGCGAAATGCCGGCTTTGGGCCGCTTGGCTTCTTTCTCCAACAGCGCTTCCAACGCTTGTTCGAGCACAGCCTCCAGTCGGCTCGCGTCTACACGGTGCGCTACAGCGTCCTTGGCCTTCTGTAGCTTCCGCACAAAAGTCTCGGAGGCGGTGAAGTGGATGCGGTGCATAGGTTGCCGCTGCGCGTTGGCGACTTCCGTCACATGGGCGGGCTTTTCGGCTTCGCCTGTACTGACGACTCGGAACGACGTCGTCGAGAGTTCGCCCGCACGCCGTTGCGCTGGTTCAGTCTGGTTTTCACCCACCTGCACTTTTGCAGCGTCATCCACTCCCTCCGGTGGAAGTGCGGGCAGAGGCACGATGACGTCCCGTTTGGGCAACACTGCCGCTGGCAACAGCCCCGCTGCCAACACTTCTGCTTCTTTCTTCGAAGTCCCAAAGAAGCGCGGCAGCACTTCTTTCCAATTGTTGGGCCGAAGGACTTTCTCCACCTCGCCGAGCGTACTGAGGCAAAGCCGCCCGTCCCCTAGCGCCCGCAATACCTCTGGGCACCACCGGGCCAAGCGCACCGCTTGAAGCCGGCGATAGGCCACAGAATCCGACATGCCCAAGCTTCCTGCCAGGTAGCGAAACAACCCGCTGTACCCCAAGGGCCGCCAGGCCTGTTTGTCGTCGAATTCCAAAAGCGCAGCGAGAAAAGCCGCACACGCCTTTCTCTCCTCCGCCCAAAGCGAAGCCAACCTCTCATTCCACCGCGCCGCCGCCGCCAAAGTTGTCATGCGAAGGGTGTAACACGCACCCCTGACATCGAACGACAGAAGGAAATGAGACGGCGACGACAACGGGCCGGTGCGAAAACCGAGGCCGCTGCGACCTGCGTGGGCCTCGACGCGCTTTCTCGGTCAGTCGCGCCGGCAGCTCCGGCCGTCCCTGCGAAATCGGCATCGGGCCTGCGTTTCGCGTAACGCCCGTCTAAAACACATGCTTGCGCATGGCGATGTTGGCCAGCATGCCGAGGCTCAGCATCACACTCACCATCGAGCTGCCGCCGTAGCTCAAGAGGGGGAGTGTGATTCCGGTCACCGGCAGCAAACCAATCACCATGCCGATGTTTTCCATCACCTGCCAAAACACCATCGACGCCACACCCACGGCCACAAACGCACCGAATCGGTCTCGCGCCGCAAGCCCGATGCCGAGCGCGAACAGGAGCAGAAGCCCGTAGAGCGCGAGCAGCATGACGCATCGAACGAAACCCTGCTCCTCCGCCCACACCGAGAAAATGAAATCGGTGTGTTGCTCCGGCAAGAAGTAGAGCCCGGTCTGCGTCCCTTGGCGCCAGCCTTTTCCCCAGAAGCCGCCCGAACCCACGGCGATTTTTGATTGCGCCGCATGGTAGCCGGAGCCACGAAGGTCGGCTTCAGGGTTCAGCCAACCCGATATGCGCTGGCTTTGATGCCGCTTGAGCAAGTGTCGAATCACCGTGAACGGCTTGTCGGCGCGCTGCGGGCGCACGTAGTCGTTCCAAATCACCAGCGAACCCAGAAGAAGCGCAGCAAGGCCGACGCCCAGCACCCAACGCTCCAAGCGCGCAAACAGGAGCATCGTCAGTGATGACAGCCCCAGCATCATCGCCGTGCCGAGGTCGGGCTGCGCCAGCACCAGAGCCGTCGGAAAAGCGATGATGGCCAGGGGCTTCCACAGCTGAAAAAGCCCATAGGGCCCTTGGCTGGGCTCGTAGTCATCATGAAAGAACTTGGCCAACATCAGGACGACGGCGATTTTCGTGAACTCCGCCGGTTCGACGCGAATCGGCCCGAGTGCAAACCAGCTTTCTGCACCCTTCGCGGTGTGCCCGATGAATCGAAGCGCAACCAGTGAACCCACGCTCACGAGATAAATCGGAAACGCCATGCGCTGAATGAACCGGTAGTCGAACAGGCAGATGCCAAGCGCAACGGCCCAGGCGACCCCCAGATTGATGAGCTGGCGGTTCCAGACTGGAAAATGAGGCGGCCGCGATGCCGACGCCAAGTTCCAAATTCCCATCAATGCAATCAACAGCGCAACGCCGATGAGACCCCACGGCACGTGGGGCAGCATTCGCCGCTCAATGCGCAGGGCCATGACTCACCGTTCCCACAACTCCGGTTGGCAACGCCGGCGCCTCCCCCGAAACGGGAGAGGGTTCGCGCAAAACGCCATTCTTGAGGTCAAAGTACTTTCGAATCACAGCCTGTGCCGTGGGCGCCGCATCGGAACCCCCGTGTCCACCGTGTTCGTTCAACACGACCACCGCAATTTCGGGTGCTTCGGCCGGAGCGAACGCCGCAAACCAGGCGTGGTCACGTGCCCAGTAATCCATTTGCGCCGTTTTCAGACGCACTTTGCCCAGCTTCGCCACCTGCGCAGTCCCAGTCTTTCCTGCGATACGAATGTCCGGCAAGCGACTTCGGTAGGCCGTTCCACCAGGCTCATTCACCACGGCCGCCAGGGCGTCGACCACGAGACGACGGTGTTCGGGGTCAAGGTCCACCTGCCGAACCACTTCGGGCTCGAACGTCTGGACCTTCCTCCCATCCGTCGACTCGATATGCCGAACAACTTGTGGGCGATACAGCGTTCCGCCGTTTGCAATGGCGGCGTACAGCATCGCGAGCTGCAGTGGCGTCACGTTGTCATCGCCCTGCCCAATCGCAGCGTTGAGGGCCATGCCTTTCGTGTAGCCGCCAGGCGTTCGTTTCTGGTGGTACGCCACAGACGGCATGATGCCAGGTACTTCTGCGACCACCTTGATACCTGTCGGCTGTCCCAAACCCAGCGCCCGGCCCATTTCCGCAATGGGTTCGAGCCCCAAGACGTCGGCCACCTTGTAGTAGTACGTGTCGCACGAATGCTGCAGTGCCGCACGACCGTCTTGGTAGCCGTGGCCACGGTCCAAGTGGCAGCGCCACGTCCGCGCACCCAGCCGATAACCTCCGGGGCAGAAAACGGCTGTTTGGGGCCCAAACTGACCTGACTTCAGCGCCGCAAGTGCGGTCACCACTTTGAACGTCGAGCCGGGACTGTAGTGCTGCGCCGAAACGCGGAACACCATCGGTTGAAGCGGATCCTGCGTGAGCGCCTGCATCTGCGCGCTGGTCACGCGGCCGGTCAACAAGTTGGGGTCGAATCCAGGCCGAGAAATCAACGCTTCGATGAACCCTGTCTTCACATTGACGACAACCACCGCACCGGCGACGCCTGGGAAAACGCGCTCTGCTTCTTCCTGGAGGTTCATGTCGATGGACAGCACCAAGTTGTTCCCCGGGACGCTCGGCACCTCAGGCGCTTCGATGAGCGCGTTGAGTTCAGGAATCGGCTGTCCACGCGCGTTCACGACTTCGCGACGAAGTCCTGTCACGCCTCGAAGCTGGGCTTCAAAGGAGCGTTCCAACCCACGACGACCAATGAAGTCACCCAGCGCATACAGAGGCGTTTCCGCGGACTGAGCGTCCAGCTCATCCTGGGTGACTTCGTTCATGTATCCCAGCAGGTGCGACAACACCGACCCGGTTCGATAATTGCGATGCGCCACACCGGGAATATCCACGCCCGGCAGCTCCAACCGGTGCGCGTTGAGCACATCCAGTTCGTCGCGCGTGAGGTCAAGCCGAACGGGAACGGGCTCAAATTTTGAGCGACGCCCCGCTTTCACCATGTCTCGCGCGTACCCCAGCGTTTCGTCGTCCCAGAGCAGCAACTGTCCAATTCGCGGCAGGACTTCCTCGTCGCATTGCTCGCAGAACGCGGGCGTCACGTGCAAGTCGAAGGAAGGACGATTCTCCGCCAAGATGGCATCGCGTGAATCCTTGATGAGCCCGCGATAGGCGCGAACGCGCGCTTCCTTCACGAAATTCTCAACCGACTTTTGAACGTATTCTTCGTTCGCGATGACTTGCAGCCGGTAGAGCTGAACCGAGAGAATGAACAGCCCCAGCACCATCGCCGCCGCCACCCACAGGAAACGACCCCTGAGGTCTTTCCCGCTGGTCTGTTGGCCTAACGTCATGGCGCCTCGTGCGTCAGCCCAAGATGCCCGGTGTGGGTCGGTCCGTACCAGGCTCTAGACGACGCAGCACAGGATAGAGCAAAGCAGCGGCGGCCGCAGTGGCAACGACTTGGAGGGGAATCGCTTTGAGCAGCCCAAAAACGGCGGCCTCGGGAGACACGAGCCAGTTGAAAAACAGCGCCAAGAGCCCGTGGAACACATCCGCAGCTCCGGCGAACACGGCAAAAGACGCCGACGACCGCACGTCGACCAGCGACTCGGCTTGGCGCGCTGACAAGAAAAGCAGCACAGCCAGAAACGTATACAGATAGGTGAAGCTGCCGCTGGCCAGGTCGAGGAGGTAGCCGACCAAGAAAGCGGAAATCGCTCCGGAAACCAGCGGTGCACGCAGGGCAAGGTAAGCCACCAGCGCGACGGTGACGTCGATTCGGGTGATGGAGAGGTTGAGGTACTTCACAAGCACAGACTCAAAGATGAGCAGGCCGAGTGCCAGCAGTGCCACGAACAAGGGCCTCATGGCTTGGCCTCCGCTTGCCACGCCTCGGGGGTCACCAACACGAACACTTCTTCGACGCGCTTCGGATCCACCGCGGGCTCAATCACGGCGTCTTGAAACATACTGACGTTCTGGCGGTCGACTGAAATCACCTTCCCGACTGTAAGCCCACCCGGGAACACGCCGTCAGCGCCTGATGTCACCACGAGCTCCCCGGCTTCCACGGGGTCGGTGCGCAGCAAGTTCTCCAGCCGCAGCGTCCGTGGCTCACCCGTCCCCGTCACGGTGACACGCGAGCGCGACGTCTGTAGCCTTCCCCCCAGTCGACTGTTCGGATCGTGGAGAAGAAGCACGTCGGCTGTCGTTCGCGTCGTTCGGAGCACCTGGCCCAGAACGCCATCGATCGTCATCACCGGCAGGCGTTTGGCAACGCCGTCAGCTTCGCCTCGATTGATCCGCAACGACAGTAAAGTTGGAACGGGGTTCACACCCACGACACGTGCGACGACTTTGACCCCGCGGTGTGTCTCAGAATACGCCACGAGTTTCCGCAGCCGTTCATTTTCTGCTCGCAACTCATCGACGCTCTGTGCCCCAGCCCTCAACTGGACGACTTCCTCGCGCAAACGAAGGTTTTCTTCCCGGACGCCTCGCAGAGAGACGTAGCCTGAACCCACCCCCGTCAAGCCGTCGACGCCCGACACCAGCGCGCCTTGGACCCAAGCCGAAAGACTGAGAACCGCGCGGTCGAAAAAGTTGAGCTCGCGCGCGCGCCCGCGCGACGCAAAGAAACTCGCTCCTGGATAGGCCAGCAGCGCTCCCGCAATAATGAGGGGGCGATTGCGTTTGAGAAAGGACAGCAAACGTCGGTCTCGAGCCCCGCGCGAACAGTCAGTAAAGCGCTTGAACTTTCACGTCTCTTTGCCTACGCAGTCAAGCTTTGAAACGCCTGTTTCCGAGGCCCACTCTGGATTCCTTCACATGAGTCGCTCGATCGATTCTCGACGCTTCTTCTCGTACCTCTTCATTGTCGCCATCGCGGTCGTGTTCGCGCTTCAATTTGGGCCCGGAAGCCGCGGCTGCGAAGTTCAAACACCCACCACGCAGTCGTACGCCGCGAAAGTGAACGGGAAAGAAATTCCGCTGACGGAGTTCGCTCAGCAGTATGGCTTTCAGATTCAATATGCCCGTCGTCGCCTTGACGAGATGGCTCAGCGTTTTGGTGGGCAGGTCGACCTGGACGCCATCGTTCGACAGCAGGTTTCACCCCAAATGGTGTTGGACCAACTCATCGACGTGGAACTCTTGTCCCAGGCCGCGGAAAAGCACGGCATCGTCGCTTCCGACCCCGAAATTAGAAAAATCATTCGCGGCAACCCAGACTTTCAGCGCGAAGGACAGTTCGACCGCGACCGGTACAACAACATCTTGAGCCAGTACTACAAGAAGACGCCCACCGACTACGAAGCCGATATCCGGCGACGTCTGTCCGCCGCCAAGTTCGAAGAAGTCATGCGTGCCAGCGCGAGCGTGTCCGATGAGGAAGTTGTTGCACGCTTTCGCCGCGACAATGACAAGGCCAACCTGCGTTTTGTTCGCTTTCTGCCGGCCATGTTCGCGGAAAGCGTGCCTGCGCCCTCCAGCGCTGAACTCGCGCGATGGCAAGCGGCCCATACCGCCGACATTCAGCGCGAATACGACGTGAACCGCGTCGCCTACCGAACGCCAGAACAGGTCCATGCCCGACACATCCTTCTCAAGGTCGCTGCAGCCACCACGATTGAGAAGAAGGACCAAGTGAGAGCAAGACTGGCCGAAATCAAACGCGACTTGGACAAGGGCGGCGACTTCGCCGACGCCGCAAAGGCGCACTCTGAAGACGAGGCCACACGAAGCGCCGGTGGCGACCTCGGCCTGCGCGCCCGAGGACCCGATGTGCCGCGGCCGGTGTTCGACGCCGCTTTCGCACAAGAGCCGGGGCAAGTCTCCGACATCGTGGAATCTCCTGTTGGATTTCACCTGGTGAAAACAGAGGCCAAACAAGCCGCGGTCGAAAAATCGCTGGCCGATGTCTCTTCGGACATTGCGCAGCGTCTCTTCCGCAAAGAAAAGGCGCTCGCCCGCGCGAAAGCGTCAGCCGAGCGAACGCTCGCCGCCGCCAAGGGCGGCAAGTCGCTGGCGGACCTTCATCGCCCGAAGAAGGACGCGCCGCCCATCAGCCCGTACGAAGCAGAGAGCGCGCCCACGGCGCTAGAAACGGGCAGCTTCTCCGTGGGGAGCCCTCAGCTGCCAAAGATCGGTCTCGCCGAAGCACTCTCTCTCCATGTGACACAAACACGCTCGCCCGGGCTTTTGTCCACCCTCTACGCCGCAGGAGATGGTTTCGTCGTTGCACAAGTCCTGGAGCGAAACCAACCCAACGACGCCGAGCTCTCCGCTTCGATGAACGAGCTTCGTGAACAAGCACGCTATGCCAAGCAGACTGAACTGACAGAGTCGCTTCGCACTGCGCTGCGGAAGGCCGCCAAAGTCGAGACACAGGCCGATGCGCTCACGCAGGTGGTCGATGGGGCTCGCGGCTGAGGAATGGCCACAGGGCCCTCTCCGCGCCTGGTTCTGGCTTCGGCTTCGCCGCGAAGGCGTGAGCTCCTGGCGCAGCTGGGGCTCGTCTTTGAGGTTGCTCCCTCCGACATCGACGAAACGCCACGCACAGAAGAAGACGCATCCGCCTACGTGACGCGCTTGGCGGAGGAAAAAGCACGTTTGGGCCTGTCGAAGGCGGGCGAAACCATCGTTTTGGCGGCCGATACGACGGTATGCGTTCAAGGCGCGTTGCTGGGGAAACCGCGCGATGATGCCGACGCCTTGCGCATGCTCTCGCGGCTCTCCGGCACCACCCATGAAGTGCTCACCGCGGTTGCCGTCGCGACGCCAAAGCAGCTGCGCTCCAAGTGTGTCTCCACCGCTGTAAAGTTTCGCGCGCTGAGCGACGCCGAAATGCGCTGGTACGTTCGCACGGGCGAGCCGCAGGGCAAAGCAGGCGCCTACGCGGTTCAGGGCATCGCTTCGGCGTTCGTTCTGGCGCTGCAAGGCAGCTACACCAACGTCGTGGGCTTGCCGCTTGCTGAAACGCTCGAGCTGTTGGCGGATGCGGGCCTTTCGCTGCCTTGGAGCACAACGTGACGGATGTGGCCCAGCGGTTGGCGCAAGTTCAAACGCGCATCCATGCCGCATGCCAGCGCGCGAAACGCAGCCCGGAAGAAGTCACGCTCATCGCGGTTTCAAAGCGACACCCCCCCGAGGCCATTCGCGCCGCGTGGGAAGCCGGACAGCGCCACTTTGGCGAAAATTACGCTCAGGAGCTCCGCGACAAGGCCACGTTGCTCAGTGCCCTGCCCGGCCTCCACTGGCATGCGATTGGGCCCCTGCAGCGAAACAAGGCGAAGTACATCGCCCAGTCCGCGCACGCTTTTCATGCGCTGGACAGCATCGAGATCGCCGCGGAACTCGACCGACGGAGAACCGGCGACAAGTTGCCTTGCTTCATCGAAGTCAACGTTTCCGACGAATCCACGAAGAGCGGGGTCGCGCTGAATGATGTCGAGACGTTCGTCGAGGCTGCACAGCGCTTTTCACACCTGCGCGTCGACGGCCTCATGGCATTGCCTTCGCCCCACCTGGATGAAAAAGCATTGCGCGCCGCCTTCCGAGCGCTGTGCGCCTTGGCGCAGCGGTTCAACTTGCCCTCACTGTCCTTGGGCACTACCGCGGACTTTGAAATCGCCATTGAAGAAGGCGCCACGCACATTCGGGTCGGCACCGCCATTTTCGGCGAACGCCCAAAGCCACCGCCCGCTTGAACCTGGTCGCGGTCTAGATTTCGCGAAGCCGCAACTTGCCCGAGTCGCTGACCATGACGCGAAACTCGGTACCGCAATAGTTGCACAAGACTTCTTCGCCCTGCCCCAAGCCATCCTCGACGGGGTTGTTGGCGTTGCACGTCGGGCAATCGAAATCGGCATAGCGCTTGTCGTTTCCCTGAACGCCCAGCTCTTTCTCGTCGTCAGAGTCATCGTGGCGATGGTCGCTGGGCATGGATGGGGATTTTACCAACGCCCGACGAAATCGACCATTTCGCTTCTCGCCGCATGCCGCCTTGCGCGCGCACGGCGGAGCTCTTCCATCAAAGCCGGCGACCGCCTCGCGGCACTCTCGAGCTGAGCACGCGAGAATTCTGCGAGGTCCAGCTCGCCGACGGCCTGGGCGGCCACATCGCGCGCACTGCCGGGTTCGAGAATCACTTCTTCGCCGAAGAATTCACCCACCGATGAAGCACCGACTTGGACCGCTTCCTCTTCGACACACACGCTCAGGCGCGCTTCGCCACGCAGCACGAGGAACATTGAAGCGCCCGAGTCACCCACTTCAAACACGTTGGCGCGCGGGCTGAACCTGCGCGTCATCGCGTGTGACAGCAATTCGCGGCGCTCCTCCGCAGACAGTGCCAACAGCAAAGGCGAGCTCTTGAGCATCGGGCTGTTGTCGACGAATTCCACGAGCTTCACCCGCTTGAGTTCCAACTTGGTGACCGGGGTGAGGTCGGGCGGGGGCATCTTGGGAAGCGCCAAAGTGTGTTGAGCCTAACGTTTTTCAGTCAGGCCACTCTCTGCACCCTGGTGCGCCAAAGTGCGCTGACGTCGGAGAATGAATGTTCATTTGCGGCTGACGTCGCCTAGGGCGATGGCCCATCTGACTCATCGACTGGCGAAAGCCCCCTTCGCCGCCTACATTTTGGGGACAGTGGTGCGCGCGCTTCGATTGTGCTTTTCAACAGTTCTCCTTTTCGCCATGAGCGCACCGGGCTCCGTTAAACCTTCGATCGAAACCTCTCCCTTTTCGCCGGGGGAGCAAAGCATTTATCGGATTCGCTATCTTGGTCTTGGCGCGGGCACGGCTCAGATCACCGTCGGCGCGCCGATTCAACAATGGGGCAGTCGCGTTTGGCCGTTGGTGACGGTGGCCAAGTCTGACCCCATCATCACGTTCTTTCCCATTCGAGATCGTTTCATCAGCTATTGGCATCCAGAACAGAACCACACCTTGGGCAGTGAACTTCTCGCCGACGAGAACCACGTTCGTCGCCGCCTGCGCATCCAGCTGGAGGGCGGCAGGGCGCGCGTCTTGAAACAGAAAGAAGGAGAAGCCCCATCGGAAAGTGAAATTGACGTTCCGCTGGGCGCTCTGGATACAACGTCTGTCATCTTCGCGTTGCGCAAAGCCTCACTGAGCGATGGGGGCGAATTTCGCCTCCCCGTTTTCACGGGGCGCACCAGTTTTGAACTCATCGCACGCGTCATCGGCAAAGAAACGCGCGACACCGTGCTCGGCCCTCGCCAGGTATTTGTATTGACCGTGAAGACTGAATTTGGTGGGCAGCTGAAGTCGCGCAGAGAGATGACCGCCTACATCACCGCGGATGCGGCACGAATTCCGGTTCTGCTGGAAGCAGACTTTCTGCTCGGCAAGATTGCTGCGGAATTGACGTCTTACCTTCCAGGTCAGGCTCCAGAGATCACTCCCGGAAGCTAACCGCACGCAACGCGAGGATGAACCGGGGCAACGGGTCGCATCAACCTGGAAGCGGTCTAGCAGCCTGCTAGATCAGTCCGCGGGCTCGGCGAATCTGCTCAAGCATCTTGCCGTACTCGACTTCGAACGCTGACGTCCCCTCTTGCAGGTGCTTGAGACGCGATCGTGCTTCGCGATCGATTTCGTCGTCGACATCCAGATGTTTCTTCATGATGCCGAACATCTTGCCGCGCAGAACGTTGTCCGGAGAAAACACCTCTTCGACGTTCCGGCTAATGAGCAGAAACTCGATCATCTGATTGATGACGTACTCGATGCCTTCGTCACCGGTCTTGAATCCCCGAACATCGGCCATCTCGCGTTTCACCTGATTGAACCGGCTGTGATCATAGCCGCGTCGCTCGAGGGCCTCGCGGGTCGCCTGATTGACGCGCTCTTCGTTGGCCAAGTACTCGCGCATGATCGCCGACAAGTCCATCTCGGCATCCGAGACACGCATGGGCTCGACTTCAATGTCGCTGTCTTGCATGAGCGCGTGAATGCTCTCGCGCGCGATGACTGGAATCACTTTTGGATAAAGCCGCATGGAAGCTTCTTCCTCGCTTCGCCGCCCCAAGCGTTGGCAGGCGTGAACGTGAAACGAAACTCAATAAATCACGGCCAACCCATGGTGCAATCAAAAAACCCCGTAAAAATCAAAATTTGCCGCCAGAGGCCTCTTCGGCGTCTTGCGCATCCTCTAGCGAGGCATCCCGTATCGCATCCTCCGTGTCGCGACGGCCGTGCATGTGCGCATGAACTCGCTCGGCGAGGGCCGTGGAGAAGCCTTCCACCTCGGCCAGTTCATCCACTGCGGCCAAACGCAGGCGTTTCACGGAACCCAGCTTTCTCAACATTGCCCGCCTGCGCTTGGGACCAATACCGGGAATGTCGTCGAGCTCGGACTGAAGGCTTCGCCGACGGAGCATCTTCGATTGGTAAGTGATTGCAAAACGGTGGGCCTCATCCCGAAGTCGCGTCAAAAGAAGCAGCTCCGTGGAATGCGGTCCCAAGACGATGGGGTCCTTCTTCCCGACAACAAAAACACGCTCGGGACTGCGCTCCGCCCGCCCGTCGCCACGAACGCCACCCCTTCGGCCCAGTTCTCGACTTTTCGCCAAAGCCGCCAGGTCAACGCCCTCAACGTTGGCGTCGCGCATCGCCGCCTGGGCCGAACCGAGCTGGCCTTTGCCCCCGTCGACCAAAATCAGGTCGGGCAAGTCATTGGCTTGTTGGCCACGCTTGAACCTGCGTGACATGACTTCATACATGCTCGCGAAATCATCCTGGTCCCGAAGCGTCTTGATGCGAAAGCGTCGATAGCGCGACTTGTCGAGCTGGCCATCGGTGGCAGCAACCTGGGAAGCGACAATCGCAGCACCTTGAAAGTGCGAAATGTCATAGCACTCGATTCGCCGCGGCAAACGTGAGAGCCCAAGTCTCTCTTGAAGCCGCGCGAGCAAAGCCTCGACTTCTTCCCGCGAACGCTCTCCTTCTTTCGCCGCTTGCACCGCGTTTCGCAGACACAGCGCCAGCAGCTGACGCTTTTCGCCACGCTGCGGAACAAGCACCCGCACCGCGCGACCGGACAGCTCGCTCAAGAACGCCTGCAAGCCCCGGTGGCCGTCTTCAGCGTCCCCCGGCAGCAAGACTTCCTGGGGAGGCGGCTGCCCTTGCGCGTAGTAGAGGTTCACGAACGAGGCCAAGAGTTCGCCCGTGGGAAACTCTTGACCCGAAAACAAGAAGGCTTGCCCGCCTTGAAGCCGGCCCGCACGCAGCCACATCACATAGGCCGTCAGTCGGTCGGCCTCGCGGTGCGCATGAAACACGTCGACGTCGAGGTCTCGGTACTCCGCGATCGCGATGCGCTGGCGTTCGAGGCTTCGCTCGACGGCAAACAGCTGATCGCGCAGGCGGGCCGCTTCCTCATACCGTTGTCCCAGCGACGCGTACTGCATCCGCTCACGCAGTGCATCGAGCAGCTCAGCGCCCCGACCCTCAAGAAAAAGCGCGACCTCTGACACGCTTCGCTGGTAGTCGTCGCGCTCGATCGGAAAGACGCACGGCGCTGGACACCGCCCGATTTGATACAGCAAACACGGGCGCCGGCGATGCACCAGAACGTGGTCCGTACAGGTGCGAAGGCGAAAGTACCGGTTGACGATTCGCAGCGTCTCCCGAATCGCACTGGCCGATGAGTAGGGCCCAAAGTACCGCGCCCCGTCGCGCGCGAAGCGACGCACCACCTCCAGGCGGGGATACTTCTGTCGTGTATCGAGGCGAAGGCAAATGAAGTTCTTGTCGTCGACCAGCTTGACGTTGAACTTGGGCTTGTGCCGCTTGATGAGCTCGTTTTCGAGAAGGACAGCCTCTTTCTCGTTCGCGACAAGAATCGTCTCGATGTCGCCCAGCACCCGCTCCAGCAGAGGAATGAACGCGCGGGTGTCACTGGAGCCTGGATTGAAATAGGAGCGCACCCGGCTGCGCAGATTGACGGCTTTGCCGACATAGATGATGCGACCCGCGCGATCCTTCATCAGATAGACGCCGGGGCCCTGTGGCAATTGTCCCAGCTTTTCTGGATCGAACGCCCCGCTCATCGTCGTCTTCGCATCCGGCGTGCACCGCGACCGGCTCGAGCCCGCCCCGCTGGCGCACGTTCCACCTCCGACAACACCAGGCGTGATGCCGGTCGAAGTCCCAGCTCCATGTCGCGCAACGTCGCCAATTGGTCACGCAACGCGGCGGCACGTTCGAAATCCAACGTGTCCGCTGCGGCGCGCATCGCCGTTTCGCTGTCGGCGATAAGCATCCTGAGTTCATCGTGAGCAATGACGTCTTCGCCTTCTGCCGCAAGCGGAAGCGCAGCGGGTTCGGCGCTGTAGCCGAGAGACAAGTCCGAGATGCCCTTCTTGACGCTTTCTGGTGTGATGCCATGTGCCGCGTTGTGGCGCGCCTGCGTCTCGCGGCGACGCTCCGTTTCCTCCAACGCCGCCTGCATCGAAGCGGTCACACGGTCGGCGTACAAGATGACCCGCCCGTGCAGGTTTCGTGCGGCGCGTCCCATCGTCTGAATCAACGAAACTTTCGACCGCAAAAAACCCTCTTTGTCGGCGTCCAGGACCGCGACGAGCGAGGTTTCTGGAATATCGAGGCCCTCGCGCAAGAGATTGATGCCCACGAGAACGTCGTACTGCCCCCGACGCAAGTCACGAATGATGACCGTGCGCTCGATCGCGTCGATGTCGGCGTGCAGGTACTGCACCTTGAGCCCAACGTCCGCGAGGTACTCGGTGAGGTCTTCAGCCATGCGCTTGGTGAGGACGGTGACCAGGGTGCGCTCTTTTCGGGCCACACGCTGGCGAATCTCCTCCAAAAGGTCTTCGACCTGCGTGCGCGCCGGACGAACTTCAACCTCCGGGTCGAGAAGTCCCGTCGGGCGAATCAGCTGTTCCACGACGACGCCGCTGCTTTTCTGAAGCTCGTATTCCGCGGGCGTTGCAGACACGTAAATCGACTGGTGCACCATCTGCTCGAATTCACCGAACTTGAGCGGACGGTTGTCGAGCGCCGACGGCAGGCGAAACCCAAAATCCACCAGCGTTTCTTTTCGCGAGCGATCGCCGCGAAACATCGCCCCGATTTGCGGCACGGTCTGGTGGCTTTCGTCCACCACCAGCAAGAAGTCTCTCGGGAAATAGTCCAACAGACACGGTGGCGCTTCACCCGGCGCTCGACCACTCAAGTGCCGCGAATAGTTTTCGATGCCGTTGCAGAAGCCCATCTGTTCCAGCATCTCGAGGTCGAAAGTCGTGCGTTGTTCGAGCCTCTGGGCTTCCACAAGTTTGTTCTGCCCACGGAGTTCCAAAAGACGCTCCAGCAACTCTTCGCGAATTGTCTGAAGCGCCCTCCGGCGCTGCGGCTCTTCGGTCACGTAGTGACTGGCTGGGTAAACGGCTGCCTTTTCCAGGACGCCCAACGTGACGCCCCGAAGCGGGTCGAAGTCTTGGATGCGCTCGACCGTGTCGCCAAAGAATTCAATGCGTATGGCGCGTTCGTCTTCGTAGGCCGGAAAAATTTCGACCGTGTCGCCTCGCACGCGAAAGGTCCCACGATGAAAGTCGAGATCGTTGCGCTCGTATTGCGCGTCGACCAACTGTCGAAGCAAAGCATCGCGCCCAAGTTCCTGCCCGGTTTCGGCCTTCACCGCCAGCGCAACGTACGTGCGCGCCATACCGATGCCGTAAATGCAGGACACCGAGGCGACGATCAGAACATCGCTGCGGGTATTGAGACTTCGCGTGGCGGCATGCCGCATCCGCTCAATCTCCTCGTTCACCGTCGAGTCTTTTTCGATGTACGTGTCTGACGTCGGCACGTACGCCTCAGGTTGGTAGTAGTCGAAGTAGCTGACGAAGTATTCGATGGCGTTATTGGGAAACAGCCCTTTGAACTCACCGTACAACTGCGCCGCCAGCGTCTTGTTGTGGGCAATGACCAAGGTCGGTTTCTGCACTTCGGCCACGACGTTGGCGATGGTGAACGTCTTTCCGGACCCTGTGACACCCAACAACGTTTGATGTTTGTCCCCCCGGCGAAGGCCCTGGGTGAGCTCAGAAATTGCTCGAGGTTGGTCGCCGGCGGGCTTGTAGGGCGAGACGATTTCGAAGGCGGACATGCGAAGAAGAGCCTTAATGCCGACCCCTACTTCGGCGCGATACCTTTTCGGCGCCAAACTTCAACGCCGCCTTCGTGCAGTCGGACGAAGGTCTGCGCCACCGCTTGCCGCGTGTCGGGCGACATTTGCCATGCCCCACGCCAGCCCAACAGGAGCACGTCACAGTCCGCGAAGGCTGCACGAAGCACCGCTTGGGAGGATTCGCGCATGAACGCTTCCTGAATATTGGCCGGGCGCGGTCCAGGGCTTTCAAACGCACGCAGCAGCTGCTCCGCATAGCCGTCAACCCAAGGCCGATTCTGACAGTGGTCGGGCAACCGGCCGGTCGCCAGAACGTGCGCGGGCTCCATGGCGAATACACACGCCCCCCCAGGCACATCTGCCTTCAGGGCGCTGACGGCAGCAAGCAGCTCAGAGTCAGTCGCTTTGAATGAGGCTTCCAGCGCTTTCCATGAGGGCCACACACACAGCACTGCGAGCGGCGCCAAGGCCTTCCGTGCGTTGCTGCCCAGTCCCGCGATGCGCGCCACACCCAAACCCGCCAAGAGTGCTTCCATCAGCGCGAGATGCCCGTTGTACGAAGTCCAGTAGGACTTCCCGGAAAGGAACAGCGCGGCCAGAGCCAAAAAACAGGTGACTGCGAAACGCTCGTGCGGCGAGGTGGGCCGCTGCCAGAGCCAAATCAGTCCGAAGAACACGCAGGCTGCAAGCGCAATCCCGCCACTCCCCGGGTGACTTTCAATGAAAGCCCAGAGTCTGTCCCCGGCTTTCGCCGTGCCATCGTGCGGCCGCACCAGCTGAAACCAAAATACCTGTTTTAAGAACTCTCGGCCGCTCATCCACGCGAAGGGTGCCACCGCCAAGACTGCCGTCAGCGCTGAGGCGACGCTCCAGGGCACAAGGCGCTGACGAAACTCGGCGCGCGTGCTGACCCAAAGCGGCAGCACCCACGCAACAGCCCACACTTTGATGGTGACCGCGAAACCCAATGCGAAAGCCGAAACGCGCGTCCGCGCGGGTGTCGAAGGCGCAAACCAACTCAGTGCCGACAAAAGGCAAAAGCTGTTGAGCAGTGGCTCCAAATAGGGGCTTCGCTCCTGTTCGACTGCTTCCGGGTGAAGGGCGTAGACCAATCCGGCGAAAAGACCGGCGCACAAGCCGCCCCCCTGACGCGCGAGGGCCAAAATGCCCACCGTGTTGAGGCCCCCCAAAAACGCCATCGCCCACCGCGACGCAGCGAAAAGGGTCTCCGGCGAAACGCCAGATGTCCACGCCGTCAGCGGTGCAAGCGCCAACAGAAAACCTGGCGGATGAACGAACGCGAAATCACGGTACGGCCACACGCCCTGCGTCATGAGCGCGCTGGCAGTGAAGTAGACCCCATCGTCATAGCCGGTCCAATGGCCCCACGCCGTTCCGTCCGCCACGAACGGCCAGGCACGGACGGAAAAGGCGATCAGGCCGAGCGCGGCCGCCCAAATCCATTCTCGACGAGAAACACTTGGAGTCGTCATCCGCTGGGCGCAAGCTACGGCGGATTGAAGCCGCTCACACCTTCTCGTTTTCTTCCCGCCGCGGGGCTGTTCGCGGCCTGGTGGGTCATTGTTCACCGAACGCTGCTTGCCGGTGAGACGTATTTCCTCCGGGACTTTTGGACGAACTACGTGCCCACGAGGCACATCCTGCGCGACGCATTTTCTCGCTTCACCCTCCCCCTGTGGAATCCCTGGATCGCCGGCGGAACCCCAGTCATCCCGGACCCCAATCATGGCGTCTTCTACCTTCCCGCTTGGCCGTTTCTGCTGTTCAAAGACCAGGCCTGGGCGCTGTCAGTAGCGACCGACGTGCATACGCTGCTTGCCGCCGCCGGCACCTATTTCCTGGCGCGGCGCTGGGCCTCACGCACGGGCGCCACCGTTGCCGCTGCCGCGTTTGGCTTTGGCGGGCTCATGCTGACCAACGTCATCAATGCGCACTGGCACTTTGGCTGGTCGTGGGCGCCGCTGTGGTTTTGGGCCGTCGCACGACTGCTCGATGCACCCAGTGCGCGCCGCGCATCCGTCGTGGGCGGCATTTGGGCCCTGCAGCTTCTCAGCGCAGAACCCCAGGTGGCCTACCTCGAAGGGCTGGCCCTGCCCTTGTTGTGGATGGGGCGCCTGTGGGAGACACCCGCCGCCGAACGCCGAGAGAGACTTTGGGGCCTCGCTTGGCTTGCCGGCGCGCTGGGCATCGCGGTGCTCATCGCCGCACCCCAACTCGTGGGCCTGTTCGAAGCTTTGGGTCAAAGCGACCGTCCCAATCTCACACTCAAAGATTCGTCCGTCTGGAGCTACCATGCAGGAAGACTTTGGGAGCTCGTGCTGCCGCAGCCCTGGGGCGTCCACACACCGGTGACGACGTTTTGGGGCGGCCACTTGGTCACCGGCCCTTGGTACGGATTCTATTTCGCGAGCCTCTACACAGGGGCGCTGGCCGTGCCTTTGGCGTGTGTGGGCGTTCGGCATCTGGGCAAGCGACATGTTGTCCTCGCCGCGGGCGTCTTCTTGCTGTGGCTTTCATCAATGGGGGAAGACACACCGGTCTTTGGGGTGCTGCGAAGCGTGGTGCCGCTGTGGCGGACGTTTCGATATCCCGAACGCTTCGTCCTTCTGCCGATGTTGACGCTCGCGCTGTTAATGGCGCGCGGTGTGGACGCCGCCCTGACGCTCAAGCGATGGCAAAGCGCCCTGATGATGGCTCTCCCCGGCGTCGCAGCTGCAATCGCCGCTGCCG
>JBJXGM010000163.1:0-12784 GCA_046155985.1 Myxococcaceae bacterium | reverse complement strand
TTGAAATCCACGTGGTACAGGCCAAAGCGCGGCCCCCAGCCGTCTAGCCACTCAAAGTTGTCGAGCAGTGACCAGTAGAGGTAGCCCCGAACGTCGACGCCTCGGCTGAGCGCTTGCGAAACCTCTTTCCAATGTTGGTGCAAATACTGCGGGCGTCGCTCACCCGTACGGTCGTCGATTCCGTTTTCGGTAATCCACACCGGCAGGTTGTAGCGACGCACTTCGTCCAGCATTTGCCCAAAGCCTTCTGGGTAGTCTTCCCAACCGATGTGGGTGAGGCCTCGCTGAAACACGTCGCGATAGTGAATTTGAATGAAGGGCGGCTTTCGAATGAAGCGAAGGTGAGCGCGCGTGTAGTAGTTCATGCCCACGTAGTCCAAGGCGTCTCGACCGCCGTCGATGTTGCAGCGTGCGCGCATGAGCCCGGGCATGAAGACATTGAGTTCGCCCGTGCAGAGCGCATCCAAGAATGCATGGTTGTAGGCGTTTGAAGCCAACTTCGCGACGGTGCGGTCGAGTGGATTCCACGAACGGTCGGGCGCGAACGCCATCATGTTCTGCGAAATGCCCACGTCATGGTGCCCAGCGTGCTCCAGGATTTCTCTTCGCGCCGCGACGTGGGAACGCGCGATGTTCTCCAACGCCCGTGCCGCCATTCCGCCATCGGCGATGCCCGGCGGAATCACGGCCTGTAAGTAGCCGCCGAGGAGCAGCACCATCGGCTCGTTGAACGTCAGCACCAGCGCGTCGAGGCCCAAGAGAATCTTCGCGCACACCGCGGCGTAACGGCGAAACGCTTCCACGCTCTCGGGCATGTGCCAGGGATTCTTTTTGTGGAACCACGCCGGATGCGTGAAGTGGTGCAGCGTGACAACGGGTCTCAGACCCGCAGCTTTCATCGCGAGCAAGCGCTCGCGGTAAGCCTCAATCGCTGCGCCATCGAAGCGACCGGGCTCAGGTTCGATGCGCGCCCATTCGAGCGAAACACGGAACGCTGTCGCGCCCACGTCGCGCGCCAAGCGGTAGTCCTCTGCGTAGCGGTTCCAAAAGTCGACGCCACGGCCACAGCGCATGTCGGCGTGCTTGAGTCGCCCGCGTCGTTCCCAATCGGACCAATCGTTCTCGATGTTGCCTTCAACTTGGTATGCCGCCGTCGCGACGCCGAAAACGAACTGCTCTGGAAAGTGTCGCGAAACGCCGTGCATGAGTCTTGTCTACAAGCGTACTGAGGCGTGGTGCCGTCGCAAAGCCTCGGTGCGTTACAGCATCGCGGTGGCATCATGTAGGCAGCGCCGAGACAGTGCGGCTGAAATCCGCGACGACGTTGCGTTGACACATGTGCCACACGCGCCTACGATCCCTTCCACTCACTCCTCACGTGAGGAACGAGTTATTCCAACGGAGGGGCACATGCCCGCAAAGAAAAAGACCGCGAGAAAGACCGCATCGAAGAGGAAGAAGCCTGCCGCTCGTCGTTCGAGTGCGAAAAAGCGAAAGACGACGAAGAAGCGTGCGCGTCGGTAGTAGCGGTTGCCTTTGCATGATTTCGAATCGGCTCGGCGGAAACGCCGGGCCGTTTTCGTTTTGAAGCGGAGAAAAAGATGTCGCTGCGTCCCAGCGAGTTGTCGCTCATCGTTGCCGAGCTCAACACGCGCTTGGCGGGTGCGCGGATACAGAATGTTTGGGTGCCGGAGCGGGAGCAGGTGTGGCTCGAGTTGCGCCGTGTGCGCGAAACCGTGTTCTTGGTTCTCAGCGGAGAGCCGCAACGGGCGGGGCTCTTCATTGTTCATGCCCGTGGCCTGAGTGCAGGGCGCAATGCGCCTTCGCAGCAAACGTTTCGCAGTGCGCTCAAAGGGGCTCGGCTGGTCAGTGCCAGATGCGTGAGCGCTCGCGAGGTTGTGTTCTCTTTGGAAACCGCCCGTGGCTCGCGTTTTCTGTTGATGCGCGTCGATTCGGGTGGTCGACCCAAGATTCTCAAAAACGCACCAAGCGAGAGTGTTGAGGCGGTCGACGAAACGACCTCCCGCCTTGCCCCACAAAGCGACACCGCGTTCCCGTGGGCGGAAGCCGCGGCGCGTTTCTTGGAAAGTCAGGGGTCGAGCGAACGCACTGAAGCGCTCCGAGCGGCAAATACCGCGCCCCTGCGAAAGCGCCTTGCACAACTCGCACGGACGCGCGTCAAAGTCGAAGCTGAAGCAAGTCGCGGCGAGCAGGCCGCGCTGCACCAACGCTACGGGGCGTTGCTCGCCCAAAACGCCCATCTCGTGCAACGCGGCATGAAAGAGGTGCTGCTGATTGAGTATTCGTCGTCTGGAACGACCTCCGTCTCGGTTCCGCTTGACCCCACGTTGTCACCGCGAGCCCAGGCAGAGCGACATTTTCGGCTCCACCAACGCTTGTCGCGCGGCCGGGCGTTTGCCCAACAAAGACTTTTGGCCATCGACGCGCAGCGCGCTGAGTTGGAAGCGCAGCTTTCACGCCTGGCCGAGCAGGCCTCCAGTGCCGATAGTCCTCACAACGCCGCGCCCTCCGTGTCTCGGCGCGCTGCTGCACCGAAGTCGAACGCGCGAACCCCTTACCGGGAATTTGTCGGCAGTGGAGACAAGCGCATTTGGGTCGGGAAGGATGGCCGCGGGAACGACACCCTGACGTTCCGTGTCGCCAAGCCCCATCACTTGTGGCTCCACGTTCGGAATGCCGCAGGCTCGCACGTTGTTGCCTCTCTGGAACGGGGCGAAGTCCCAACGCCCGAACTCTTGCTCGATGCGGCGCATTTGGCCGTGCATTTTTCGTCGCAGAAAGGTGAGGCCCTCGTCGACGTTGCGTACGTCCCCGTTCGGCAGGTCCGCAAAGTGAAGGGCGGTTCTCCTGGGCAAGTCACATTTTCACAGGAAAAGGCTGTTCGTGTTCGCCATGAACCCCAGCGACTTGAACGCCTCTTGGCGACCAAAGCTGGGTAGACTGTCGACGTGGCGGCGGCCCCTGAACAGCTTTTGCTTTTCTCGCAAGAGGCGTCGAGGCTGCCAGCGCCAGCGGACGTGCGCGTCAAAGCGGAAGCGTTGGCTTTTCGTCTGTCGCATCGACTGGGCTTGCCGGTGCGATTGGCCATCACCGACAACCGTTCCAGTCTTGTCAGCTTTCGTCGGTCCAGCGCCGTCTTGCGGCTTCGGCTGCATCACATGTTTTTAGACGCCCCAAGCCCCGTGGTTCATGCGCTGGCCCGTTACGCAGGCCGCGGTCAGAGGGCCGCTGGGCGTGTGCTGGACGACTTCATGGCGCGGCAACGTTCTCGGCTGCGCATCGCAGCTGGAACGCGTCGCGCGCTGCGCCCTGAGGGTCGCTGCGTGAATCTCAAGGCGTTGTTTGATGCGTTGAATGCGGAACACTTCAGCGGTGCGATTGAGGCCAGGATTGGCTGGGGCAAACCCACGCCACCGCGCCGGCGGAAGTCGATTCGCCTGGGGGTTTACGACCATCACCTGCGAGAAATCCGCATTCATCCGGCGCTCGATCGACCGGAAGTGCCACATTTCTTCGTGGCGTACATCGTGTTTCACGAAATGCTGCACCAGTTGTGGCCCACGGTGGTGACGAATCAGGGACGCGTTCACCATCCGCCAGGGTTTCGCGCGCGCGAACGGGCGTTTCCGGGTTATGCCGCCGCGATTCGCTGGGAGCGCAACAACTGGTCTTTGCTCTTGCGCGGATAGACACAAGCACCGCATCCTCCGGGCTCTATGAGAAGAGCCAAAATCGTTTGCACTTTAGGCCCTGCTGTCCTGGACCAGGATTCGCTTGAAGGGTTGTTGGAGGCGGGGATGGACGTCGCCAGGCTCAATTTTTCGCACGGCAGTCACGAGCAACACGCGGAGACGATTTCGAAGCTTCGGGCGGTTTCGCTGAAGGCGCGTCGCGCCGTGGGCATTCTGGCCGACCTTCAAGGCCCTAAAATTCGCACCGGCAAGCTGGTCAACGGTGCTGTTGAACTCACCGAGGGCGCCGAGCTCTCCATCACGACGGAAGAAGCCGCGCTGGGAACCGATAAACTCGTTTCGACCACTTACGCGCATTTGGCTGCGGACGTGAACGTGGGGGACCGGATTCTTCTCGACGACGGTCTTTTGGAGCTCAAGGTTCTCGAGACGGACAAGAAGAAATTGATTCGGACCGAAATCATTCACGGTGGCACACTGAAGAACAACAAGGGCATCAATTTGCCTGGTGTGAATCTGCGGGCCGACGCGTTGACGCCCAAAGACCGTGAGGATTTGCTCTTCGGCATCAAGGCAGGCGTGGACTACGTGGCGCTGTCGTTTGTGCGACAGCCTGCCGACCTTGACCAGGCGCGTGCCGCGATGGATGGCGCGGGCCAGCGCATCCCCATTATTGCCAAGCTCGAAAAGCCCGAAGCCATTGCCCGGCTGGACGCTATTTTGGACAAGACCGATGGCGTCATGGTGGCACGTGGTGATTTGGGCGTTGAAATCCCGCCCGAAGAAGTTCCAGCGCTGCAGAAGGACATCATTCGGCGCGCCAACCAGCGAGGGCTGCCCGTCATTGTTGCGACGCAGATGTTGAACTCGATGATTGACCACCCCAGGCCCACGCGCGCGGAAGCGAGCGACGTCGCCAACGCTGTATTCGATGGTGCCGACGCGCTCATGCTTTCGGGGGAGACTGCCTCCGGCAACTACCCGCTCGAATCCGTCCAAATGATGGAGCGCATCATCATGGCGGCGGAGTCTTCGGCGCGCATTTACCCAAGAGAAATACTCCTCGCGGAAGCCGCCAACAGCCCAGGCTCATTTCCGGATGTCATCGCAGCTGCCGCATGCCGCGCAGCGCGCGAGTCGGGGGCGGCGCTCATTGCTGCGTTTACGCTGTCCGGTGCGACCGCGCGATTGCTCTCCCGGTATCGGCCTGAAGTGCCGATTATCGCCTTCAGTCCCAATCAGCTCGTTCGGCGCAAACTGTCACTGCTGTGGGGCGTGATTCCCCGCGTGTTCGAGCCGATTCAGGACCCCGAGACAATGGTGCGCCGCGTGGAAGAAGAGCTCTTGTCGCGCGAATTGGCGGGGAAAGGCGACCGCGTTGTCATTGTGTTTGGCGCCCCCATCGGCCAGCCAGGAAAAATCAACAGCCTGCGCTTGCACGAGATTTCAGGAGACAGTGCGGCCACCCCAACTGCAGGCGCTTCATCGTAACGAACAATCAACTGGTATTTCAGGTCAGTTGAGGTGCGTACTTCCGTGACTGACGGCGAGTGCGGAAACTGCACGAACCACCGCATCCCCAGTGGTTTCTGGCGCAAGGGTGACGTTTGCACCCAGCGCCAACAGCCGCGCGTGTTGTTCCGTGGGTGCAATGATGACGACGCCAAGCTGGCGTTCGCCGCCGCTGCCACGAATCAGCTTGACCCACTGCTCGGCCGTCATGCCGCTGAGACCGTGACCAATCACCAGCGTGCTGAGTCCCATCAGCTCTTCAATCAGTTGGTGGAGCGCAGCCTTTCCTGTTTTCGCGACCGAACACGAAATACCTCTGGCGCAAAGCAGCCGTTCGAGGCTGCGGCCCCAGGGCTCTTCTGGCGCGGCAATCAGGACGCGTGTTGCAGGGGCAGCGACTGATTCCAAAAAATTGGCCAGGATGACTTTGGTCGGCTCGGTCATCTGAAACTGAATGCCCATCGCGCCGCCTGTGCTGTGCACGACAACCCCCGAGGCCTCGAGCGCAGTGCCATCCGGCAAGACAATCCTTAGCGTGACTTCCGATTGTTCCGGAAGCGGGGTCTCGGTCCGAATGAGGGCGCCACCCAAAGAAAGATTCTCCACGTAATCGCGCGAAAACGCGTCGGCATCGTCGTACATCAGGGTCACCGTTTGCGCGGCAACCGTTTCGGTCTCGACGACAGAAGGCGGCTCGATTTCAGTGGCGGGCTTGTGCCCGCGTGTGTTGACGGCCGCTGTTTTGGCCAGAACCTTAACGGGCGCTCGAACCGCATAGCGCGGATGGGTGCGGCGCCCAAGACGAGAGGTTGCTTCGGAGCGGTGCGCACGGACGTATGCCGACAGCGCTTCGGTGAGTTCCTCCGGCGGTTCCTTAAAAGCAAGACCAAATCCTGTCGGGGCTTCAGGGCCTTGCGCTGCGGTTCGGCAGTGGGCCACCACGGCGTCGATTTCCCAGGGCTCGGCAATTCCGGGCAGCGTCAACGTGATGCGCAGCACATCGCCAACAGGCGGAAAGTGCGCGCTCAGCACAAACAGACCGCTCTCGGAAATGTCCCTCACCGTGTGGTGTTCGCCGTCGAGCAGAATGGGGAAAGCAATCACCGCGCGTGGTGACTTTCGGCGCGCATCCGACAGCCCAGCCGCTTTGACGATGTTGTTGAGCGCCTCGGTCAGCTTTGCCGGCGCAACGCCGTTCTCATGGGCGATGACGCCGGACAGCAAGTGTTCGAAGTGCCGCTTGGCGCCCGCGTCTTTGCTGAGGTCGCCGCTGACGGCGCCGCCGAAAGAGTGGGTCCAAAAATCGAGCCGCGACGCAATTTCCGGGACGAAGGCTTTGTCGCGAAGATGCAGCTTGACCAACAGTCGCGCGCCCTGCGGTGTGTAGGCCAAGTCGCAGCTGGTCAAATCGTCCTTCAAGAGAGTCGGCAGCCCCACCACCAACTGCTCGGCGGCGGCGAGTCGCTGGCCCAAGACGCGTTCGAAAATGAGAGCGAACTCCATGTGAATCGCATGTTCGCAGATTGCGCAAAAATCTCTGAACGACATGCGGCGCCATGGGGAAGGCGTTATGACTCATCTTGTGAAGCACCTAACAACACTGATGCTCGCGGTGGCGCTGATGTCGGTACCTGTCGCCTGCGAGAGCCGAGGAGCTCCAAAGATGGCGGCAACACCCCTGTCGAAAACCACACTGCGGGTTCAAATGACCGAACAAGAGTGGAAGGCCAAGCTGGCGCCTGAGCAGTTTCACATCCTCAGAGAGAAGGGCACGGAGAGCGCTTTCACAGGGGCGACCTGGGACGAGCATCGACCGGGCACGTACCGCTGCGCAGGCTGCGGTGCGCTTTTGTACCGTGCTGAAGACAAGTTCGACTCAGGGACAGGCTGGCCAAGCTTCACGCAGCCCGTGTCGTCCGACGCCGTCACAGAACATGCGGACCGAAGTCTTCTCATGGTTCGGACCGAAGTCGTTTGCGGCCAATGCGGCGGACACTTGGGCCACGTTTTCGACGATGGTCCAGCGCCCACCGGCAAGCGGTACTGCATGAACGCTGGGGCCATGACGTTCGAACCGGCGAAAAAATAGTCGCCCACTCAGGAATGTCCCAGCACTTGCTTTGGGATTCGGGCAGCAGTGAACACTTCGAACAATCCAGCGTCGAGTTTTCCGGATTTCGACTCACTCCCAATGATGTCGAGTGCAAGCGCGTGTGGCACCGCGCGTTTATACGGCCGGTCCGAGGCTGTGAGTGCGTCGTAGACATCGGCGATGGCCATCATTTTCGACTGCACCGGAATCTCAGCGCCCGAAATGGCCAGAGGATAGCCGCGCCCGTCGGCGCGTTCGTGGTGGGCATACGCGATGCTCGGCACACGCTGCAGTTCCCTGGTCCAAGGAATCAGACTCAAGAATCGAAACGTATGCGTGACGTGACTTTCGATTTCGAGGCGCTCGGCTTCCGACAAAGAGCCCTTAGGAATCGACAGCAAGGCCACTTCCGCGGATGCAAGGAGCGGTTGTTGCTGTCCCTTGGCATCCAAAAAAGAGATGCCGGCCACTTCCTTCAGGCGCTCGAAGCCGCGCTGTTCAAGGACGGCAGGCCTGTTGCAGGCCACGACGAATTCCCACAGCGCATCCAGTTCGCGCAGGGCGGCTTCTAACGCGCGATTCTCTTCACCGTCGGTCGCGGCAGATAAGGGGCTCTGCGACAGACGTTCCAGCTTTCGCAGCGCGCTTTGAAGTTGATGGTCTTTTCGGGCGACCGCAAACCGCGCTTCCAAGACGGCAAGCTGTTCGGGGTAGAGCTTGTTGGCTTTGACGAGTACTGGCTCGCGAACACCGACCTTCCCAAAATCGTGCAGCAAAGACGCGTAACGGAGTTCTTTGAGGTTCTTGTCCGAAAATCGCAACCCTTGGTGAGCCCCCCTCCCGTCGCGTTGGACAGCTTCGGCGAGGGCAACCGTGAGGCGCGCCACGCGGTCAGAATGTCCTGCCGTCGTCGGGTCGCGCGACTCGATGGCCACCACAGAGGCAGAAACGAAGCCTTCAAAAAGCCGATTGATTTCGTCGTGCAGAATCGCATTTTCAATCGCACCAGCAGCCTGGCCCCCCAATGCGACGAGGAGTTCTTCATCTTCGCCCGTGAAATGTCCGTCGTGTTTGTTCAAGACCTGCAACACACCAACGATGTCACCCTGGGCGTCCCGCATCGGGACACAGAGCACCGTCTGGGTGCGATAGCCCGTGGCCTTGTCGATGGTCGCATTGAAGCGTGGGTCGGCGTAGGCGTCGGCAATGTTGATGATGTCGCCAGTCTGCGCCACCGTGCCCGCAAGGCCAGCGCCCAAAGGAATCCGAATGACAGCCGAAGCGCCACGCGCGACTTTGCTCCAAAGCTCGTTCTTTTCTTTGTCGAGTACGTAGAGCGTGCAGCGGTCCGCGTCGGCGACTTTGCATGCCGCCTCGGCGATGCGCCGAAGCAAGGGGTCCAACTCGCGCGCGGCAGCGAGTTCTTTGGCGACATCGAGAATCGACGTCAGCTTTTCGACCCGCCGCTGCAATGCGTTCGGTGCAGGCATTTTCACAGCAGACTCTACACGCGTGTGGTCGGCAGAGGGGGTGCTTGAATCAAACGGCGCATGTCGAAAGTCTGCGTGCGGAATGGCTTGCGCAGGCTGACCGGCCTCGCGAGCTCCGCGCTTCGAAAGAACGCCAGCGTCAAGAAGTCCTCTTTGACGTTCTGGCGCCTGGCAAGCTTGGCGCGAAACGTTTGCCCGCGCTCCGGATTCACAACGGCGAAATGTTGGGCATCGTGCGAACTGTCGCAGAGGTCAACCAGCAGCGCCCACCGTCCGTTCGAGAGCAGCTGAGAACTCACCAAAACAATCTCAAATTCTTCTGCAAGAAGCTTGTCTGCGGTGTTGGTGTGAAGATCAAAGACGCGAAGCGAATGGCCGCCAACGCCATCGAGGCCAGACCACGCGACGAAGCGGCCTCCGGCGAGCAACCAAGCATCTACGCCATCGTCGCCCAATTTACGGTGCGTGCCCTCAATGAGCGCCCAAACTTCACCCACGGGGTCGCGGGGGCGCGCGCGCCGCACGACGGCTTGCGTCGCCAAGAGTCGATGGACCTCTTCTTCACGGCGCGCCTGCGCGTCAAGCACGTCGACAAGTTGAAAGACGAAATGACGCACCGCGAGCGTGAGCGACGGACTCAAGCGGGCCAGCAAGACACGCGCCGCCCGCGCCTCCAGGGCAGTCAGTTCCGTCACCAGCCCAAACTCGCGTTCAAACCACTGGGTAATTTCTTCGCGCGTCAGCGGCCGCTGCGGTGTCGCGCGCGTCAAATAGCGGAGTGAAATTTCCGCATGCTCCGGGTCAACGCGCAAGAGCGCCTCTTTGGGCGGCGGAGGAGGGCGCACGCTCGGTTCGAGCGTGGCATTTGACTTTGGTTCCGGGCTCATGGACCGCCTAAACGCAGTGGCTTATCGGACAAAATTTGCCCGGAGTCACGCATCCCACCCCAGACTTCGTCTATGAAGGCGCCATGTCAGCCCCGTTGCGCATCGCCGCCTCGATATTGTCCTCGGATTTCGGTTACTTGGCCGAAGAAGTGAAAGCTGCTGAAGCCGCAGGGGCCGACTGGATTCATGTCGACGTCATGGACGGCTGCTTCGTTCCGAACCTCACGTTGGGCCCCATCGTCGTGGAGGCCGTGCGGCGCGCGACAAAGCTGCCCATCGACGTACACCTCATGATTGTTCACCCCGAGCGCTTTATCGATGCCTTTGCCAAGGCCGGTGCGAACTGGGTGAGTGTTCACGCAGAAGGCAACGCACACTTGCATCGGCTGGTGCAGCAGATTCGCAACGCCGGCGCACACCCGTCGCTGGTGCTGAATCCGGCCACGCCGCTGTCTGCCGCAGAAGAACTTTTGGGCGACGTCGATATGGTTCTTCTCATGAGCGTCAACCCCGGTTTCGCGGGGCAAGCGTTCATTCCGGGCGTCGTCGACAAAGTGAAAGCGCTTCGCGCGCGTCTTGATGCGACCTTGCGCAAAGACGTGCTGATTGAAGTCGATGGCGGCGTCAATTCGCAGACTGCGCCCGACCTCGTGCGTGCCGGGGCCAATGTTCTCGTCGCCGGCACCGCGGTGTTTGGCGAGAAGGATTACGCCAAGGCCATTTCAGCGCTGCGGGCCTGAAGCCTCTGGCCGGACATCGTTGACTGACGCCAACACGTCGGTTACGCCGACGCTCTCGCCAATCCCTTCAGTACCGTTCAAGGAGGTTTCAACATGAACAGCCGACTTGTCGGTTTTCTCACCGCGTTCGCAGCCATGGCTTCGCTTTTCGTTTCAGGCGCAGGACTGGCCCAAGGCGCACCGAAGTCGAACCAGTTCTGGTGGCCCGACCAACTTGATTTCTCAGTGCTGCGGCAGCACGCGGCAGAGTCAAATCCCTTAGGAGCGGACTTCGACTACGCCAAAGCGTTTGGCAGCCTCGACCTCGAGGCCGTCAAGAAGGACATCAAGCACGTTTTGACGACGCCCCAGGAATGGTGGCCCCCCGACTACGGCAACTACGGACCCTTCTTTATTCGCATGGCCTGGCACGGCGCCGGAACCTATCGGGTTGGCGACGGTCGCGGCGGCGCCGGCGGTGCGCAGATGCGCTTCGAGCCGCTCAACAGCTGGCCCGACAATGCGAACCTCGACAAGGCGCGGCGTCTTCTGTGGCCCATCAAACAGAAGTACGGCCAGAAAATCTCATGGGGTGACCTGATGGTATTGACGGGCACCGTATCGCTCGAATCGATGGGTTTCAAAACGATTGGTTTTGCCGGTGGACGCAGGGACGACTGGGAGCCCGATCTCGTTTACTGGGGCCCCGAGAAGAAGTTCTTGGCCGACGAGCGCTACACGGGCGATCGCAAGCTTGAGAAACCTTTAGGCGCGGTGCAAATGGGACTTATCTATGTGAATCCAGAGGGGCCCAACGGAAAGCCTGACCCGCTCGCGGCCGCAAAAGACATTCGCGAGGCTTTTGGGCGCATGGCGATGGATGACGAAGAGACGGTGGCGCTCATCGCGGGCGGCCACGCCTTCGGCAAGGCACACGGCGCGCACAATCCGGGAAAGTGTGTCGAAGCTGAGCCTGCCGCGGCCGGTACCCATCAGCAGGGCCTCGGTTGGAAGAACACGTGCGGCACTGGCAAGGGAGCTGACACCGTGACCAGCGGTCTTGAGGGCGCATGGTCGGCCACCCCGACCGCATGGACCTCGAGCTACCTCGACAATCTGATGACGTTCGAGTGGGTGCAGACCAAGAGCCCGGGTGGAGCGACCCAGTGGATTCCCGAGAAGGGTCAGGCATCAACGCTCGTTCCTGATGCGCACGATCCAAAGAAGCGCCACGCGCCCGTGATGTTCACCACCGACCTCGCGCTGAAGGTCGACCCGAGTTACCGGAAAATCGTCATGCTCTTTCGCGAGAAGCCCGAGGTGTTCCGCCTGGCATTCGCCAAAGCCTGGTTCAAGCTCACGCACCGAGACATGGGACCGCGCGCGCGCTACCTGGGCCCCGACGTTCCCGGCGAAGCATTCCTGTGGCAGGACCCGCTGCCCAAGGTCGACCATCCACTGATTGACGGGAAAGACGCTGCGGCAATTAAGGCCAAAATTCTTGCTGCAGGGCCAACGGTCTCTCAGCTCGTGCGCACGGCTTGGGCCTCAGCCTCCTCGTACCGGGGCACGGACATGCGCGGTGGCGCGAATGGTGCCCGTGTTCGTCTCTCCCCACAGAAGGACTGGGCGGTCAACACGCCACGAGAACTCACCACGGTGCTGGAGAAACTCGAGGGCGTTCAGAAGGCCTTCAACAAGACGTTGTCGGGAGGCAAGAAGGTGTCGCTCGCCGACGTCATCGTCCTCGGCGGCAATGCGGCCATCGAAAGGGCAGCGAAGACTGCGGGCTTCGATGTGAAGGTGCCCTTTACGCCCGGGCGGCAGGACGCCTCCCAAGTGCAGACAGACGTGAATTCGTTCGCGGCGCTCGAGCCGGCCGCGGACGGCTTCCGAAACTTCTACGGGACGGGTCAGCGCCGGTCGCCGACAGAACTGCTCGTCGACAAGGCAAACATGCTGACGCTCACCGTTCCCGAGATGACGGCCCTGGTCGGCGGCTTGCGCGCCCTGAACGCCAACAGCGAGCAGGTCGCCCATGGCGTATTCACCGACAAGCCTGGCACCCTCACCAACGACTTCTTCGTCAACCTGCTGGACATGTCTACCCAGTGGACGAAGTCGGCGAAGGATGAAGGCCTCTACGAAGGCCGCGAGCGAAAGACCGACAAATTGAAGTGGACCGCCACCCCTGTTGACCTCGTCTTTGGGTCGAACGCCGAGCTTCGCGCCATCGCTGAGGTGTATGGCGCGTCCGACGGAGGGGGGCGCCTCGTGCGTGACTTTGTCAAGGCGTGGACCAAGGTGACGAACCTCGATCGCTTCGACGTCGCTCGACGCTGACGCAGCACCGCCGAAGAACGGCCGACCT
>JBJXGM010000151.1:0-13841 GCA_046155985.1 Myxococcaceae bacterium | reverse complement strand
GAGGGTCGCGAGGTCACCGACGTCGAGATGGCAGCTCTCCGCATTAAACGGGACCCTTTTCACGGCGAATGGAATTACACCATCTTGCCGCGACACCAATAGTAGCGTTTATTTTGCGGAGGCTCCTAAGGCCAAGCGACCGACGTCCCGAAAGTGAACGCCCTAAGGTCGGTGCAACGACCAGGGATACTCGTTGGCTGACGCATTGCGCCACGTTCCGGGACGCAGCGCGCTAATAAACAAGCAGCGCAAAGCGTAAGCAACCAGCGCCGCTGGGTTCCGATAATGGGATATGCGCCCGTCGCCCACATCTACCGCATTTCGCCCGACCCGCGTCGTCGTTGCGGGGGCGCCTGCCGAAGTGCTGGTGCCCACTCTCCCCGGAGAGAGCGCCGCCTCGGTCTTCCGCCACTACGTGGCACAGTTGCCGGCGCAGGGCTGGACTGGCCAGGCCGGAATCCTGGATACAGCCACAATCCTTCCCGCTGTCGACCCTCGCCACCTGCCTGCGGTTGGCATCGTGGTCAGCGACCCAAGCAAGCTCATCCCCGGCCAGGACACGCGATTCTTCGAGTTGGTACGTCATGTCGAGGCTGTTGGCTGTCGGCCCGTGCTCCTGATGCCGCGCTCGGACCTGATGACGGCTCAGGAAAACCGTGTGGCGCTTCTCACCGGCATCGCAGATTGTCTGGACGGAGTGCTGGGGCTGGGTGGCGCGGACGTGGACCCCGCACTGTATGGGGAGACCAACCGCTTTGCCCTGGGCGTCAACCTGGAGCGCGACCGCTTCGAAGCAGAGCTCGCCCTGACGTGTATGGAGAGGCCCCTTTTCATGTTGGGCATTTGCCGTTCGCACCAGCTATGGAACGTCGCGGCTGGCGGCTCTCTTGTTCAAGACCTCCTCGCAGAAGGCCACACCCGCCTCAGCCGCAACCAGTGGGAATTTGATTTGGACCCGAGTCGCCCGCTGGTGGTCCGTGGTCGGCACGGGCGGACGGTGTTCGAGAACCGCATTCAGGTAACGCGACCGAGTCTTTTGGCTGAGGCGGTCGAGTCCAAAGAGTTCATCACCAACGCATACCACCACCAGGCGGTGCTTCGGCCCGGCGCTGGCTTCCGAGTGACCGCCCGCGCAATCGGTGCGGCTGGCGAGCGTCCGCTCATCGCAGCGACAGAGCGATGGAATGTCTTGACCGTGCAGTTTCACCCGGAGGTCCGCCCCGAGGATGCGGTGGAGCGCAAGCTGCTTTCGTTCTTCGCGAGCCGCGTTCAGGCCGCGCACCTGCTCCGGGAGACATCGCCAGCTTCCGTTTCGCGCCGGCTGAGGGGTGCTGGATTTCCAGCTGAGGCCATCCGGTGGGCCGGCCATGCGGCCAGTCTGCGAGTCGCGGCATAGGCCTGTTTGCGCCTAAGCCGCGCCTTCCACTGGGCAGACGGCCCCACTTGTGCGGCCGTCTTGTAACCCATTAAAAATTAAATGAATTTTGTG
The DNA here is from genome assembly GCA_046155985.1 of Myxococcaceae bacterium. GTDB lineage: Bacteria > Myxococcota > Myxococcia > Myxococcales > Myxococcaceae > JBJXGM01. The sequence goes on along the minus strand of JBJXGM010000151.1, from coordinate 12,352 downwards.
CATTCGATTGATTGCATGTGTTTTCGTTAGCGCGCTCCATGAGTCGGCACATCCAATACTTGACTACCGGTCGGTAGGTATGTGAGAACGCGGGCACTTTGAAGCCGGAAACCCCAGCCGTCAGTCCAGCCGCTCGCAACGCCGAGGTCATCGCGCTCAATGCGATCGGCATCGGTCTGCTCGGGCTTTTGGGACTTCGGTTCCTCCTGGGGCTCATTTGCCCCGGGAGTGGGCTCGCAGGCTGAGGGGACTGACACCCGGCACACGAGAACCCGCTCCCGGCAGTTTCGGAAGCGGGTTTTTTTGCGCTCGGCAAACGGAGGTAGCGCACGGTGAAGCGGAGCGGCGCACAGATTGTTTGGGATGTCTTGGCCCAGCAGGGCGTCGAGGTGGTTTTCGGCTACCCCGGTGGTGCCATCATGCCCGTCTACGACGCGATGATGGGCCAGTCTGTCGTTCGCCATGTGTTGGTGCGGCATGAGCAAGGCGCCGCACACATGGCCGATGGGTACGCGCGTGCTTCTGGCCGCGTCGGCGTGGCGTTGGCGACATCAGGGCCGGGTGCAACGAATCTGGTGACTGGAATCGCGACCGCGATGATGGACAGTTCTCCATTGGTGGCCATCACGGGGCAAGTGTCCTCGCCGTTCTTGGGAACCGATGCGTTTCAGGAAACCGACATCACCGGCGTGACGCTGCCCATCACCAAACACAACGAACTCGTCACGAAAGCAGAGCGCATCGCGCCAGCCCTGCACGAAGCATTTCACATCGCGCGCTCAGGTCGCCCCGGCCCTGTTCTGGTCGATATCTGCAAGGACGCCCAACAAGCGCTCATTGAATATGAGCCTCGCGTCGCTGCAGAGCGGGTCTTTCGTCAGCCGGCGGACCTGCCAGACTTCGAGACCGAATTCGCCCGCGCCCTGGAGCTCATTGAACGTGCCGAACGCCCGGTGATTTTGGCAGGGCAGGGCATCCTCAGGGCCAATGGGATGGCCGCACTTCGTGCGTTTGCAGAGAAGACGGGCATTCCCATAGCGGTCACGCTTCTTGGAATTGGGGCTTTCCCAGCGACGCATCCCCAAAACCTTGGAATGATGGGCATGCACGGCGAAGCGTGGGTCAACCAGGCGATTCAAGACGCGGACCTCTTGATTGCGCTGGGAATGCGTTTTGACGACCGGGTGACCGGAAATCTCAAGACGTATGCACGCCGCGCCAAGAAGATTCATGTCGAGCTCGACCCCGCCGAAATCAACAAGAACGTTCGGGTCGACGCAGCGCTGGTGGGCGATGTCCGCGAAGTTCTCGAACGCTTCATCGCGCAAGTCCCTGCGCGCAACTGTGACGCATGGGCGTCGCACATTCGGACGGGCAAGGGCGACGCGTCGGTTCGGGATATTCAGTCGCTGCCTCACCACGGCAAGCTGCACGCCGCTCACGTCATGCACGACTTGTGGCGTCTGACCGAGGGCAAGGCCTTGGTCGTGACGGACGTCGGCCAGCACCAAATGTGGGAAGCCCAGTACTACAAGCACGATTACCCCCGAAAACTCATCACGTCGGGTGGGCTTGGGACGATGGGCTTCGCCCTGCCGGCGGCCATCGGTGCGCGCTTCGCCATGCCCGATGACGACATCTGGGTTGTTGTGGGCGACGGCGGATTTCAGATGACGGCGGCGGAGCTTTCGACCTGCGCGCAAGAAGGTCTCAAAATTAACATCGCAGTCATCAACAACGGCTATCTCGGCATGGTGCGCCAGTGGCAGCAGTTCTTCTACGAAGGCCGTTACGCTGCTACGCCGCTCAAAAATCCAGATTTCGTCAAACTGGCCGAGGCGCATGGGCTGGTGGGGTTGCGCGTGTCGCGGCGTGAAGACATTGCCGACGCTTTTCGAACAGCGAAGCAAACGCCGCAGACGGTGTTGGTGGAGTTCCAAGTCGAGCAAGAAGACAGCGTCTACCCGATGGTGCCCTCGGGTGCAGACCTCCAAGACATGATTCGCCGGCCCACCCCGTTGGTGGAAACCGCACAGGACGCATAGGGATTGCCATGGAAACCGCGCTCGCCCGTACGCTGATTGCCCACGTTGAAGACAACGCCGGTGTGCTGAATCGTATCGTCTCGCTGCTTCGGCGCCGGGGCTACTCCATCGATTCGTTGACCGTTGGCCCGACCCACCGCGCCGGGGTGTCTCACTTGACGTTGGTGGTTGGCATCGACGCAGACGGCGCACGGCGGCTGGCCGCGCACTTGTACAAGCTGATCGAGGTGATTGAAGTTCTGGACGTCACGGACTCGGCGGCCGTTGTGCGCGAGATGGCCATGATGCGGGTGGCCTGCACCCCCGACGAACGTGCCTCGCTGTTGGGGCTGTTTAACCAAGTGGGCGCTCGGATGGTGGAACTTGGGCCTTCATGGGTGACGGCGGAACTGACGGGTCCACGCGCTGCGATTGACGCTGCGCTCGACATGCTGCGGCCGCGGGGTTTGTTGCAGGTGGTGCGCACCGGCGCAGTCGCGCTGGGCCACATGGCGGCGTCGGCCGTCGAAGACGCATCCAGACCCTACGGTCGTGAACGCGATGTCGAAGCCGTTGCGGCTCGCGCCGATGAACGCCAGATGCTTGTGGGAGAGCGTTCATGAAAGCGCGCATTGCCTTTCTGATGGGAATGCCACGCCGCGACGCTTTCGAAGGTGTGGGTGCCCTCTTGTCCGCGTTGGAAGTGCGATTTGGGCACGTCTTTTCCGTGAGCGAGCATCTGGTGGGAGCGGCCGCGTTGAACGCTGGCCAAGAACCCTTGTCCGATGAAGTGTTGGCGCACGCCCAGCAGGCCGATGCAGTTTGGATGGATGGGTTCGGCAGTGGCGGCGCGGCTTTTTCGGGAGCGCAGTTGCGCCAACGTCTGCGCCGGTCGTTGGCGCTGCATGCCCGCGTGCAACCGCTGCGTTGCCTCTCTCGCGCCGTGGGTGTCGCGGGACTCGATGCGTTGCTGGTGTCTGATTTTGAGCCCGACTTGGAGGGTCTAAAATCCGTCGAGCCCGAGACCAGCGCACACCTGGCGCGTGAGCGAGTCGCCCACGCATTGGCTCGCCAGCGCTGGGGGTTGGTGACCGAAGTCACCCCAGACCAAGGTCCCACCGAAATTCACGGAAGCGTGCGGCTAGAAAGGCGTCGCTTTGAAGCCGTCGACGTTGCGCTTCGCGAGTCTCCGGGGCGCATGGACGTCGTTTTGTCGGAAACGGATGTCGCAGAGCGCCTCGCCCAATCCGCCGCTGGCCTCCCGGGTGCGGTGCTGCCTTGGACGAGTGCATGGTTGAACGCCGATGGGCGCGGCATTTATTGGCTGCCCGAGGGGCTATCTCCCGCTGCGCTGGCGAACCAAATGGCGTTCGCACTTCGAACCTCGCTTCGTTTGGAGTCGGAAGCAGCCGGGGTGGTGCAAGCCCTGGGGTTTTCAGGAACCGGCAAGACGACGTCGGCGGATCAGCTTCGTGCGGCCGTGGCGGGTGAGCTTTTGGGTTCGGCGGCGATTTAGGGATGGCATTGAGGGATGCCGAAAGAGGGACGGAGGAACGATGAACACGCAAGAATTGAACGACCGGGTGATGGTGTTTGACACCACGCTGCGCGATGGCGAGCAGTCTCCGGGCGCCAGCATGAATCTTACCCAGAAGCTGCAAATCGCTTGTGCGCTCCGCGATTTGGGCGTCGACATCATTGAATTGGGCTTCCCCGTGGCTTCGCCGGGGGACTTTGCCGCTGTGCAATCGGTGGCGCGCAAAGTGGAAGGTCCCATCCTGTGCGCTTTGGCGCGTGCTCACCGCGACGACATCGACCGAACTTGGGAAGCGCTGAAAGACGCCGGTCGCAAACGGATTCACGTGTTCTTGTCGACCAGCCCATTGCATCGCGAATTCAAACTCAAAATGTCGAAGGAAGAAGTGCTGCGCCGCTCTGTGGAGGCCGTGGGCTACGCGCGCGAGCGTTTCGACGACGTGCAGTTCTCGGCCGAAGACGCCGCGCGCACCGAGCTCGACTACTTGGCCGAGGTCGCTGAAGCGGTCATCGCTGCTGGCGCGACGACGCTCAACATTCCCGACACCGTGGGCTACGCGGTGCCCTCTCAGTACGGGGACACCATCGCATTCTTGAAGAAGCACGTGCGAGGCATCGACAAGGTGTGCATCAGCGTTCATTGCCACGACGATTTGGGACTTGCCGTGGCGAACAGCCTCCAGGCGCTGCAGTATGGCGCGCGGCAAGTGGAGTGCACCATCAACGGCATCGGCGAACGCGCGGGCAACTGCTCACTCGAAGAAGTCGTGATGGCGCTGCGTACGCGTCACGACTTTCTCGGCCTTCGAACCGGCATTCGCACCGAGCGCCTGTATCCGACGAGTCGACTGCTTTCGAAACTCACGGGCTTGACGGTCGCACGAAACAAAGCGGTTGTCGGCGAGAACGCTTTTGCCCACGAAGCGGGTATCCACCAACATGGTGTGTTGGCGAACGCCGCAACCTACGAAGTCATGCGCCCTGAGGACGTCGGCTTTGCCTCCAACAACCTCGTGCTGGGCAAGCACAGCGGGCGGCATCTCTTGCGCCAGCGTGTCAAAGAGCTCGGCTACCATCTGGAAACGGCACAGCTCGACCAACTGTTCGAGGCGATGAAGCACCTCGCGGACCACAAAAAGGAAGTGTACGATTCCGACTTGGAGGCGCTCGTCTCCGAACAGATTCAGGCGCCCAGGCAGTCTCCGTGGGAGCTCACGGCACTCAGCACGGCTTCGTCCAGTGGCAAGGCGCCGCAGGCGACCGTCAGTCTCCGGCACCGAGACGGGTTTCAACGGGATGGCGTGGCCACAGGCGATGGCCCAGTGGATGCCATCTTCAAGGCGATTGAGCGCGTGGCCGGTCTGAACGTTGGACTTGAGGCCTACGAAGTCCGCGCCATTTCCTCTGGCGAAGATGCCCAAGCCGACGTGATGGTCGAAGTCTCCTACGACGGGAAGCGCTACCGAGGGCGTTCCTTGTCGGTGGACACCCTTTTGGCGAGTGCGCAGGCGTTTCTCAATTGCATCAACGGGATGCCTGAAGCGCGGGCCATGGCGCTTTCGGTGGAACCGGCACAGATGTTGAGACGGGTCGAGGTGGCGTGAGCATGCCTTTGCCGCAAACACTTCTCGAAAAGCTTTGGTCAAGACACGTTGTCATCGAAGAGACCGCGGAGACGCCCGCGCTGCTTTACGTGGACCTGCACCTCATTCACGAAGTGACGTCGCCACAGGCGTTTTCGATGTTGCGCGAGCGTGGGTTGCCGGTACGACGCCCGGACCGCACTGTGGCCACGATGGACCATTCGACGCCAACGCTTCCTCGAAAGGCCGATGGGTCGTTCCCGGTGGATGACCCAGAAGCGAAAGCGCAGCTCGACCAGCTTGTGGCCAATACGGTGGAATTCGGCATTGCGCTCCACGCACTGGGAAGTTCGACGCAGGGCATTGTCCATGTCATTGGCCCTGAGTTGGGGCTCACCCAACCTGGCATGACGATTGTGTGCGGCGACAGCCACACGAGCACCCACGGTGCGTTTGGCGCTTTGGCGTTCGGAATTGGTACCAGCGAGGTCGGCCATGTGTTGGCCACGCAGTGTTTACTGCAGCGCCGCCCCAAGACGATGGAAGTTCGTATCGACGGGAAATTGCACGCGGGCGTCACAGCCAAGGACGTTGTTCTGGCGGTGATTGCGCAAATTGGCGTTGGCGGGGGAACTGACCACGTCATCGAATACACCGGCAGTGCCGTCGCCGCGATGACGATGGAAGAGCGCATGACGCTCTGCAACATGTCGATTGAAGCCGGGGCTCGGGCAGGCATGGTCGCTCCGGATGACGTGACGTTTGCCTACGTGAAGGGCCGGTCCCATGCGCCCAAAGGCGCTGCATGGGACAAAGCGCTGGCCGAGTGGAAGCTGTTGTCAACGGACGCCGGCGCGCGCTTCGACAAGCATGTCGTGCTGAATGCTTCCAAGTTGGAGCCGATGATTACTTACGGTACCCATCCGGGCATGGGCATGCCGATTTCGGCTGTTGTGCCCTTGGCCGCCGCGCAGAGTGACGTCGCCGAGCGGCAGTCCTTGGAGAAAGCGCTGTCGTATATGGGGCTTGTCGGGGGGCAGCCGCTGTTGGGACACCAAATTGACGTCGTCTTTTTGGGAAGCTGCACCAACTCACGGTTGTCCGACTTGCAAGCTGCTGCGTCGGTCCTGCGTGGGCGCAAAGTGGCCAGTCACGTCCGAATGTTGGTGGTGCCAGGGTCTGCAGAAGTGAAACGCCAGGCTGAAGCGCAAGGCTTGGACCAGGTGTTTCGCGAAGCGGGTGCCGAATGGCGCGAGCCCGGGTGCTCGATGTGCATTGCGATGAACGGCGATGCCCTGCAACCAGGTCAATACGCCGTGAGCACCTCGAACCGAAACTTCGAAGGGCGACAAGGGAAGGGCAGCCGAACGTTTTTGGCGAGCCCGTTGACGGCAGCAGCGGCCGCCGTGCGTGGACGGATTGCCGACCCACGAGAGTTTGTGAGTGAGCGATGAAACCGTTTGAAGCGTTTGAGTCCAAGACGGTCGTGTTGCCTCAGGCCAACATCGACACCGACCAAATCATTCCTGCCCGCTTTCTTAAGGGAGTGAGCCGCTCCGGCTTGGGGAAGTGGGCATTTGCCGACTGGCGCTACGATGCGCAAGGCCAGCCGAAAGTCGATTTCGCGCTCAACACGCCGCAGGCGCAAGGCGCACAGGTCCTCGTCGCGGGCGACAACTTTGGCTGTGGCTCGTCACGCGAACATGCACCCTGGGCGCTGACCGACTTGGGACTGCGCGCTGTTGTGAGTTCGCGCATCGCCAACATTTTTCGCCAGAACGCGGTGAAGAATGGGCTTTTGCCGATTCAGGTGGACGCAGAGGTTCATCGCAGTTTGTTGGCGTCGCCCGGTGCGCGCGTGCGTGTGGATTTGGCTGCGCAGACGCTGACGCTCCCCGATGGACGAAGCGTGAAGTTCCCCATCGACCCGTTCGCTCGCTACTGCTTGCTCAACGGGCAAGATGAGCTCAGCTTTTTGCTTTCGCACGCTCCCGCGATTGCACGTTTCGAGGAGTCGCGACGTTCATGAAAGCCACGATTGCCGTATTGCCGGGTGATGGCATTGGACCCGAGGTTGTTGCGCAAGGGACGCGCCTTTTGGCCGCAGTCGGGGAAAAGTTTGGGCATGCGTTCACCCTCGCCGAGGCGAAAATCGGCGGCGCGGCGATTGATGCGACGGGCGAGCCTCTCCCGCAAGTGACGCTGCAGCTGTGCCGCAAGGCCGATGCCGTGTTGCTCGGCGCGGTGGGCGGCCCCAAGTGGGACAAAGCGCGTGCCCGGCCTGAGCAGGGCCTTTTGTCGTTGCGCAAAGAGTTGGGGTTGTTTGCCAACCTGCGCCCCGTGGTGCCCGACGCGGCGCTGCTGTCTGCGTCGCCGCTCAAGCCGGAACTGCTCAAGGGCGTGGACCTGCTCGTTGTTCGCGAGCTGACGGGTGGAATCTATTTTGGCAACAAGCGCCGGGACGAGCAACGCGCCGTCGACGAATGCAGCTACAGCAAGGATGAGGTGGCCCGCGTGGTTCGTGTGGCGGGGCAGCTCGCCCGTGGGCGAAAGAAGAAACTGACGTCTGTCGACAAGGCCAACGTGCTGGAGACTTCTCGGCTCTGGCGCGAAGTCGCCAGCGCCGTCGTCCGCGCAGAGTTCCCCGACGTGCAGCTGGAGCATGTCCTGGTCGATTCGTTTGCGATGCTCATGCTCAAATCGCCGCGCAGCTACGATGTCGTCGTCACCGAAAACATGTTCGGAGACATTCTCACTGACGAAGCTTCGATGCTTTCGGGTTCCATTGGACTTCTGCCCTCCGCTTCGTTGGGCGAGGGGAAGCGAGGCCTCTTTGAGCCGATTCACGGTTCAGCGCCGGACATCGCGGGCAAGGGCATCGCCAACCCCTATGGCACTTTGCGCAGCGTCGCGATGTTGCTGCGTCACTCGTTGGGCCTTGTGACGGAGGCTGACGCGGTTGAGCGTGCCGTCGGCGCCTGCATCGAGCGCGGTCTCCTGACAGGCGACTTGTCAGCGCCTGGGAAAGCTGCACTCTCGACCGACGCCGTTGGCCAAGCTGTGACGGCCGAACTTTTGGGAGGTCACCGTGGCTGACCCAAGGCACAACAGTCGACACATCACCGAAGGCTTCGAGCGTGCGCCGGCACGCGCGATGCTGAAGGCGACCGGGTTGAACGATGCTGACTTGGCCAAGCCCATCATCGGCGTGGCGAACACGTGGACCGAAGTGATGCCCTGCAACCTTCACCTCCGGCGATTGGCCGAGCATGTGAAAGCAGGCATTCGGGCCGCGGGCTGTACGCCGATGGAGTTCAACACCATTGCGGTGAGCGATGGTGTGACGATGGGCAGCGAGGGCATGCGCGCTTCGCTGGTCAGTCGGGAAGTCATCGCCGACTCCATGGAACTTGTCGCCCGGGGGCACATGTTCGATGCGCTCGTCACCCTGGTAGGTTGCGACAAGACGATTCCCGCCGGTGCGATGGCGGTGCTGCGGCTCAATGTGCCCTCGCTGGTTCTCTACGGTGGCTCGATTGCGCCGGGGCAGTTCCAAGGGCGCGACGTTACCGTGCAAGACGTCTTCGAAGCCGTCGGTGCGCATGCAGCGGGCAAGATGAGCGCCGAAGCCCTGGCTGAACTTGAGAACAAGGCGTGCCCGGGTGCGGGTGCTTGCGGGGGACAGTTCACAGCCAACACCATGGCGATGGCGGTGGAGTTCTTGGGGCTGTCGCCGGTGGGCTACGCGACGATTCCCGCGAACGACCCGCGCAAGGACGAAGCCTCGCGGAAGGCAGGCGAGTTGGTGGTTCGGCTGCTTCACCAGGGGTTGACCCCTCGCCAAATTGTCACGCGTGCCTCTTTTGAAAACGCCATCGCCTCCGTTGCGATGACCGGTGGCTCGACGAACGCCGTGCTGCATCTGCTCGCGCTGGCGAAAGAAGCCAACGTTTCGTTGTCGATCGACGACTTCGACGCCATCAGTCGCAAGACCCCGCTTCTGGCCGACCTCAAGCCGGGGGGACGCTACACCGCGGTCGACATGGACAAAGCGGGAGGAACGCCGCTCATTGCGAAACGGCTGCATGCGCTCGGTCGCCTCGCGGTTGACGCCAAGACGGCCGATGGCACGCCGTGGCGCGAGCATGTGGCGACGGCCAAGGAGATGCCGGGGCAGCCTGTGCTGCGTGCGCCAGAAGCACCGATTCAGCCCACGGGCGGGCTGGTGATTTTGCGTGGCAACCTCTCGCCGGACGGTTGCGTCGTGAAAATGTCGGGGCATGAACGGCATTTCCACCAAGGCCCCGCGCGCGTTTTTGAGTCTGAAGAAGAGGCGTTTGCAGCAGTGAAAGCCAATCGCATTGTTGCCGGCGATGTCGTGGTGATTCGCTACGAAGGCCCCAAAGGGGGGCCCGGCATGCGCGAGATGTTGGGCGTGACCGCTGCCCTCGTCGGACAAGGGCTTGGTGAGAAGGTCGCCCTGTTGACGGACGGCCGGTTCAGCGGCGCAACGCGTGGCCTCATGGTGGGGCACGTCGCCCCCGAAGCGGCGATGCGCGGCCCCATTGCAGCGTTGCGAGACGGCGACCTCATCACGCTGGACGTTGACCAACGAAAACTCGATGTCTCGCTCTCAGCCGCGCAAATGGCAGAACGCCTCGAAGCCTGGCGACCGCCGGCGCAGCGATATCCGTCTGGCGTGTTTGCCAAGTACGCCGCGCTGGTGACGTCCGCGGCCGAAGGCGCCATCACTCAAGTGTTCACCCCAACGCAGAAGCCTGCAGAGAAGCCCCAAGGAACAGTGCGATGACCACCATCTATTACGACAAAGACGCGAAGCTCGACCTTATCCAAAACAAGAAGGTGGCCATCATTGGCTACGGCAGCCAGGGGCACGCGCACGCGCTGAACCTCAAGGATTCTGGCATCGATGTGCGCATCGGCTTGCACGCCGGCAGCAAGTCACGCACCAAGGCCGAGTCGGCGGGCCTGCGTGTGACAACGGTGGCAGACGCGGCGCGCGAAGCAGACGTCATCATGGTGCTTGCGCCCGACCAAACGCAGCGTGCGATTTATGAAGAGGGCATCCAGCCGCACCTGTCGAAGGGCAAGGCGCTGATGTTCGCGCATGGGTTCAACATTCACTACGGCCAAATCAAGCCGAGTGCGGACGTCGACGTGATGTTGATTGCGCCCAAGTCGCCTGGGCACCTTGTGCGTCGCCTGTATCAAGACGGCAAGGGCACGCCAGCGTTGATTGCTGTGCATCAAAACGCCACCGGCAAGGCGAAAGAGTTGGGCCTGGCCTATGCGAGAGGCATTGGCGTGACGCGCGCGGGTGTTTTGGAGACGACATTTAAAGAAGAGACCGAAACCGATTTGTTCGGCGAACAAGCGGTCTTGTGCGGGGGTGTCACGGCACTGATTCAGGCGGGGTACGACACACTTGTTGAGGCCGGCTACCAACCAGAGAGTGCGTACTTTGAGTGCTTGCACGAGCTGAAGCTCATCGTCGATATGGTTTACGAAGGCGGCATGTCGTGGATGCGGCACTCCATCAGCGATACAGCGGAGTACGGCGACTACACGCGCGGCCCGCGCGTGGTGGGCCCGGCGGCGCGTGAGGAAATGCGGAAAATCCTGCGCGAGATTCAGAGCGGCGCATTCGCGCGTGAGTGGTTGCTTGAAAATCAAGTCGGTGCACCGCATTTCGAAAAGTTGCGGCAAGAAGGCGCGGCGCATCCCATCGAAGACGTCGGCCGCCGCCTGCGCGACATGATGAGTTGGATTCGTGACGCCAAGAAGGACACACGCGACGCGCCGGCGCGCTAGGGCACGGAGCGCTTCACCCAGCGGAAGTCCGTGCTGTTGAAAAAGTCCGCCCTCGCGAAACGTTTGCGACGGCGCTTCGTTAAAGTTTTCCTGCTCTGGTGCGGCCCGCCGTGCTGTTTCGAGCACGGCGCCGCTCTGGCGTCAGTCGTTCGCTTGCATCTTGTGCTGTGGGTTTTTGGGGACAGCCTGCGCCTGCCCCCAAGCCCCACAGTGTTGAGACGACGACGGCGAGCATCAAGTGGAATGTGGATTGTGGCGCCTGGCTTGCTGGCTCGCCGACGCCAACCCAGCTTCACCTCCTCGCGCGTTCAGCCCTCGCGGCGGTGCCGCCATCGCGCGCGGCGCCGCCCAACACCAACAAGTCTCATTTACGTCTGCCGCTCAATGTCAGACGTGCATGTTAGACGTTTCGCATGACAACTTTGGCGGCGGCGGTGCGGTGGAATGAGACGTTGGCTTCGCTTTGGGCAGACGAGAGGAAGGCTTGCGTCGCTTTTCTATCTGCTTTGCGCGAGTTCGATGACAAGCAGGCCTGGGAGCCCTTGGGCTTCAACGGCCTCTTTCGCTACTTGACGGGCAGCTTGGGCATGTCGGCGGGAGTGGCCTACCGCAGATTTCAGGCGGTACGCCTTTCGAGGTGGTGTCCTGACGTGTTGCCAGCCTTGGAAGATGGAAGGCTGTGCCTCACAACCTTGGGAGAAGTGAGCAAGGTGCTCACGCCAGAAAACTGGAATGGGCTACTGCCTCGCTTCTTTGGACTGTCGAAGAAACAAGCGGAGGCAATCTCGGCAAGCATGCTACCGGCCATTGCAACCCCGACGCGGGACGTCATCGTCCCTCTGCCGTCAGTTCCGCCGGCGGAAGTCCGTGAAATTGGAAAAGAGCATACGGGCAAGAGCGCAGGAGAAGTCGCTTCAGAGAACGGCGCCGTGCCACAAGCCCAGGTGGGTCTAGCGTTCGAAGTCAACGCGCCGGCTTTTCCGGAACGAAACACCGCGCAGGAGAGCCAGCCCACAGCCATGCACCGCATTCACTTCACGGCATCTGAGACGTTTGTGCAGAAGCTGCAGAAGGCCAAGGACGCTGTGGCGCATCGCGTCGACGTCGCCCGGCTGGAGACTGTGCTGGAACAAGCGCTGGAAGCTTTGCTGGAAAAAGAAGCCAAGCGGTCGAAGTCAGGCATCGCGCAGGCGACAAAGCGGCAGGTGCAGGAACGAGACGAAGGCCAGTGTCAGTGGCCGTTGCTCCAAGGCGGCGTATGCGGCGAGAAGCGGTTTCTCCAAATAGACCACGTCGTTCCGAAGGCCAGAGGCGGGGACGGTGAAACGGACAACCTGCGACTTCTGTGCGCGCGGCACAACCGTGAGGCGGCGAAGC
>JBJXGM010000135.1:0-31194 GCA_046155985.1 Myxococcaceae bacterium | reverse complement strand
CCAACGTGGATGTCCGCACGGGAGACGCCGCTTCGCTGTTGCCCGAGTTTGGCAACGGCTTCGCGAACGGCTTTGCCAAGGGCTTTGACGGGGTGGTGCTCGCCGACGTGCTCTATCTGTTGCCGCCGCCTTCTTGGCCCAAGCTGCTTCACACCGTCTGGCAACTGATGAAGCCGGACGGCCGCCTGCTCCTCAAAGAATCCGAGGGCGATGGTTCGCTTCGCCATCGCAAGGCTTTGTTCCAAGAATGGGTGATGGTCCGCTGCCTCGGGCGTACGCACAGCAGCGGGGGCATGACGCTGGTGAACCAGAAAGAGATGCGTCGTGTTTTGGAGGAAGCGGGATTCGTTGTGGAGGACGTGCGCGACCTCCGTCGCGGCTACACGACGCCGCACATTCTTTACGTCGCCCGCGCGTCGTCTGCGAAAGCGGCGTAGCGGCACATCGTGATGCCCGACGCTTCGAGCCGCGCTTTGACGCGTGGGCTGGTCAGCGCCTGAAGTTCGGTTTCCCATCCGTAGATCCATCCCGGCTCTTCGGGCACTTGAGGTCGCCCCAATCCGGGATGGCAAAAAATCTCAACGTCTCCCGATGGCAATCGGTCGATGAGCGCAAGCAACGCGTTTTCATCCAGGTGGCCGGACTCCGCCAAACCAAACGCCGTCACGCGCCGAACGCCGCTCGTGGGCGCTGTACGGGCAAGAACGGCGACGCCAATCGCTTTTGCGGCGCCCACCGAGCCCAGCCGCCAACGCATCGCCGCGGGCCAGGGCGATGGCCATCGCAGGGGCAGTCCCGCTGCGAGAGCGACCTGTTCAACAACCTTGCGAATGGCCGGAAGCAAATGAAGGTGCTGGTGCGAATCGAGGTGGTCTGGCGTGAATCCCAGTTCCGCTGCGCGCTGAAGTTGTGCCTGGGCTTCGGCCTCAAATTCTGAAGCGGGAATTCGCCCGAGCAGCACTGCGCGCAACACGTGGTGCCAAGCGCTGCGCAGGATGCCGCGCGGTGCGAGGCTCGGTACCGAGTGCGGCGCGGCCGCGGCGGGGAGACCGCCACAGAACGCCAGGTGGACGCCAAGGCCAAGGCCAGACGCCTTGGCCTGTTGAACGGCACTGGGTGCACTGCGGCCAGTCACGAGAAGGGTGGCCGACGTCAAGACGCCTTGCGTGCGCGCAGACACAATGCCCGCGTCGATGTCGGGGTGAAGGCCGAAATCGTCGGCGTTAATGACGAGCCGCGTGGCCAACCGAAGCGACTCGAAGAGGCGACCCCACCGCGTCTGGGAGCCGGACGGGGGTTTGGGGGGGCATGGGAGAGCGTGTTTCCGGGAAAAGCCGGAAGAGCTCAGACAACATTTTGAAAATCACCATGGGGGAGGCGAGGGTCGAAATGCCGCGTGTCCTGGGGAAGTAGTCCACGCCCATCTGAAACATTCGAAAACCGCGCCGGATGGCCTTGACGACAAGCTCGGCATCGATGAACGACCCGCTGCTTCGAAGTTCAAGCGACTCCAAGACACGCCGGTGGATGACTTTGAATGAAAAGTTCACGTCTTTGACGTGCACGCTGAAGAGCAGCCGAATCAGAAAATTGTAAAAGAACGAATAGACAATTCGCTTGAGGCCTTCGCTGGTTCGGTCAAACCGAAACGCGCAAATGAGGTCCGCTTCCAAGTAGGCCATGAGACGGAGCGCACGCTCCACCTCGCGAAGGTCAAACGGCAGGTCGATGTCGGAGTAGACGACAACGTCCTTGGTGCTCGCGGAGAGCCCGGTTCGCATCGCGCCGCCCAGTTTGAGATTCTTCGCATGCGTGACAACGCGCAGCTGGGGCACACGCGCGGCCAACGCACGCAAGATGTCGGGCGTCTTGTCCGTGGAGGCGTCGTCGACGACGATGATTTCAAAGTCATCGGTGATGCGCGGCAACACTTCAAGCGCGCGTTCGACGGCGCGCTCGACGTACCCTTCTTCATTCCATGCGGGGAAAAACAGGCTCACGCTGGGCCGCGTCGCGTCCTTCTTCAGGGATTTTGGCAGCGCCGCGTCCAAGGAGCCTCCCTCACAGCAAACTTCGGCCGCGAAGCCTCTTTTGGCAGCGGTGTCCGCGTCAAGCGCCTTCCTTCACAAACCGCAGAATGTCGCCTTCCGCGAGTTCCGCGCGAATCCTTGTCCCGGGCGGAAACTCGCCCGAGAGCACCTTGACCGCCAAGGGGTTTTGCAGCTCGGTCTGAATGGCGCGCTTCAGCGGTCGTGCACCGTAGGTGGGGTCATAGCCTCGCTCGGCCAGGAAGCGCAGCGCCTCGGGCGTGAGGTCGAGCGTGAGCTTCTTGTCCGCGAGCAGCTTGCGCAGCCGCGCGAGCTGGATGTCGACCACTTTGGTGATGTCGGTCTTCTTGAGCGACTCGAAGATGACGATTTCGTCGACGCGGTTCAAGAATTCAGGGCGGAAGTGGGCGCGCAGCGCGTCCATCACCTTGGTGCGGTTCATCTCGGCGATGAGATGCGCAGAGCCCAGGTTCGACGTGAGAATCAGCACGGTGTTCTTGAAATCGATGGTGCGCCCTTGGCTGTCCGTCAGGCGGCCGTCGTCGAGAATCTGCAGCAGCACGTTGAAGACGTCCGCATGCGCTTTTTCGATCTCGTCGAACAACACGACGGAATAGGGCTTGCGCCGGACCGCTTCAGACAGCTGGCCGCCTTCGTCGTAACCGACGTACCCAGGCGGGGCGCCAATCAGCCGGGCGACCGCGTGCTTCTCCATGTACTCGGACATGTCGATGCGAATGAGCGCTTGCTCGTCATCGAACAGAAACTCGGCGAGCGCCTTGGCCGTCTCGGTTTTGCCCACACCGGTGGGACCTAAGAAGATGAACGAGCCAATGGGCCGGTTGGGGTCCTGCAGGCCAGAGCGCGCGCGCCGAATCGCGTTGGAGACAGCCGAAATCGCTTGGGGCTGTCCGACGACACGCTGGCTGAGGCGGTCTTCCATGCCGAGCAGCTTTTGGACTTCGCCCTCCAGCAATTTGGACACAGGAATATGGGTCCATTTCGCGACAACCTCGGCAATGTCCTCGGCGTCGACTTCTTCCTTGAGAAAGCGCTGCTTCTTCGTGAGCTCCGCAAGTTTTGCTTCTTGCGCTTTGAGCTCCTTCTCCACACCCGGCGCGGTGCCGTACTTGAGCTCTGCAGCGCGGTTCAAATCGCCTTGGCGCTCTGCGGCGGCTTGCTCGGTGCGCAACCGTTCGAGACGCTCTTTGCTCGTTCGCAAGGCTGCAATGGCGGCTTTTTCAGCATCCCACTGAATTTTGAGCCCCGTGAACTGTTCACTGAGCTGCGCAAGGTCTTTCTCGATAGTGCCCAGGCGCTCCCGCGACGCAGCATCCTTTTCTTTGCGAAGCCCCTCGCGCTCGATTTCCAACTGCGTCATGCGGCGACGGATGTCGTCGATTTCGTTCGGCATCGAATCGATTTCAATGCGAAGCCTCGAGCTCGCCTCGTCGACCAGGTCGATGGCCTTGTCAGGCAAAAAGCGATCAGAAATGTACCGATGCGACAGCGTTGCGGCGGCGACGAGTGCGCTGTCTTGAATCCGCACGCCGTGGTGGACCTCGTACCGCTCTTTGAGGCCGCGCAAGATGCTGATGGTGTCGTGCACCGAAGGCTCACCGACCATCACGGGCTGAAAACGCCGTTCGAGGGCGGCGTCTTTCTCGATGTGCTTGCGGTATTCGTCGACGGTGGTCGCGCCGATGCAGTGCAGCTCGCCGCGAGCCAGCGCGGGCTTGAGCATGTTGCCGGCGTCCATCGCGCCTTCGGCTTTGCCGGCGCCCACCAGCGTGTGCAGCTCGTCGATGAACAGAACGATGTCGCCCTCTGCGCTGGCGACTTCTTTGAGCACCGCTTTGAGGCGTTCTTCGAATTCGCCGCGGTATTTGGCGCCCGCCACCATTGCGCCCAAGTCGAGCGTGACAAGACGTTTGCGTTTCAGGCTTTCGGGCACGTCGCCGTCCACAATGCGGCGGGCCAGGCCTTCGACGATGGCTGTTTTGCCAACACCGGGGTCGCCAATCAGCACGGGGTTATTCTTGGTGCGGCGTGACAAAACTTGCACGATGCGACGGATTTCTTCGTCGCGGCCGACGACCGGGTCCAGTTTTCCCGAGCGCGCCATTTCGGTGAGGTCGCGGCCGTACTTTTCCAGCGCACGGTAGGTGTCTTCGGCTTCGGGCGTCGTGACTTTCGCGCCACGACGCAAGTCCGAAATCGCGGCCAGCAAACGCTCGCGGCCTACGCCCGAGGACTTAAGCACTTCGCCCAAAGTGCCTTTGTCAGCGCAAAGCCCCAGCAACAGATGCTCGGTGGAGGTGTACTCGTCTTTGAGCCCCTTTGCCTCGCTTTCGGCCTGGTCCAGCACTTTGACGAGCCGCTGTCCCAGCTGAGCTTCCTGACCACCTTCGACGCAAGGCAGCTTCGACAGGCTCTCTTCAAGCCGGCTGTGCAGAAGCCGAACGTCCGTACCGACTTTTTGAAGCAAGGGCTCGCTGACGCCGCCTTCTTGTCGCAGGAGCGAAAGGAAAAGGTGTTCTGGCTCAAAGGTGGGGTTTTGCGCCCGCCGAGCGAGCGTTTGCCCCTCTTGAAGCGCCTCTTGTGCCTTCACTGTGAATTTGTCGAGCCGCATGAAAACAACCTAAGTCTGCTCGCAAGGTTGGCAAGGCACCCCAAGGGGCCTAAGAGACCCACCAGGAGGCTCCACTGGACGCGCAAGGCGGATACTTCTGCCGTCTCGAGCACTTAGCAGGGGCAGACATCCCCACACTCGCGCGTGGCGCGCTCGCGGCCGAGGGTCTTGGGCAGTCTTTGGGGTGGGCGCTTTCCGCGTTTCGCAAGCCCGAGCACAACGTTATCCGGCTCGTTTTTTCCCGCGAAGGCGCCGATGTCGAGGCGCGCTGGTACGCACAACACCACGCGTTGGCTGCAACCCTTTCTCTCAAGCAGCAAGGCTTCGCTGTGCACGCCTACCTGTTTATGCCTTTGGAGTTTGAAGAAGTGGTGACGTTCGGAAGCGGTCGACGGGCCGGTGGCGAGCGGTTGGAAGTCGCTTCTCTCGAGGTCGATGAAGACGCCTGGCAAACCGACGACGCCTTTGCCGAAATGCAGGAGAACTGGCCGCTGGGCAGGTTGGCGCAGGTTTTTGGTCTCAGCCGGGCTGAGCTTCTTGACCGGCAGACTTGGGAGTTACGGGAGAAATGGGTGTTGGGCCCCGAGTCACAATGAAACGACCGGTTCCAGGTTGATTCGAGCTGCTGCGGCGCCCGATTCTCTCGCCGTGACGCCCAGCTAACGCGCTTCGTCGGCCGCGAGCTCGGCCATTTGGGCGCGGACGCGGGAAGAGCGAAAGTACTGTCCCAGCATGACGAACATTCCCGCCATCAGCAAAGTCAAGCCGACGTTGGAAGCCACAAACATCGAGGGCACGGCGGCCTTGTAGCGCACCAATTCCGCGGGGTCCGACGGGGCGCCCATATTTTGCGCGAGGAGGTCGGCCATCTCGACCCCCATTCGCCGCGCAGCAGCGGCAGAGTGCGCCCCTTCCAAAGTGCGGCAAACAGCGGCGGCCAAGGCAGACGTGCTCAGGACTCGCCGCATCGCTTCTCGGGGAATGCCCCGAGGCCAAAGCAGCCGAGCGGCCGACACCGTGACCATGGCGCAGGCGGTGGCCAAGCAGAACAGCACCAGAACGCGAAAGGGACGCCCGGGTGCGAGCGCCCGTTCGTACGAGCGAAAGACTTTCTCGAACACTTCGGTCTGGGGACCGAAGAAAGTCGCTGAGGGCGGTGTTTGTCGGTTGACCTGTGCGGAGGCCATGGCCTCCATCGCGCCAAACACACCCACCCACGCCCCCAGCACCATCGCGAGCAGGGCGGCGGTGCGCAGCCTGCGCGGCAAGGGCTTGTTCGGTGGGCCGGGGCTCAAGAGGGAGCTCAAGACTTGTTCGCCTCGACGAACCGCAGACGCATGTCGGCCAGCAAACTGTCGAAAAGGTGTTCTTCGTCGGGGGTGAGGTTGCCGCGGGTCTTGTCGCGCAGAAGCGCCAAGACATCCAAAGAATGACGCGCGAGCGGCAGATTGGGTGCCAGCTTGCCGGACTCGGGGTGGGGTGTGGCGCCCAGGTGGACAAGCGCCGTCCCAGCAAGCCCAAGAAGAAAGCTGTGGAAGCTCACTTGCAGCTCCGCTGGGCCCTGCATCACAAAGCCGCTGCCTTCTTTTTTGTCCCCCATCTGACGAACCTCGCGAGGGTGAGATGAGACGGTTTACGCGTCGGCGTCCATGTCCGCGCTGAGCTCGAGGTCCGCCTCAATCGGGGTGGATTTCTCCGCCACGTCAGGAAGGCTCTTCAGAGCACGCTCATACGTTTTTTCGTCCACTACGCCTGCGGTGATGTAGCGACGAGCGGTTCGTTTATCTAGGGTGTTGGGGTCGATTGCGTCAGCCATGTGGCTCTTGTGCCAACTCCCTGCCGCTTCGTCAAATGGGGTGAGAGAAGAGATGCCCGCTGACCCAGAAAGGTGCCTGCGTGGCGTCTACGGCATCGTCGACGATGGCCTTCCACACGCCACGCCCATCCCACGCCAGGCGGAGCAGCTTCTCTTGGGGGGGGTGAAGGTTCTTCAAGTCAGACTGAAGCGAACGCCGTCGACTCGCGCCCTGGCGCTCATCCAGGACGTGGTCGCCCAAGCGCGGGCGGCGGATGCCCTGATTTTGGTCAACGACCGCGTCGACTGGGCGCTGCTTTGCGGCGCGGACGGCGTTCATGTGGGTGACGAAGACCTCTCACCTCAAGACGCTCGCGCCCGTTTGGGCGCGACGGCCGGGGTGGGCGTGACGGTCAGAAATGAGACCGATGCCAAGGTCGCGCAAGCAAACGGCGCGACTTATGTCGGGCTTGGCCCGGTGTTCGCGACGAAGACCAAGCGGGTGCCCGCAGAGCCGTTCGGTGTGCTGCGTTTGGCCCAGGTCGCGCGGGCGTCGCCCTTGCCGGTGGTCGCGATCGGCGGCATCGGGTTGGCCAACATTGCAGATGTTGCGCAGGCAGGCGTGGCTGCCGCGGCCGTTGTCTCCGATGCGCTGCTGGCCGAAGACGTGGCGGCTCGCGTTCGGCGGCTCGGAGAGGCGTTTGAAGCCGGCGCGAAGCTTTTGACGCAGGCGCAGAACGCGTAACCTGGGTGACCATGCGTCGTCCCTTCATTGGCATTACCCCCGACTTTTCTGAAGGCACCGCTGGGAGTCCGGCGCCGCGTTATGAGGTCAAGGTCGCGTACGCAGAAGCCGTGGCCAAAGCGGGGGGCATTCCGCTTGTGATTCCCTACACGGACGATGCGCGCTTGCTGCTGGATACGCTCGAACGCTTCTCTGCGGTCGTTGTCACCGGCGGCGCTTTCGACATTCCCCCTGAGGCCTATGGGGAGAAGCCGAAAGAAGGGCTGGGTCAGCTCAAAGTGTCTCGGACGCGTTTTGAGACGCACTTGCTGCGCGCCGCGCTTGACCGCCGGATGGCCGTCTTGGGCGTGTGTGGGGGCATGCAGTTGCTCAACGTCGTGCGGGGTGGCGCGCTGATTCAAGACATCGGGCGCGAAGTGAAAAGCCCACTCACGCATGAACAGTCTCACGACCGCACGCAGCCTCAGCATCCCGTCGAGGTGGCACCGGGCAGCCGCCTCGCCACTTGCGTGGGCAAGGGGCAGCTCATGGTGAACTCCACACACCACCAGGCGGTCAGTCGCTTGGGTGCCGGGCTCCGGCCAAGCGCCGTCGCACCCGATGGTGTCGTCGAGGCCATTGAGTTGGAGGGCGACGCGTTCGCCGTGGGGGTGCAGTGGCACCCGGAGCTCTTGATTGAAACTGTTCCTGCGCACTTGGGCATCTATCGTGAGCTGGTTCGGTGCGCGCAAAAGAACTGAACCTCCTGGTTGTCGGCGGCTTCGAAGGGTCAGGCCGCATGGGCATTCTGGCCGACGCAGAAGCGTTGCTCTCAGTCGGCGCACGATGCTGCGTGGTGTCGACGGCCGCGACAGCGCAGGGCGGGGGCGTTTCCAGAGTCGAACCGTTGTCCGCTCACATCGTGACAGCTCAACTCCGTGCGGTGCTGAGGCTTGCGCCGGTTCGTGCTGTGAAAGTGGGTGTCGTGCCAAGTCTCCGGCTGTGGCGCGTGCTCTTGAGGGAATTGCCGGAGGGTGTTCCCTGGGTGATTGACCCCGTGGTGACGAGCTCGAAGGGGTTGCGGCTGAGCGACTGCTCCCCCAAAGACTTTCGAAGCCTGGCAAGACCACAGGTCATTCTCACACCCAACGTTGCCGAGGTGGCCTTTCTCTTGGGTCGAAGGCCACTGCGCTCACCCGATGCCATGGTGGACGCCGCACAGGCTTTGCTCGATTGGGGATTTGGGGGCGTCGTCATCAAGGGTGGGGACTTCGGCAACGCCGAAGTGGTTGACGTCGCCTGTACACGGCGAAGCCTCGTCGAATGCCGCGTACGCCGGTTGTCCCGCGACGCGCGACTGAGAGGCACAGGCTGCAGGCATGCGTCGTGGTTGGCCTTCGCACTGGCCCGTTCGTACACTTTGGCCAAAGCCGCGCGGTTTGCGCAGCAGCAGACCGGCCGCTACTTGGCGGCAGGGGCGTCGAAAATCAGTTTCTCGGGCCCCGCGTCGCGAAGTGCGCGGTAGGAGCGGTTGGCTTCTCGCAACAGGTCTTCGCTCGAATGCACGCGTTCGTTCGGAAACACCGCGCCACCGATGCGAACGCGCACGTGAACGGGGCCGTTGCGCCCCTGCGCGACCAGATGGTGCACAATGCTTCCCAAGCGAATGGCGGCCTCGTAAGCACCTTGGAGGTCGGTTTCAGGCAACAGCAACACGAACTCATCTGCGTCCATGCGGAACAAGCGGTCAGCGCCACGCAGGTTGGTTCGAATCTGTGCGGCCATGCCGCCGACAAACGTGTCGCATTGCTCGCGCCCCAGCTGAAAGCGCAGCTGAGGGTAGTCATCAAAGCCAAACAGCAATGCCCCCAGCGGCCGGCCGTAGCGGCGGGCGCGCGCCAGTTCACTGTCCAAGCTTGCTTTGAGCTGAGAGTAGGTTCCGGCGCCTGTCACAGGGTCGACGGCACGCAACTCGGAAAGTTCTTCTTCGGCGGCGACCAAACGCTCGCGGTATTCGCGCACCATCAGCGCCGAATGAATGCGGGTCTGCAGTTCGACAAGCTTGAAGGGCTTGGTGATGTAGTCGTCGGCACCCAATTCCATGCCACGAATTTTCCCGTCCATGTCTCCCATGGCAGTGAGGATGACGACAGGCAGGTCCTTTAAGCCGTCCCGTTGACGGATTTCCTTGAGGACAGAGAAGCCGTCCTTTCGGGGCATCATCAAATCCAGCAAGAGCAGGTGGGGCTTGCCTTCGTTGAGGCGGGCGAGGGCCTCGTCGCCGTCGGCCGCGACAGTGACGGCGAAGCCGGACGTCTCGCACAAGTCGCGCAAGAGGTTGCGCGTGTGCTCGTCGTCGTCGACGACCAGAACCCGCTTCGCATTGGGGGGAAGCTCTCGCTTCATGACGCCCACTGCTCCCGCGCGCGACTTTCAAACCGGGTGTACTCCGAAAGGAAGACGAGGTCGATGGAGCCGATGGGCCCGTTGCGCTGTTTCGCGACAATCAGTTCAACCGGCGTGGCACCCCGCGGCGGCGCTTCGCCTTCTTCGCTGTCGTCACGGTGGATGAACATGACGACATCGGCATCTTGTTCAATCGCGCCAGACTCCCGCAGGTCTGACAGCATTGGCTTGCCGCCCTTGCGCTCCTCGACTTTTCGGTTGAGCTGACTCAAGGCGATGATGGGCAGGTCGAGCTCTTTGGCGAGGGACTTCAGACTTCGGCTGATTTCCGATACCTCGACTTGCCGGCTTTCGACTTTCCCTTTGAGGTTCATCAGCTGCAGGTAGTCGACCACCAAAAGTCCCAAGCTGGTGTCTTTTTGGCGCAACCGCCGCGCTTTGGCGCGCAAATCAAACGGTGAGAGGGAGCCTGTGTCATCGATGTACAGCGGCGCGTTAAACAGCGCGCCTGCGACTTCTTGAAACTTTTGTTCATCGGTGGGGGTCAGGCGACCACCCCGTAGCTTTTTCATGTCGACCCGAGCGGACGACGCCAGAAGACGCATCAGGAGTTGGTCGGCGGGCATTTCCAGCGAAAAAATACCGACGGCCTTGTTCTCTTTGACGGCCACATGCTGGGCAATATTGAGCGCAAGGGCGGTTTTCCCGACGCCCGGGCGCGCGGCGACGATGATGAGTTCGCCGGGATGAAGGCCCGTCAGCTGCAAGTCCAGGTCGATGTAGCCGGTCGGCAAGCCCGTGATGCCGCTGCTCGACATCTTCATCTTATCGAGCAAGTCCAGCGTGCGTTCCATCAGTTCGCGCACGGGTTTGAGGTCGCCTTCGCGTTTCTTTTCCGCCAATTGGAAGACGCGACGCTCGGCTTCGTCCAGCAGCGCTTCGACTTCGCCCGTGTCCTGCGAAGCGAGTTCGGCAAGCTCGCGCCCCAAGGACGCCAAGCGCCGGCGCAGCGCTTGGTCTTTGACGATTCGCGCATAGTCCGTGGCGTTGGTGGCCACAGGGACGACCGCATCCAGCCCCATGAGGTAGGCCGGTCCGCCTACCGCTGCGAGATGCCCACGGACTTTCAGCTCTTCCGAGAGCGTCAAGTGGTCGACTTGGCGGTTGGCGCGGTCCAACCCCAACATCGCATCGAAAATCTGCGCGTGTGCCGGGCTGGAGAAGTCGTCGGGAAGGACAACTTCTCCCACCTGCGCAATGACGCTGTTGTCGGCGATGACCGCGCCCAACACGGCGCGCTCCGCGGCAAGGTCCTCGTGACGGCCTAGGCCTGGCAGGTCGGTTCGCGCCATGGGCGGAGCACTGGCGTCCTACTCTGCCGCAACCTGGACCTTCACTTGCGCAATGACTTCGCGGTGCAGGTGAAGGTTGATGGTGTGATCGCCCAAGTCTTTGAGGGCGTCTTTCAGTTTGAGCGCGCGGCGCTCAATCTTGATGCCCTTGGCCGACAACGCTTCGGCAATGTCGCTCGCCGTGACGGACCCATACAACTTGTCCTGTTCGCCGACCTTGCGTTTGAAGACCAGTTGGACGGCGCCGATTTCTTTGGCAAGGGTTTCGGCGCCAGCGCGCAGCTTCGCTTGCTTGGCAGCGATTTCCTTCTTCTGGTGTTCCCACTGACGCTTGTTGGCCTCGTTGGCAACAACCGCCAAGCCTCGCGGCAGAAGGAAGTTTCGACCGAAACCTGGCTTGACGCTGACCAGCTCGCCCGCGTGGCCGAGGTTGTCGACGTCTTCCTGAAGAATGAGTTTCATGGCCATGGCCGTCTGCTCCTAGCCCACCAGGGCGATGTAGGGGATGAGCGCCACGCCACGCGCGCGCTTGATGGCGACCGCCACTTGGCGCTGGTGGGTTGCACAGTTTCCCGAGATGCGACGGGGAATAATCTTCCCGCGCTCGGTGATGAAGTACTTGAGGACTTGTTGGTCTTTGAAGTCCACCTTCAGCGCTTTTTCGGCGCAGAAGCGACAGACCTTCTTGCGGCCAAACCCACCGCCACCGCGTCCGCCGGCTTCGCCACGGCCTTCTCCGCCGCCTCGCCCATCACGGTCAGAACCGCCATAGCCTCCGCCGCCGTAACCACCGCCCCCGCCGCCACCGTAGCCGCCGCCACCGTAACCACCACCACCACCACCACCACCGCCGTAGCCGCCACCACCGCTCTTGCCACCACCGCTGCTCTTCGTTGTTTGTCCGTTGGTCGACATGGTTTAGGCCTCCTCGACGTCTTCGAGATCAACGCCAGCAGCGACGACATCATCGGCGTCCCCGCGGAATATGGCTTGTGGATCTTTCTCTGGGCTTGCAGGCTTCTCGTCGACGTCACCGGCCATCTTGACGTCTTCAAGGACGGGCCTTGTCTCGGGGTCGATCTCGTCGGCGACTTTCACCGACAGGAATCGGGAGACTTCATCGTAGTTTCGAAGGTTGCGCTCCACCTCAGCCACCAAGCCGGAACGCCCAAGGTAGCTGGTGTGCACGTAGATGGCGCGTGGCGCTTTGGCCAGCGCGTACGCGGTCTTCTTCTTTCCCCAGATGGTGAATCGGAGAAGTTTTCCGCCTTCACGCCCAACGATGTCGCGAACGCGCTCTTTGACCTTGTCGACGTTGTCGTCGGTGAGGTCCGGCTTGAGCAGGAAAATGGTTTCGTATTCGCGAAGGCGCGCCTGCGCCTGCGTTTCTGCTGCCATATGTTGCTCCCCTCGGGCGAATCGGCCCCAGGCAAGATGCCCAGAGCGGGAAGTGCTGTTGCGTGGAGCCTCTATCGGGCGAAGTGGGGAGCCGTCAAGTTGCCTAGCCCCGGATGACTTTGGGCACGTCGCCGGGGTCGACACGCTCGCCGGTGTCAGGCAGGGGTTCGCCTGTGTCGTTGAGTGCCTCTCCAAGTTCCCGACCCGCCGCAGCGAGCCGGTCTTCCGCTTGAGCGTGCCGAGGCTGTTCGGAATCGAAACCTGAGAGTCCATCCTCGGGGAGGCACCTGCTGCTGTGTCCGCGAACGCGTCCTCAGGGCGCGGCGCTGATGTCCCCCTCACGCCGGTGGAAGTTGGGGCAGCCTTGGGGAGGGGGGTGGCGCCCGTTCGATGGAACGACCGCACAGCCCCTGCCAGCCATGACCGCAGACCCCCGATGCCCATACCCTTAGGTTCTCGCCCAAGGGCAACGCGGGGTTGCGGTGTATCGGTGCGCGCCTTTTCAGGCTGCGGTCACAGATGCTTGGGAGCCTTGTCACCGCGTATCGGATCCCCCTCGGGTGGATGCTGCCGCCGAATCTCATGGGCGAGTTGCCTGCAGACGCGTGAGACGTCGATAGAGCGAACGCCCACGCTTCTTTGAGGGTGGCGGTGGTTGACCGGCGTGAGGAGCCACGCCAGCGCGCGTTGGAGGAGCGGAGCTCTCCGTGCGTATCTCTCCTGGCAGGCCTGAATCGCGCGAATCAGTCGGTCGTTGCCGTCTTCATATTGCGCCAGGACGGCCCCGAGGCGCGTCTCGATGCGAAGGCGAGGTCGGCCAAGCGCGGAACCGCCGCGCATGACGGTCGTCTGAGCGACCGTAGTGCGCAACGGTTCGGTCAGCGTGAGGGTTTCTCGTCGAGGCCGGGCGCGCTCGGGGGGTCGAATCAGCACGATGGATTATCGGTCTGTGCCGCTCGGTTGTCTCAGCGCGGCAGCAAAGACTCAATCTTTTGAGCCAGTTCGGCCGACGTCGGCTCAACTTTCGACTCGAACCGCGCCACGACTTTCCCCTGAGCGTCCACCAGGAACTTCGTGAAATTCCATTTCACTTCGCCGCTCGCCCCGGGCGTGCTGGTGAGTTGCGCGTACAGCGGATGTTTGCCATCACCTTTGACTTGGATTTTCGAAAACAGCGGGAACGTCGTTTTGTAACGGAGTTCGCAGAACTTCTTGATGTCGGCGTCACTGCCAGGCTCTTGAGCCCCGAAGTCGTTCGAAGGAAAGGCCAACACGACAAAGCCCTTGGCGCGGTAGCGGTCGTACAGCTGCTGCAGGCCGGCGTATTGCGGCGTGTAGCCGCATTCGGACGCCGTATTCACCACGAGCGCGACTTTGCCGGCCCATTCTTTAAGGCTGTGGGTCGTGCCGTCGTTGGCTTTCACTTCGATGGCGTGAATCGATGCTTCGCTGGACATGGCGGGGGCGGCTCCAAAGAGAGTCAGGGCGAGGGTGGCGAATTTCATCGGTGCAATAGAACAGCCGCGCAAGAGTGGCGCCCGGAAATGTGCACGTCTTCAGTTTGCAGCGGGGCCGCGCTAGGGCACATCTACCCTGTGAAGATGCGCTTCCACTATCGGTTTGACGATGGACCCAAGAGGGAAACGCGGGTCCCTGAGTGGAAACAAAACGTCGACGTATTCCGGGCCGTATCTATTAAGAAAAGCCGCGAAGCGTCTTCGATTGTTCGGCGTGTTTCCCCTGCGCGTGCCTAAACAGAGGTTCATCGAGTTTATTCAAATCGTTTGAATCTGATGTCGGAGCTTCTTTGCAGGGCGCCCGTGATGGGCTGGTTCACTTCCGGGGGACGACCGAACCGGAACGGTTGTACCCACCATCGGTCCAAAAAACTCGCGGACCCGCAAGGGTTGTGGCCAACGGAGGAACCGCCGCGCAAGGCGGTCGTCCCAGCGACCGTGGTGCGCGACGGTTCGATCTTCGGCTGCACCCTCCAGGGTGGGGAAAACGCCAGGGAATCTGCGCTTACTTCCTGTTGTGCCGATTCATCGCTTCGGCCAAGCCGTGGACCAACCAACTGTGGGCGGTATCCGCAGCTTGGTCGATGAGGGCAGCCAGTCCGGCGCGCTCGTCTTTTGAAAACTCGGACAAGACGTGCCCCACGACGCGCGCTTTTGCGTTTTCGCCTTCGGGCTTTCCGATGCCAAAGCGAAGCCGTGCAAAGGCGTCGTCGCCAAGGCTTTCGACAATGCTCGCCAGGCCATTGTGTCCGCCTGTGCCGCCGCCGGCTTTGAGTTGGAGGCGACCGAACGGGAGGTCGAGTTCGTCATGGACCACGAGGATGTCCGCAGCAGGGACCTTGAAGAAACGCGCGGCCGGAGCGACTGCGGCGCCGGATCCGTTCATGAAGGTGTGCGGCAAGACGAAAACGACGCGAATGTTGTCGACGTCGGCTTGAGCGACCCGCGCAGAAAACTTCTCTTGAAAGTGAACCACACCGGCCCGGGTGGCGAGGCGTTCCACCACCCGAAAGCCGATGTTGTGCCGGTGATTCTCGTATTCGGGCCCGGGGTTGCCGAGCCCAGCGACGAGTCGCATGGCCTACTTCTTCTTCTCTTCCTTCTTGGCGTCGGCCTTGGCCGGAGCGCCGGCACCCGCCTTCGCATCGCCACCCGCGGCAGGGGCGGCCGCTTTGCCGTCTGCGCCAGCTGGGGCAGCAGCGCCCGCGGCGCCGGCAGCAGGCGTGGCCGCAACGGCAGCCACAACGACTTCTTCCTTCTCCGGAATCGCGACAACGGCGACGGTGAAGTTGACGTGCGTCTTCACCTTGATGCCCGCCGGGAGCTTGACGTCGTTGATGTGCAAGGCCTGAGCGACCTTCAGATGGCTGACATCGACTTCGATTTTTTCGGGGATGGCCGCTGGCAATGCATGGACTTCGAGTTCGCGGCGAAGCTGCGACAAAATGCCGCCTTCCAGAACACCGATGGCCTTGCCGGTGAGCACCAAGGGCACGTTCACCTTGACGGCCTCATTTTCACGCACATCGATAAAGTCGA
This sequence comes from Myxococcaceae bacterium, assembly GCA_046155985.1. Lineage (GTDB taxonomy): Bacteria > Myxococcota > Myxococcia > Myxococcales > Myxococcaceae > JBJXGM01. The sequence goes on along the minus strand of JBJXGM010000135.1, from coordinate 15,783 downwards.
CGTGCAGAATGTCCCGCGAGACGGGGTCCTGCTGGTAGTCCTTCAGCAACACTTGGCGGTCTGGTTTTCCGCTCACCTTGACGGTGAGAAGGGTGTTGAACTTGTGCGGCGTGGCAATCGCCTTTTTCACCAAGAGCGGATCCACGGCGATGTGGTCGGGCTTCTCCATCCGGCGCCCGTAAACCACTGCGGGCACGAGCCCCTTGGCGCGCAGACGGCGAGCAAAACCTTTACCCGCACCTTCGCGTGCTTGGGCTTCCAAAACGTTTCGGTCGATAGACATGTGATTTCCTTTTTGCTGCGTGTGAGCCGAACCAAAAACCCCGAACTGGCATCCTGCCCCGATGGCAGGCCCCAAGTCGGCGGGCCTCGCTTCGACGAAAATCCGAAGCCGCGTTTCGCCTGCATAGGAGCAGAAGTCAAGCCGGGGGCTGCCCCAGGGGTCCAGGAAATGTTCGCTAGACGAACAGCGAACTCAGCGAATCTCCTGAGTAGATCCGCCGAATCGTGTCGGCGAACAGGCCTGCGGTACTCAAGACGCGGATTTTTGGGCAGGCCTTGGCCGCTTCGGACAACGGCACCGTGTCCGTGAACACAACCTCTTCAAGGACCGACTGCTCGATGCGCTGCACGGCCGGGCCAGACAGCACAGGGTGCGCGGCGTAGGCGACCACCCGCTTCGCGCCATGGTCGAGCAACGCTTGTGCGCCCGCGACGAGGGTGCCACCCGTGTCGACCATATCGTCGAGAAGCAGTGCCACCTTGCCTTCGACATCGCCGATGAGATTCATCACTTCCGAGACGTTGGCGCGGGGACGTCGCTTGTCGACAATGGCGAGCGCCGCGTTGAGCCGCTTGGAGAAGGCGCGGGCACGCTCGACGCCGCCAGCATCGGGCGAGACGACAACCACGTCGTCCGAACTTGAAAATTTCTTGCGAATATCGTCGATGAAAACGGGAGACGCGTACAAGTTGTCGGAGGGCACATCGAAGAAACCTTGAATCTGCCCTGCGTGAAGTTCCATCGACACCACACGTGTCGCGCCGGCCGTCTGAATCAAGTCGGCGACGAGTTTCGCTGTAATCGGCGTGCGGCCGACGACTTTGCGGTCTTGGCGGGCATAACCGAAGTAGGGAATGACGGCCGTGATGGAGGATGCGCTTGCGCGCTTGAGCGCGTCGCACATGACGAGCAATTCCATCAAATGGTCGTTGGTCGGCGGGCAAGTGGATTGGAGGATGAACGTGTCGTGGGAGCGAACGTTTTCACCTATCTCGACCTGAATTTCGCCATCTGAAAATCGGCCGACATCTGCTTTGGAAAGGGGTCGCTCCAAGAGGTCGCAAACGCGCTTCGCGAGCGCCGGGTTGGAGTTCCCGGAGAAGACTTTGAAATCCCGACTGGGCATGTGCCCCCTAATCCCAGAGATCGCCTGAGTTGACCAGTGATCACGAGGGGATTTTGGCAGATACCGCGAAGCGAGGCGTGGCAGTGCCCAGTGGCACGGTGCGCCGAGCGACAAAGGGATCGGCCAAAAGCCCCCGTGAGGCGGGTATCAACTCAGGCGATTTCTGGGATCAGCTAGACGACCGCTGGGACGAAGGGAAGTCGGATCCGACAGCAAGCTTCTTGGAGTACTCCGACAGAATCGTCTGCTCAATCCAATCACGCGTGTCTGGATTCAGCGGATGGGCAATGTCTTTGTAAGAGCCGTCTTTGCGCCGCTTCGCCGGCATGGCGATGAAAAGCCCCGAAGTCCCGTGAATCACTTTGAGGTCGCGGATGACAAAGCAACCGTCCAAAGTGATGGTGACGTACGCTTTGAGTTTTTCCTCATCTACAGGAAAAACCTGCACGTCCGTAATCTGCATGGCTGTCCCCCCGTGAAGCGCGTAGGAGAATCGGGTACATGGCGAGCCAAAAGCAAGTTTTGCTGCCCAGCCCGAAAGAGGAATTCATGCCTGCGTTCACAGCCGATGCTGCCCTCGTGAAGCCCCTTCTGAGTGCGGAGGTGCTGAGCGCGCGTGTTCAGGAGTTGGGTCGACAGATTTCGTTGGACTACGCCGGCAAAGAGGTGACGCTTCTCGCCGTCCTGAAGGGGTCTGTCTTCTTTGCTACAGACCTGGCACGCGCCATCACCCGCCCCTTGCGCATGGAGTTTTTGGGCGTTTCCTCTTACGGCGGGGGCACCGAAACGACGGGCGAGGTGCGCATCACGTTTGATGTCACCCAGCCCTTGGCGGGCGCACACATCCTTTTGGTCGAGGACATCGTCGACACAGGCCTCACGATGCAGTTCCTGCTGGAGCACCTGCAAGCCAGGCACCCGGCATCGCTGCGGGTGTGTGCACTTCTGGAGAAACCTGCGCGTGCCCGTGTGAAGGTTCCCATCGACTACAAGGGTTTCGTCATCGATGACGTGTTTGTCGTTGGTTACGGGCTCGATTTCGATGGCAGGCTGCGAAACCTACCGTTCGTTGGAGAGCTCCAAGGCGAGCTCCGACCGAATCCTTAGGGGTTTCAAGGGCACAGGTATACTTCGGGGTTGGCGCTGCCGATGAATTCACCTTTTCGCCGACTGGGCCCCAGCGAGCTCTTGCCCCGCTACGCGTTTGTCGAGGCCCTGTTCGCGCGAAGGCGCGTACTGGAAGTCGGCGCGGTGGCCGCGACACGCGGTGAGTCCGCCAAATTTCTCGTTACCCGTGGTGCTCGTTCGGTGGTGGCTGTCGACGATGACGCGGAAGCGGTGGCAGCGGCGCAGCGCACCCACGGCTCTGCTGCGCTGCGGTTTCGTGGCAGCGTTTTGGAAGACTTGGAATCCGGCAGTTTCGACATCGTGCTGGTGGCGGACCTGGGCGCGTATTCGCGCGCGCCCCATCTGCTGGGAGACTTGGCGCGGGTGCTGGCACGGAGCGGAACGCTGGTCGGTGGTCTTCGCAATCCGTCCGGCTTGGCGCTCGCGCAGCTGGGAGACCCCGAAGACAAAGACGCACCGCCCACGTACGGGCAAGTGCTCGATGCACTTTCGGCCCACTTCCCGTCGGTGCAGGTGGCGACCCAAAGCCCTTTGTTGGGCTACCAGCTGGCGTTTGAAGGTAGCGAAGGGCTTCAGGTGGACGGCGCGTTGTCTGGCAGCGTGGAGCCGGCGTATTTCGTGCTGATTGCGGGCCAAACCCCCACGCGAAAAGTCGACCCGACTTGGGTTCAGCTTCCGGCAGCGCCTTTGGCGTTTCTGACAGGGCGCCTGGATGATTTTTCACAGCGCGCGAAGAGCTGGGAAGAGCGGCACCGAAAACTGAATGATGCATTGGGGCGTGCCCGGACCGACCTCGACATGCGCGGGGCAGCCCTCAAGACAGCCGAGGAACTTCTCAGCGAATCGCGTGAAGAAGGCGCGCGGCTCTTGGCGCAACTGGAGCTGCGCGAAGCCACTGTGCCAGGCGTCCGAGAACGAGACGACCTCGCGTCGCGCGTCCGGCGGCTTGAGGCCGAACTTCAAGTCTCGCGCGAGCGGGCCGAAGATGCCGAGCGGCGCGCGAGCCAGGCACGTGCGGACGCCGAGCGCGTCAATACCATCCGAGACGAAGCCCACGCCCAAGTCCTCGCTGCGCAAGAAGCGGCGCGCCTGGACCGTGCCCGACGCGAGGAGATTCATACCCAGTTGGAGGACGCGCGCCAGCGCATGGAAGAGGCTTACGCGCGTCTTCGCGAACGCGAGGATGTCGCTTCGGTTTCGCGTGTCGAGGCAGACCGCGCGTATGTCTCCACTCAAAAGGCCGAAGCAGTTGTTGCCCAGCTGACGCAAGAGCTCGCCGAGGCCAGGGCCCGCGAGGTGGCGTTGGCGGATGCCCGGTCTCAGGCCGTGATGGCGGTCGAATCGCTTGAACAAGGCACAGCCAAAGCAAGGGGCGAAGCAGAAGCCGCGCGCACGCAAGTGCTGCGGCTCGAGGCCGATTTGGCCCTTACCGCCCGGACGGCCGAGCAAGCGGTGCACGCCAGGCAGGCGGCGGAGGCCGAGCGCGATGCCGCGACGGCCGCGCTGGATTCCGTCGCGCAGGAAGCACGGGCGCGCGTTGACGCGGCGGAGGCCGGAAAGGCGGCAGCAGCGCGAAGCTTGGCGCAACTCCAAGAGGAAGTTGGAGCGTGGTCGCAACGTGCGGACGCTGCCGACGCCTGGCAGGCGAGGGCGAACGAGGCTGAACAAAGACTCGAAGCCGTGGAGAAGCAATTGGCCGAGCAAGCAGCGGCCTGGCAGGCGGAGCGCGATGGGCACAGCGCTGCGTTCGCTGCAGCTCAGGAGGCGTTGGGGCAGGCCCAGGTCCAAGCCCACGCGCTGCGACAAGAATCCGAAGCAAAGCTCGCGGAAGGTCGGCGGGAGCTTGAGGAAGTCAAACGCCATTTGGCGCACCAAGAGGCCAATTTGGCCCAGGTGTCCGAGGCGTTTTCCTTTCGCGCGACCGAATTCGAAGAACTCAATGCGAAGTTGGCTTCTCAGGCGAGTCAGTTGGAGTCGCTTCGCTCCGTGCAGCGTGCGGCGGAGGAAGAGTTGGCAGCCAAAGCAGTCCGGCTGGACGAGATGGAGGTCCAATTGTCTCACGCCCTGGCTGTTGCAGAAGAGCGAGACACCGAACTGCGTCGAATGTCAGACGCTGCCATGGAAAACCAGAAGGCCTGGGATGAGCGCCGCACTGCCCTGGAGGAAAAGATTCAAAAGTTGCGCATCGACCTCGCGCGCGGCGAAGAGATTAGCGAGGAAATCAGCCAGGAGCGGACGCGCCTCAGCGTGGAAGTCCAAAGTGGCGAGACCGAACGGGCTGCACTCGCCGCACAGCTCGAAGACGAAATGCGCGAGCACGGGAAGTCCCTGTCTGCGCTGACCGAAGCACAAGCGGCGCTGGATGCGTTGCGGACGGAACGAACGCACGTGGGCGAAGACTTGCGCGTGCGTGTTCAGCAGCTCACGGCAGAGGTGGCAGAAGCCGAGCAAGAGAAAGCGGCCCTGCTCAAAGAGATAGAGACGGTCGTCGGTGAAAGGGAAGCTGTTCGGCGCATTGCCCGGGAGCGAGAAGGGGAGCTGTTCAAGTTGAAAAATGAAGTCACCGCGCTGCGTCGCGCGACAGCAGCTCCGGCAGCATCCCCGGTGCAGCAAATCTACGAGCGCGCCAACGCCGAGCTCAGCGCGGTTCGCGCGGAACTGGGCCGCCGCCAAAACACCCCCCCGACCGCTCAGGAACTTGAGCCAACACACCCCAGGGCTGACGCACCGCGTCCAGGGGGTTCGCCACCCGAACCGGGCCAGAAGAAGCCCGGCAGCAATAAGCCCGAGCAATGAGGACGCGCAATCGGTAGATTCGCGCCGTGCTTTCGCTCTTCAAGTACCACGGCCTCGGAAACGACTTTGTCCTGCTCGACCGCCGCAAGGAAGGCGCCGACATTGACGCGGACACGGCGCGGGCCCTTTGCGACCGCCGTCGCGGTCTGGGTGGCGATGGCGTGCTGGTCCTTCTCCCGTCGAGCCGCGCTGTCGCCAAAATGGTGATTCACAACGCGGATGGCAGTCTGGCCGAGATGTGTGGCAACGGATTGCGATGCGCAGTGAAGCACCTCGTTGAACGCGGGGGCTTGGGGCAACCGCAGACGCTAAAGGTTGAAACTGGCAACGGGGTTCTGGAGTCGGCGGTCACCTATCGCAACGGCGAAGCGAGCGAGATTGAAGTCGACATGGGTCCCGCGCGTTTGGTTGCGCCCCACCTTCCGTCAGCGCACACAGGCCAGCCCTTCATCTCGCAGCCCATTCCGGGTCATGCGGGGCTGCGCGGAACCGCCATCAGCATGGGAAACCCCCACCTTGTGCTGATGGGCATTTCAGGACAGCGCGCGGCCACACTGGGCCCCGAACTTGAAAATATGCCGGGCTTCGACCAGCGGACGAATGTCGCGTTTTGCGAGCCCATCACCAACGGCTTGTCGGTCACCGTTTGGGAGCGGGGCGTGGGGCTGACCCAAGCTTGTGGGACCGGGGCCTGCGCCGCCGTGGCTGCTGCGGTTCAACAAGGGCTATTGCCCAGCGGCCAATGGATTCACGTGCAGCTCCCCGGCGGCAGACTTCAAGCGCGCGTGGCAGAAGGCCTCGAGCGTGTTTGGCTCAGGGGCGGGGCCACGTTTGTTTTTGAAGCGGCTTCGAACGACACCGCTCTCATGCGGGGGTGAGGACTGACCCTTGGGCGCGCCTGTTCTTCTCGTCGACAGCGACCCGCCTCAGCGATTGCTGACGGAGCAGACCCTTTTGTCTGCTGGAATTGGGAGCGTGATGGCCGACAGCAGCGCTGCGGCGCTGCATCTGGCGCAAGGCCAGCGCTACCCCGCCATCATTGCGAGCGCAAATCTGCCGGACTCCGACGTGAAGATTTTCGCTGAGCAGTTGCGCGACATCGACCCGGAGCAGGAAATCCTGATTCTGGGTGCCGAGGACACCATCGTTCTGGGGGTGGGCGGACCGGTGGAAAATCTCGCGCGGCCGATTGAGCCCACCGCCCTCCGCCAGTGGGTGAGTCGCGCCATCGAACGTTCCGCACTCCGTGCCGAAGCGAGTCGCCTGCGAGGCGAGAATCTGGAGCTTGAGCGATCGCGCACGATTCACCAACGTTGTCTGGAGTTCTTGGTGAACCCCGACCTCGAGTGGTTGCAGGAACGTGTGCTTCAAGAGCTGGGCTCGGTCTGCGATGCGCAAAGCGCTGCACTGTTCTTGAGCGATGAGCGAGGACAGCTGTCACTTCGTGCATACCGCGGCTTCTTCGACCGCCGGGATTTGCCCGAACAATTGCGACCCGAAGACGTCGTTCTGGAGCGATTGTCGCAAGGTGCGCCATGGTTTCTCGGTGAGGGCACGAACCGGGCGCTGTGGATGCCGCTTCGCTACGCTGGCGAAGTCCTCGGGGTCGCTCAGCTCGCGGACCCGCTCGGCGGTGATTTTCGCGGCGACAACGTGCGCGACGCCAAGGTCATGGCGGAGTTTGCCGCGGTGGCTTTTCGAAATGCGCGTCGTTTCATGGCGCTGGCGCGGCAGGGACTTCGGGATCGAGACACTGCGGCCTACAACCTGTCGTACTTTACCGACTACTCGGTCAAAGAAATCTACAAGGCGCGTCGCTACGGGCGGGCTTTTGCGTTGGTGACGTTTAGCATCGACAACCTGCCGCAATTGAAAGCGCGTTTGGGGGCCGACGAAACGCGGCGCGCGACCCGGGGGCTGACGCGCGCGATTCAGCGCGTGATTCGCGACTCCGATGTTTTGGCAAGAGTCTCTGACGGTGAGCTCTATTTGATTCTTCCAGAAACGGACTTCTTCGGCGCGCTGACATTCGGTCGCCGGGCAGTGATGGCGGCTCAGGAGGATCCGGACATCCAGGCGATTGAGTCCCGCGTTCCACTGGCGATGGTGCAGGGTGCCAGTGCGTTTCCGAGGGACGGCGACGACTTTGATGACCTTGTCCATCGATGTCGTCAACGCATGGATGCGTCTCGCGTGTCATTGCACCGCAAGCTGCTCTTGGAGGCCTTGAGCTTTTGGGAAGAGGTCGACTTGCTGATGGGAAACAGCCACTCGCCAGCACTCCCCCACGAAGAGCGTGGAGAGCCCTCGCGTCGAGGGAAGGTCGCCGTTCACCTTTTTGAAGACCTTCAAACGGAGATTGCACGAGACCTTCTGCGCGATGCTTCTGCGCGGGGTTTGCTCTACGTGGGGCTCACCGAGGTTCGCGCGGACCTGCCGCTGCTGGCGATGCTGCGCGAAGCGCCCGAGGATCTCGCCGCACGGGTGTACTTGCTTGGGCGGCGTGGAGAAATCGAGTCGCACCCTGTGGTGACGCCGGTGTTTGCCTCCAGCGATGAACGGTTGGGGCGATGTGAGTTCATTTTGTGGCTCACGGAGAACGCGGCGTACGCCCTGCTCCAGCGAAGGGGGCACGGCACGGCGTGGGGTTTTCATACGTCGGACTCCAGCGTGGTGGAGTCGCTCGTGTCGAAACTTCAAGCTGAGTACGATTTACAGCCCTACTAGATTTACAGCCCTACTAGGCGAGAGGCGGGAGACCGCGTGGCACAAGCACGGCGCATCTTAATCGCAGACCCCGACCTCTCGGTGGTGAAACCACTGACCCGGTTTTTGCGACAGCGGGGATTTCAAGTGGACTGCGCGCAGGACGGCGCCCGTGCGCTGGAGATGGCGGTCCTGCGCCACCCGGACATCGTGCTGTTCGACGAAGCCTGCCGCTTGCTCGATGTCCGAACCTTTGGGCAGATTCTTCGCAGCAACCCCCGGACCGACGACATTCCGGTCGTCACGATGTCCGAAGGCGAGCCGGCCGGGCGCGACGGTGTTTTGCGCAAGCCCTTTAACCTCGACGAAGTCATGGGTCACCTCGAGCACGTGCTGCGCCGAAGCGCGGCGGCGCAGAAACTTCGTGCGGAGACGAAGGACATCGAGGGGACCCTTTCTCAGCTGTCCATCGTCGACCTTGTCCAGATTCTGGGGCTCAACAGACGGACAGGCCGCCTTGAGCTCACCCGCGCGGACGAGAAAGGTGAAGTGCACATGTCCGAAGGCCGCATCGTGCACGCTCGCGCGGGATTGGTGGAAGGTGAGAAGGCGCTTTTCCGTCTCTTGGGTTGGACCGAAGGCGCTTTCGCTTTCGTGCCCACGGCAGTCACACATCGCGGTCGCGGCGGCCGCGATGTGGACGAAATCCTTCTGGAGGGGGCACGTCAGGTTGACGAAGCGGCGCGCTTCTTGTCGATGTTGCCCACTCGCCAGTCCCGCTTGGAGCTGGCACCAGAGGCCTCTGGTGCTGATGCACTTCACCCGGTCACGGCACGGGTGATGGAACTCTTGCACACGCCACGCTTGATGTCCGAGGTCTTGGACCTGGCACCTGCACCCGATCTCGAAGTGCTTTCCGCGCTCAAGACGCTCCTCGACCGCGGCATGGTCCGGCTCGCGCCTCAGCTGCCCGACGTGGAAGGGCCGCCACCCTTGCTGAGCCTGCCGGAGGTGCACGCCCTCCGGACGCGCATTTTTCGCGCGCGTGCTTCGGGTGACGTCGCCGTGGCCAAAATCATTGTGTGTGGGCACAGTGCAGCCGCCGCGCGAATACTCTTGTCGGAGTTGCCCACCATTCAACCCGTGAGTGCGGAATCGTTGGCGCTGAAGAACACCTTCGGCTTGCTGGCGAAGCTCCAAGTTGCCGAAACGTTAGAAATCCATTTCTTCGTGTTGCCCACGAGTGATGCCGCGAGACCGTTGTGGCGCCCGTTTTGTTCAGGCGCGTTGGGGGGCTTCGTTTTTGATACTTCGGAGGCGACGCTCAAGCTGGGGCGGTTCGTCGCCTTCGACTTGCGCGCGCCGGTCGTTGTGATGGGCGAACAGGTGCCGCCGGCGCTTCAGGGGGCGCCGGCTTGGGTCGATGCATTCGCGGGTCCGGTCCCAGAGGCTGTGAGGGCGTTGCTCGTTCGTCCCGTCGTCAGCGCTTGACGCATCCCCGGCATCCGCGTGAGCAGGCCAAGCTCCGCGCTGTCCAGGGTTGTCTGGCGTCGTGCGCCCGGGCGTCGGATATGAAGTTCGAAAGCCGCGCCGCTGCCCTGGGGCAGCTCAACGAGTTGAACGTCGTGATGCGTGGACAGCGCATCTGCAATGTCCCGTTGAAGACTTCGGAGGCGACGAACAACGCGAAGTGCCAAGCGGCCTTCGCGCGTGTTCAGTGTGTGAAAGTGCCGGTTTCGGGAAAGCGGTGAGGTTGGGTCCAGCAGTCTTTCGACGAGTTTTCGGACGAAGGCCTCCATCGACCTCGACAGTAACATTGGCTACCCTCGGGGAAGAATGCATCGACTGCGGGAATTGTGGGCGCTGCTGCTCTTCGTGGCACCGTGGGTTTGGGGGTGCGAGCAGCCCCAGGAACGCGCTGTGCGCCAGCAGGCTGCGGAGGCGCGGGTGCTCCTCACGGAGGCGGAGCGCTTGATTGCCCAAGGTGACGGTGAAGCGGCGGCAAAAGTCGCGCAGCGAGCGGCGCTGATGCTGAGCAACGATCCCGGCGCCTATCTCATCGTATTCGAGGCACAGACGCTCGCGGGCAATGCCACGGCAGCAGCGCTGGCATTGAAGCAAGCGGCGGATCTCAACTCACCATCGGTCAAACCGCAGTTTCGAAAGCAGCTCGCCGAACTTTATCGCTTGGAGGGTCGGCGCGCTGAAGCCATCTCCGTGCTTTCCGATTTGTTGCAGCGGGGTCACCTTCAAGAAGAAGACATCGTCGGTCTGGCGCGGCTTCAGACCTACGCAGGCGATAGCGTCGGGGCTTTTCGCACCCTGGAACAAGTACAGGAAGCCAACCCCGACCATCCTGAAGCAAAGGTCGTTGAAGCCGAAGCCTTGATGGCGCGGGGCGACGAGTCACTCGCCACGAAGTTGCTCGACCGCTTGGTGGAGGAGAACCCCAGTCTCGTTTCCGCACGGCTGGCACGCGCACGTTACTTTTACGGCCGGGACCATGTGGGCACAGCTTTGGAGGACCTGGAACAGCTGCAAGGCGCGGGGGCACAGGGGCCGGAGGTCGTTGAACTCAAGGCGCGTGCACTCAACCGGCTGGCCCGGTACGCCGATGCCGAGGCATTGCTGAAGCCTGTCGTGGCCAAGAATCCCCGCGACGCCCGCCTGTTGGCGCTGCTTGCCGAGACACTCGTTTACCAACGCCGCGTGGATGACGCGTATGACCTGCTGGAGCGCGCGTTGGCGATGCGGCCCAAATTCGCGCGCGCTCTCTATGTGAGAGGGCGTGCCCGTTCTCTGGAAGGCGACGCCAAGGGCGCTCGGGAGGATTTCGAAGCGGCGGTGGCCGCGGACGTCACCTTTGGCCCAGCGCTTTCCGCCCTATGGCCCCTGCAGCGTGCGGCGGGCGAGAGCGCCGAGGCGATGGAGACGCTGGAGCGACTTCTCGAAACAGATGAAGCGACAACCGTTGAGAAAGTGGCCCTCGTTGAACTCTACATCGAGGCAAGACGGGAGACGGGTCGAAGTCTTCGGCTCATCCGCGAAGCGCGGCGCAGAGACCCGGCGAATCGCTACTACGTCTCGATCGAAACGCAGCTCGAAAAAACGTCGACCCGCGAGCAGAAGCAGCGCGGGATTCGAATCATTCGCGGGCCTCGTCGGCACTGACAGCTGCGACACCTCGTGCCCCGGCGAGGGATTTTCGCCGGGGCACTAAAGAAGTCAGCCGGTGGCGACTGTGCCGACTGCAGCGGCGCGGGGAAGCCGAACGCAAAACGCTGCGCCGCCTGTTGCCATCCGTTCGCAACGAATCGAACCGCCCTGGGCTTGCACGATTTGGCGGCTCACGGCGAGGCCCAAGCCCGTTCCCGTGGGCTTGGTGGAATAGAAAGGCTCAAAAATGCGTTCGAAGTCCTCGGGCGAAACGCCAGGACCCGTGTCCGAAAAGACCGTGTCGACGAACTGCGCGTCGACCCGCGTCTCCACGCGAAGCGTTCCACCTTCGCCCATGGCTTCGCGACTGTTCCGCACCAGGTTCACGAAGACTTGCCGCAGCTGGCGCTCATCACACAGTGCCCATGCACGGGTTTGCACGAGGTGCCGTTCGACACGAATGGCGGCTCTGGAAAACTCTTCCCGCGAGAAGTCCAAAATGCTGGTGACAAGGCTGTTGACGTCTTCGGCGCGAAGCTGAACACGCAACGGCCGTGCCATTCCCAAATAGCGTTCTGTGACGTCCGAAACGCGGTCGATTTCGCGGCCAATGGACGAGAGGACCTCCCGGGCCTCGGTGGCGTCGGTTTCCGTGCGGAACGAAGCGCGCGCGACCAGGTCTTGCAGCAACTCCGTGTTCAGGCCGATGGAAGAAAGCGGGTTACGAACTTCATGTGCAATCTGCGCGGACACCTTTCCAACCGCAGCCAGTTGCTGGGCACGCCCGAGGGCTTCTTGCTGCAAGCGCAGCTCGTGTTCGCGCTGTTGGAGGGACGAACGCATGCTGTCGAAGCCCCGCGCCAGTTTGGCGATTTCATCCTCACCCTGAACAGCGAGCGGGGCCCCGTAGTCCCCGCGCGCCAAACGTCCGACCGCCTCGGTGAGCGCACGCACCGGGCGAAGGGCACGGACCGACAAGAGGGTGGCCACCAGTCCCACGACGCCCGCAATGAATGAGAGCACCAAGATGGCAATGCCGGTCAGCCGTTCTCGCGCCTCGGCCCCCGCTGCGCGCGCGCGAATGCGGCCTTCGATGGCCGCCAGCAGTGAACGGATGTCGTGCTCGCTGCCTTGTTCGATGCGGGCGACCTCCGCCTTTCGTTGGGCCACGACGTTCGGGTCGGGGGCGTCCGTTTCCAATGCGAGGAAAAGCGCGTCGAGCGCCTTCGTTCGCTCGATGTCGCGCGCAGAGAGGTGGGACATTCGCTCCATGAGGTTGTCCAAGGCGGGAGACTCCGCGGCGACGGCCCATTTCCGAACGTCGCCCGTGGCCATGCTCGCTGCGGTGAGCCTCTGAACAAAAAGCGAAGGCCGATAGAGACGCTGCAGATGAATGAGACCTCGTCGGGTCGCGACATCATCCTCTGCGAGAAGCCGGGCGGTTTCGCGTTGCGCGTTTTCGTGCACGGCTTCGATAGCGGCGACGTCACGGGAGAGCGGCAGGTAGCCACCCCGAATCATGCGAAGCTCAGACTGGTTCGCTTTCATCGCCCAGACTGCGAACAGGGCAATCGCGCCGAAGGTGATGAGCACGGCCGCGTACCCGACCGAAATTCGTGTGGCCAAAGACAACTTCATCGCAAGGGCCCTGGTCGAAATAGCGTGAGCAGGGATGAGCGTCGAGGCGCCCGCATGGCGCGACGTGAGGAGGGAGCATGCCCGTCGGCATGTGACTGACGAGCAACAAAGCCAGGCGGGATGGATCGACGCTCAGGATGCATAGGCTACTTTGACCAGGGCCCTAAATGTCGGCGCGAAATGCTACGCCTCGCCGACCGGCGTGTGGCTGCTGGTGGGCTCATGCGGCAAGGGCTGTGCCGCGGCGGTATGCGCCGCGGTTTCTGCTGCGGCTTGCGCGTCCATCTGGGCGTCGGCTTCCGCGACTTCAGCAGCCGTGAGCTCGGTGCGTCCTGCACGCTGTCCCGTGCTGACTTCCAGGGCCTTGAGCGCGCGGGTGAGCAAGTCGCGTTCAAGGAGGGTTCGGTTCAAGCGCTTTTCGAGTGCCTTGTATTTGTCGCGCAGAAGCTCTGCTTCGCCCTTCAGCACGGTGTAGACGCGCGACTGGGTCTGCAATCGGCCCTTGAGACGCTTCACTTCTTGGTCAAGGTCGTGTGACCGGGTCCGATCCTTTTCTGCTTGTTGTTCCAGCCGGTCCATTCGCTGCCTGTCTGCATCGTTCAGTTCCCGAACGACGCGCACAGGGGCTGGTGGAGCTGTTGCTGTCGTTTGCATCGGTGTGGCGGGTGCAGCGGCGGTGGCGTGCGCAGCGCCGGAAGTTTGCGCAGCACCGGACGACCGGCGGCCTCGCGCAACTTCAAGTTCGCTCCGAACACGCACCATCTCTTGATTTTGTGCTGCGTGCTCCGCGCGCGTGGCTTCGAGCTGCTGGGCCATGGACTTCAATTGGTCGATTCGCTCTTTTTCGGAGTCGAGGCGTTCTTTTTCGGCCTGCTGCTGCTCGAATCTGGCGCGCTTGAGGCTCTTCAGTTGCTCGCGCAAGTCTGAGGCTTGTGCCCGCGCCTCATCGGTTTCCTTGCGACGTTTTTGCAGTTCTTCTTGGACGTCTGGCGCGACAATCACTTTGGGCGCTGGCGGTGTTGCAGCGTGTTGCGGCGCGAAAAAAATGTACGCAAGGGCGGCCACGAGGCCGATGCTGACCAGGATCAATGCAAGCGTCACAGGACACCTCCGAAAAGCGAAACTCCCAAAGCACCATGCAAATTCCTTCTACAAGTAAAATCGGTCGACCACCCCACGGGTGATTTGCAAGATAGATGTCCAGCCAATCACCTGATCAACGCGCTGCGCCACGTCTTGGGGGTTCAGCCCCAGCGCTTGCAGTGACCCCGAGCAGGCATAGGTGCGAAGGCGCCCGGTTTCTGCCGCGCTGCGCAACAGTGCGTTGGCGGTGGGTATTCCCCGGCGCTCAAAGCGATCATTCAACTCCTCGTCTTTGAAATCAGGCGTTTCCAGCTGGTTATCGGCCAGTCGGCGCAAGGCGCCCCAAAAGAAAAAGACGTCGACATTTCGCCCACTGGATGAAGCGGCCGCAGCAATCGACAACCCCTGGTGAACACGGTCGTATTCCCCGGCATGAAGAAAGATGGCCACGCGGTCACCCAACGAATTCATGACGCACTGCTTTATCCCGAGGCCGCGTTGAAAGGCTATTGCCTTGCCTCTGGGCGCCTTCGCTTGTTAGGAGCAAAGCGGCGCTAGCCGCCTTGGGGACATGGCAGAAGACACCACAGCGCGGCGCAAAGACTCTCACCTCGATTTGTGTGCGACCGAGGAGGTAGAGCCCCAGTCAAATCGGACACTTCTGGAAGACGTGCGGCTTGTGCATTGCGCACTGCCGGAGCTGTCCGTCGACGATGTCGACCTGTCCGTCGAGCTTTTCGGCAAGCGCCTGCGTGCACCACTCATCATCACTGGAATGACAGGGGGGACGGAGCGCGCCGCCCTGGTGAACCGCGACTTGGCCGCCTTGGCCGAAATATTCGGGCTCGCCTTCGGCGTGGGCAGCCAGCGCGCCATGGCGGAAAAGCCGGCCGCCGCAGTGACATTTGAAGTTCGTTCGGTTGCACCCAACGCACTCGTGTTGGGCAACATCGGATTTGCACAAGTGGCTGCCCTGGGACGCGATGGGCTTCGCCGGCTGCGTGACGGCATCGGCGCCGATGCGATGGCGCTGCATCTCAACGCCGGCCAGGAACTCACCCAGCCTGAGGGCGACCGCGATTTTCGCGGAGGTTATGCCGCGGTCGGTGAAATGGTTGCCGTATTCGGGGACAAGCTTTTGGTGAAAGAGACTGGCTGCGGGGTGTCGCCTGCCGTCGCCCGGCGCTTGGTCGATTTGGGCGTGCGGGCCATCGACGTCTCTGGCCTCGGCGGCACGTCTTGGGTACGCGTGGAACAGCTTCGGGCCAAGGGGCCCCAAGCGCAGGTCGGCGAAGCTTTTTCGGCCTGGGGTATTCCGACCGCTGCGGCCGTTGCGACGGTTCGACGGGCGGTAGGTTCCAACGTCAAGTTGATTGCATCGGGCGGAATTCGGACGGGCTTGGATGTCGCCAAGGCGCTGGCTTTGGGCGCAGATTTGGGCGGCATGGCGCTCCCACTCTTCCGTGCGCAGCAGCAGGGTGGACGTGCGGCGGCAGACATCGCGCTGCAGGCTATTTTGTCGGGCATCACCCAGGCGCTGCTCTTGACCGGCAGCCGAAACGTGACGGAACTGCGGACGCAGCCTCGCGTCGTCAGTGGCGAGCTCAAAGATTGGCTCGCTGCGCTGTGAACGCTTTGCCCCTAAACGCTTTGCCTAAGGCTTCGCCTGAGGCTTCGAAGGAGACCGCATGTCAGAGACGGTGACTTCCCGGATGGCGGGGTTCCACAAGCTGGGGCTGTTGGAGAGGCGCGCGAAGCTTTCGCAGATGTTTCGACTGGACGCCCTGGAAGCAGGGGCCGTGCTGGGAGAGGCGGGGCTTTCGGAAGAGACAGCCAACCAGATGATTGAGAATGCGGTGGGGACGTT
>JBJXGM010000134.1:0-18462 GCA_046155985.1 Myxococcaceae bacterium | reverse complement strand
GCAACTTTGCCGAAGTCGGTTTCGTGCTGGGCGCGCCTTCCGGTGGTGTGCGGCGCGTCGTGTGTTTTTCCGCGCTAGACAACCTGGTGAAAGGTGGCGCGGGGCAGGCGATTCAGAGTTTCAACGTGATGATGGGTTTTGAGGAAACGACGACGCTCCGAGAGCCTGGTCTGTGGCCCTGAGTTGACGGGCGTCGAATTCCGGTATTTGAAATCCCGAAATGCGTCAAAATTCGGGAACAGAAGCCCACACACTCTCTTCGTTCGCTGGCCAATGGTTCGTCGTCAAAATTGGCGGTGAGTTGGCGAGCGACGCCGGGCGCTTGGCCGCCAGCGTTGGGGCAGCGGTGTCGGCTTTCTTGGAGGCCGGAATTCAGGTGCTCATTGTGCACGGCGCGGGCCCTCAAGCGACCGCGTTGAGTCAGCGCCTGGGCATTGCGCCCAACATGGTCGGGGGACGTCGCGTGACGGATGCCGCCACCCTTGAAGTGATGAAAATGACACTCGCGGGACAAGTGTCCGTCGACATCGCAGCGACATTGTCGCGGGCTGGGATTCCCGCTCTGGCGACCACCGGTGTCTCGGCGGGTTTGGTGCGTGCGCGCAAGCGGCCACCCTTGGTGGTTCGCGGCGGCGGACCTGCCCCGGTGGATTTTGGTCTCGTGGGCGATGTCGAATTCGTCGACGTGCAGCGCCTTCAGCGCCTGGTCCATGCGGGCTTTGTTCCTGTGCTGGGGTCTCTTGCCGCGGATGTGAACGGGCAGGTGCTCAACATCAATGCCGACACGGTGGCCGGGCAAATCGCCGGCGCGCTCAAAGCGGCCAAGCTGTTTCTGGTGTCGAACGTTCCCGGCGTTTTGGCCAACAAAGACGACCCAACGACACGGATTCCCCGACTCACGCCCAACGACGCCAAAGCGCGGATGGATTCTGGCGTCATCGTGGGCGGCATGATTCCGAAAGTCGAAGAGGGACTGGCGCTGCTGCAGGGCGGCGTGGGTGCGGTACACATCGTTGGCATCGACCCGCCGACTGCTCTTTTCGATGAAGCCTGCGCTCCCGGCAGCCAAGGCACAGTGTTTCTGCGTGGTTGAGGCGCACCAATCCGCTTTCGCCAGCCTTCTATAGAAATTCCGGGTGGTTGCGGACGGTGCTACGTTCGAACGCCCGGCGCGTATGGCTTCTGAGACCGAACAAAACCCAGGGAATTTGGCCAGGGCAGCCAAGACGGCGGGTCCTGAGCTGCGCCTGCTCGACCGTCGGGCGTTTATCGGTTTTCCGGCGCTCGAACTGGGCGCCGGCCTGCGCATCGACGACTTCGCGCTCCAGATTCCTGACGTCAGTTTTCCGTTCAACCTGAGCGGCGGACCGTCGCGCTATCAGCGCAAGCGTCTTTTGTTTGGCTATCTGGAAGTTAGCCTTTCGGCCGAACGCGTCCACCGACACATCGCCGACGTTGCCGAACGACTCGCGGACTTCGAAGGTCTGAGGTTGCATTTCAGGCCCGGTTACTTGGAGGGCCAAGCGCAGCTGCGCAGCGGCGAACGCGCGCCCTTGACGTTCAAAGTGGCGTTCGACGGCGAAGGTGAGCGGCTCGCCGTTTACGTCTACGACGTGCGGCTCTATGCCGCATCGCCCGTCCCCTCGGCACAGGTGCCGCTGCTCTTGTCGCGGGCGCTAGAGCCTCTGGGCGTATTGCCTGACTTCGCGGTGCGAGGGGCCACGGGTTTTTCGACGCGCGTGTTGCCCGCGCTCGTACAAGCGGCGGCTGTGGCACGGGGTTTCAAGGTCCCACTTTTAGATGGTGCTCGACTTGCCAGCGCTGAAGTCTCTGGCCAGGGGTTGAAACTGCGCTTTGCGTCCGGTGGACTTCCACCACCTTCGCCGCCCGACGAAGAGCTCTTGCTGACGCTGGAGGGGGCCCGCGCGTTTGCCGATGCGGAGGCCCTCTTGGCGCAGGGCCGTTGGGTGCAAGCGCGCGACGCGTATTTGCGTTTGGGCGACATCACCGACGCGCACCCTTTCGCCGCCGAACGATTGCTTTCACTCTTGGTGGCCGATCCGCAGGCCCAAGACTTGGCGCTCGATGTTGCGGCCTCGATCGCTCACCGGCGTGAGCGAAGTCCGGCAGCCCTGTGGGGAGAAGCGGTGGTTCGCGAACGGCGGGGTGAGGGCGCCCGCGCGGCAGAGCGGTTCTTGGCGTTGTGCGCCATGTCGCGCAAGCGGCAGGAAGACGCGGCGGCTTTCTTCGCGGCAGAAGCGGCTGCCCGCGCTGCCCGGGACCAAGCCCCTCAAATGGCGGTGCGTGCTTTGCACGAATTGTTGGGCCTGCGCCCAGACCATCTGCCGTCGCTGCAAGCCTTGGCAAGGGCTTCCGACCAAGCAAAAGACCGTGCGGGCGCCATGCGCGCTTACCGCCGCATCGCGGCCCTCGCGCGCGACCCGGCTGAATCCGCCGAAGCGCACGTCGCATTGGCACGACTGGCTTCGATTGCGGAGAATGACGTCGCTGGCGCACGTTTGCACTGCGAAGCCGCGTTACGACTTTCGACAGACCATCCCGAAGCACTCTTTTTGCTCGGGGATTTGAGCCATCGCGCCGGCGAACACCTTCGCGCATTGAAAGCCGCCGACCGTCTGCGCGATGTGGCGATTGGGCGCCACGAGCTCGACCGCGTGGGGCGCGCGCATTTGCTCGCTGGACGGATTTGGGAAAACGGGCTGGAGCAGCTCGAGAATGCGCTTTTGCGTTATCGCGAAGCGGTTTCGCATTTGCCACATGAACCTGAGCCTCTCGCCGCCGCCGCTCGGGTGGCGGAGAAGCTGGGAAAACTTCAGGAAGCCGTTGCGGGGTACCAACAGGCTGTGGAGTTGGCTGGGCCGGCACCGGCGTCCGAAGACATTCGACTGGCGGCGCACAGTTCGCACCATGCGTTGGCACGATTGTACCGCACGCGACTGGGCGACCCGATTCTGGCGCGCGAGCATCTTGAGTCCGCACTGGCCCTTGACCCCAAAGACGCCATTGCGCTCGAGGCGCTCATTCCGGCGTTCCGAGCAGCGGGTCGGAGTGCCGAACTTGCGGATGCGCTCGAAAAAGCCGCAGCCCTCGCGGAGGAGCCCGGAAAACGCGCCGCTTACTGGGCGGAAGCCGGCGAGCTGTACCGGGCAAAGCTGGGGCAGGTGGAAAAGGCCGAGCGCTTGTTGTTGGCGACGCTGGAAATCGATTCGCGCCATCCGCAGGCCTTGACGTCGCTGTTGGCGCTGGCTGAAGGGCGGCGTGATGGCCCGTTGCTCTGTCGCTGTCTCAAAGGCCTGGCGGAACTCAGCGTCGAACCCAAAGAGCGCGCACGCTACTTGCGCCGACTGGGACTCGCTGCGCGGGACGTCGCACTGGACGTTGACCTTGCCGCGTGGGCGTTGTCGGAGTTGCTGCGGTTTGAGCCCGACGACCTGACTTCACTCACCGAGCTGTGTGCGCTTCAGCGAAAACGGGGCGACTTGGCTGCGTTGGCGGCGGCGTTGGAGATGCGCGCCAAAGCCGCAGAGTCCGCCAGAGATGTGCGTTTGGCTTCCACGACACTGCGAGAACTCGCGCAGATTTTGGAGACGCGTTTGGGTCGCATGGGCGAGGCGCTCGTGTGTCTGGAAAAAGCCGCACGGCTTTCGCCCGACGTGGCGACGCTGACGGAGCTGGCGGACATTTCGCTGCGCATGGATCGCCCCGACCATGCCCGCCGGGCATTCGAAGATGTGCTCATGCAGTTGCCGCGTCACGTGGCGCCGGAGCGTTTGGCGGAGTTGAAGGCGAAATTGGGACAGGCGTGTGAACGCTTGGGCGATGAAGCCGCTGCGCGCCGGTACTACGCAGAGGCGTTCCCGGTGAGAAGGCTGGACGACGCGCTCGCCGAGCGCCTCGAAGCGCTTTACGTGCGCGCCGGAGCGCATGCAGAGCTGTCGGAGTTTTGGGCGTCCCGTGGCGAGGCGCTGGTGTCTGCCGGTCGGGGAGAAGCGGCTGCGGCTTTGCTGCTGAAAGGCGCCGGCGCGCTTTTGGATTTGGGCCGGCGCGAGGCCGCTGTGGTCAAACTGGCGGCGGTGCTCGAAGCCGCGCCCGAGGGCGACGTGGCCGACCAGGCGCTGGCATTGTTGTCTCGCGCTTCGGTCGACCCGGGCACGCAACTTGAGGTGGCGCGTCTGTACGCTCGCAAAGCGGCACAAATTCCAGACGGAGAGCGTGCTGCACAGCTTTTCTGGCGCGCCGCGGAATTGGCTCAGAACTCGCCCCGCGAGGACGAATACCTCGCCGAGGTGTTGGTCAAGAACGCCGCACACGTGCCGGCGCGCATTCGGCGGGCGCAGAAGTGGCAGGAGACTGCCCCAGAACAAGCGCTCGATGAACTTGAGCGCGCCTTGGGTGTTCCTTCCGATGCACCCCTGGCGCCTTCGCCGGCTCAGCGCGCCTCACTGCTGCGACAAGCCGCTGATGCGGCGCAGAAAGCGGGGCACCCGGACCGGGCGCGCGCTCACCTTGCGCGTTACGTCGCCGAGCGGCCGGAAGATTTGGCAGCGCAATTGGAGCTGCTCACGTTGTTGCGTTCCGTGGGAGAAGACGAAGCGCGTTGCGACCTCTTGGCGGAACTTTGGCCACGGCTGGATGGTGAAGCCCGTTGGAACGCTTGTCGTGAGTTTTCTGAGTTGGCGCTTCGACAGGGTCGTGGAACCGAAGCCCTGGAGGCTTTCCGGGCGCTCCATCGACAATCGCCGGACGATTCGGGTGTCGCGCGTTCGCTTCTTTCGTTGATGGTGGATGAGCCGCAGGGCGCGCAAGAAGCCGAAGAGCGCCTGACGCTGCTCTCACAAGTTCTCGGTGATTTGGAAGGGAGCGAGCGAGCGACGCGTTTGTCTGAGCGCGCGAACCTTCATCTCATTCTGGGCGCGCCGGAACTTGCGCGCAGAGACCTCGCCGAGGCCGCTCAGCTTGCGCCTCAGGCTGCGCCGGTGTGGGTGCGGGTCGCCGAACTCGCGCGCGAAGGTCGTGACGCAAAAGACGAAACCCAAGCGTGGGCGAAAGCGTTTGCAGCGTCGCCCGATGCCGCGACGGCGGAGCGAAAGCTTCGCGTGTTTGAACTCTCGCGGCAGCACCTGGAGCGCGACGAAGCAGAGTTGGCCCTGCTGGGGTTTGGCGCGCTCACGATTCTGCCCTTGGAAGGCCACGAACGGCACGAGGCGCTTTTGGGCACCGCGCGTGCGCACAAATTCTTGGGGCGGTTCGCGGATGCCGCCTTGGCGCTCGGCGAAGCGGCCAAACATGGGCCTGGCACGCAGCGATTGGCTGCTTTGCTGGAGCAGGCGGTGCTGTACGAGCAGCAGGGCGAAGGTGAGAACGCCGCTCGGGCTTACGAAGCCGCGTTGGCGCTTTCGCCCCACCACGCGACCGCGGCTGCAGGCCTGATTCGTCTGTTGCGTGACGCGAAGGATTGGACAGGGCTCGCTGAACTTCTGGAGTCGCGCGCCCGTGCGGTGTCGCCCGAAGAAGCGGCAAACATTTACGAGGAGCTTGGCCAGCTGTACCTCGACGCCCTGCATCAACCCGGGCCGGCGGAGGCTGCATTGCGCCGCGCATGGCAGCGCACAAAGCGTCCGGATTTGGCACGGCGGCTGGCGATTCTGGCCGCTGAACGCGGGGATTTGACCGAAGCGCTGGCGAGAGGTCGCGAAGCGGCTGCGACAATGACACCGGTGGACGCGTCGTCGACGCTCTTGCGCCTGGGACAACATGCCGATGAACTCGGTGCGCACGAGGAAGCCCTGGCGTTGTGGCGAGAAGCGCATCGCTATCAGCCGCTGACGGGCATGGCGCTCGCCGACTTCGCGGAGCGACTCTTCATTTCAGGTTCGGTCAACGAAGCGCTCCCCTTGCTCGAGTCGGCTGCGCAGCTCCGGTTTGATGATTTCCCGGAACGTCGCCAAGCGATTTTGCTCAACCTCGCAGATGCGGCTTCGGCACTGGGCAGGCAGCCGTTGGCGGAACAAGTGCTCACGGATCTCGTGCGAGAGTTTCCCTTTTTGGAAACGGCCGTGGAACGCTTGGGAGAGCTGTGGTGGGCGAGCAAGCCTCGGGAAGCCGCGCAGCTGTTTCTCACATTTGCCGAACAACTGCGCTCAACCCACCATGCCGCACAGCTTCTGATTGGCGCGGCCCAACGCGCGCAGGAGCGTTTGGCCGATGTTGAGTTGGTCGGTGCGCTCTTGGACAGGGCGCTCTTGTTGGCACCTGACCCGCTGCCGGTTCACGAGTTGCGCGCCAACCTCTGGCGCGAGAGCGGTCGTACGCCGCAACTCTTGGAAGAACTTCGCCTGCTCGCACTGGCCCGCGAAGAACGGGGCGAGTGGGACGGCGCCATCGAAGCGCTGGGCGAACAAGCGCGTTTGGCGGAGGAAAGCGGTCGCATTGACGAAGCGCTCACAACGTTGGAACGGCTCGCCCAGCGCGCAGAAACGCATGGCAGTCGCGAAGCTGCGGCATTGGCCGAGCGTCACCGCGCCGAGCTGCTGCGCGACGGTCGGGGTGAGGCCGATGCGGCGTTGGGCGCTTTGGAAAGAAGTTTTGCTTTGTTTCCAGAGGTACGAACAGCGCAGCTGGGCGTGGCGTTGGCTGCACAGCGCAAGAACGTTGCGGGGCAGGTGCAATGGCTCTCCCGCGCTGCGCAACTCACGCAGGCGCCCGCGGCACGCGCCGCGCTTTTGATGGAAGTCGCAGCGGCAGAGCGTTCGATGGCGGGCCGAGAGCAAGAGGCGGAAACCGCGGCTCGCGAAGCACTGGCCCTGGTTCCAGGTCTTCTTTCCGCCGAGAAATTTTTGGCCGACCTCTATGAAGAGAGCGGGCGTCTGACAGAGTTGGCCGCATTCTACGAAGCCCAAGCGGCTTCCAGCGTGGACCGCTCGCGTCGCGTGGTTTTGCTCGAGAACGCTGCAGCGCTTTACGAAAAGCGGCTTTCGCGCCCGGCCGAAGCGGCGGCGGCACTTCTCGCAGCCCACGGCGCGGACCCCGACAACCTGGCATTAACCTCCCGTGTTGCGGAGGCACTCCATCGTGCCGGTCGAAGCTCGGATGCGTTGGAGTTTGACTCCTTGCTGGTGGACGCCGACCCGTTTCACCCGTCTGTCGAGCGCGTGCTCGCCTACTTTCGCGAAGCAGAACGTCATCAAGACTTGGCGGAACTTCTGCTTCGCCGTGCAGCCCGGCAAGAAGGGCGCGAAGCCGCACAAAGCTACCTGGACGCGGCCGATGCCTTCCAGAAGTCCGAAGCAGCGCAACGTGCAGGCCTTTGCGTGGAGCGCGCGTTCGATACCGACCCAACTTTCACACCCGCGTTCGAGCGATTACGTGATGCCACTGCCGCCGACGTTCGGCGCCTGGCAGACGTTTTGGCCCGTCGTTCGGTAGCAGTGCCCGACGAAGCCGAGCGCTACCTGGGAGAGCGTGCCCAGCGTCTTCTCGATGCCGGCGAGGCTTTGTTGGGTGCTGCCGCTCTCGATGACTTGCTCGCGGTTGCTCCGCAAGATGTTGCGGCACTGCTGCGCCGAGGCGACTTGGCCAACGAAGCGGGTGGTCCTGCGGCGGCGCAACCTTACGACCGCCGTGTCTTGGCGCTGTCGGGTGAAGCGTTTCCGAAAGTGGCCGCGGCGCGCCTGTGGCTGCGGCTGGGCCATGCCGCCCTTGCCCAAGGGGCCTTGCGCGATGCTCAAGACGCATTCGAAGCGGCCTTGGGCAGTGACCCATCGGGCGACTTGGGTCGAGAAGCGCGCTCTCTTCTCGCGGAAGTCTACGCGCGCACCGACAACACGGAAGGTCTCTACCGAACGTCCCTTGAACTCGCGCAAACCGCATCGCCCGCTGAAAAAGAGGCGCTTCTTCGTCGTGCAGCCTCGTTGTTCGACACGCCAGAGACGGCTGTCGATGCGTGGTACCCGCTCGCGCAGATGCGGCCGATGGATGTCGAAGTGGTTGAGCGTGCGGCGCAAGGACTGCGTGCAAAAGGCCGTCTCGAAGAACTCGCCGCGCTTTACGAAATCTCAGCGGAAGCATTGGGGGGCGAAGCGGGCGCGAAGTATTGGGGCGCGGCCGCGCAGCTTTGGGAAGAACCCCTTCACGATACCGCTCGGGCGCAGGCGCTTTGGGTGCGTGCGGCCAGCATCGATTCCACCCGCCCCGAAGCCCTTCGCGCTTTGGCCGACGATGCGGCCAAACGCGGCAACGCCCAAGGACGGCTCGACGCCCTGTTGCGGCTCGCGGAGTTGCCCCAAGAGTCGACGGTGGTTGCGGGCGTGCAACTGGAGCTCGCGGAAGTGGCTCGCGACTTGGGTCAGCTCGCGCTCGCGCGAAAGACGTTGGAAGCGCTTGCCAGCGGCGGGGCCTCATCGCCCGGCTACGCCGACGCGCTGTCTCGTCTTGAGCCGCTGATTTCTGAAACCGATGAGCCCGGCGTGCTCGCTGGGCTGTGGGAACGTCGTGCCGAGTTGAGCCAAGGTGCGGCCCGCGCTGCGCTCTTGTTGCGCGCGGGTCGTGTTCACGCGCAGCGCGATGACCCTACGAATGCGCTGCGTGACGTTCTGGGCGCTGCGAATGCCGACCCGACGGCGATAGCATTCGAACAGCTTGCGCGGTTGTACGCAAAATCCAACGAACACGTGAACGAGGCTGAAGCTTGGGGCCGTGCGGCACTCCTGTCAGGCCCAGAGGCGCGCGGTGACTTTCTCTTGCGCGCGGCGGACGCGCATGCGGCAGCCGGCCAGCAGGCGGAAGCGCGCGAGCGCCTCGACCAAGCAGCGCAAGCCTTGGGCGACCGTCTCCCGCCGTGGGAACTCTCCGCACGTCTGGCGGCGCTGGGGGCGCATGCCGAAGCGTTTACCCATGGGTTTGAACTGGCGTTGTCGCGGGGCGAACTTGAACGCGCAGAAGAGCTCGCGCGAAATGCCGCCAACGAATCGGCACTGTTGCGCGTGGCCGACACCCACTTCCAGGCCAATCGATTCGACGATGCCATACGAATGTGGGACTCTCTTGCCTTCGACGCATCGCAGGAAGCGACGCGCGCAGCAGCTTTCGAACAACTGCTGACGTTATTCGCAAAGACGCCGGGTGAGGTCGATGCATGGGTTGCTCGTGCGCTGGAGACGTTTGCGCAAACGCCCGAGACACTCGAGCGCCTGCTGCACCGTTACGTGGGCAGCGGTCTTCATCCGTTTGCCGTCGCTGTCGCTCAGCGCCTGATGTCGGGCCCAGGCCTGACCCCAGCTGCTGCGCGCCAAGCCGCAGAAGGCTTGGTCGGGACGCCTCAGGGCGCACCGCTGGCCGCGCACTTGTGGCGCGATATTCTTCGCAGCCAGCCCGCAGATGCCGATGGCTGGACGCTCTACGCCCTGGCATTGCGGCAACTGGACCAGGGGGCCGCTGCGGAGCGCGCTGACGGATTCGGCGCCGCACTCACAGAAAGTCAGAAAGCAGCGCCCTGGGTGCCGATGACGCCCGTGAGCCTTGGCGCGATGGAGGGGTTGCCTGCGTTGCCGACGGACGCAACACCGGTTGACGCGGCAAACTTCCCCCGGCTCGCACATGTGTTGCACGAAGCGTTCGTGGCACTTGGCGTTGGCGATTGGCCGGTCGTATTGGACGCGCGTGGAGGGGTGGAGGCCTATGTTGCGTGGGGCCCGACTTGGGTGCTGGGCACAAGCGCCCTGAGTCGCTTCGGTCCGGCCGAACTGGCGTACCTCGCGGCCTTGACGTTCGCTTTGGGGGGCCGCAGCGCGCAACTTCGCGGACATGCGCCGCTGGCTGGCTTCGATGAAGCGGCGGTGCAGGCCTTGCGTGCCGTCCCCAGCACCCTGGCGGCGTGTCGCGTTGTCGCGGCGCTTCACCCCCAAGCACGTGGCGCGGACCCAGCGTTGCCGGCCTCGCGCTTGCCCTTGGCAGAGAACTCCGCTTTCGCTGCTCTTGCGCGTGACATGCTCTCCTGGGAATAAACCGTTCTGATGCGCGACCCTGCTCAGCGACGGTGGGCTCTGGTTTGCGCCCTTGGCGTTGCGGGGTGTGTCGAGCCCCGTTACCCGGGCAGCGAAGTGATGGGCACGTTCGCTTTTTCTGCCGGTGTGTCCCTGGGTGCCCCGCTCGGCGAAGCCGCCTGTACCGCTCCTGGACCGCCTGAGGAACCCTTCCCTGAATTGCCTAAGGAACCCTTCTCTTTTTCAGGGACTTTTTCGCGAGACGACCCTTCCAATCCGGCTGCCGCTTTTTTTTCGCTCGGTGGCTTTGACCAAAATGCCACTTTTGATGGCCAAGTCATTCGCGCCATCACGAGTGCGCCTCGCCAATTTGCACAATGCGAATGTCCTGAGGTGACTGTTGAGGAAACTTTGGTGGTGGCGCTTTTGAGCCGCAGCCAAAGAGACGCGCTCGAGAGTCCGGTCTGTCCCCCAAATGCTTTGACGGGTGGGGTGCCAGCGCCTGACGGCGCTGCCATCACCCCGCCTCAAACAACGTCCAACGGTTTTGATGCCGTGCTGGCCTGCGGCGAATTGATTGACCGTGTTTTGCCAAACCCAGAGACGTGCGCCTGTGCACCTTGCGCCGTTCGCTATCCCGTGTCGGGAGACCGGCGTTGAAACCCAA
This sequence comes from Myxococcaceae bacterium, assembly GCA_046155985.1. Taxonomy (GTDB): domain Bacteria; phylum Myxococcota; class Myxococcia; order Myxococcales; family Myxococcaceae; genus JBJXGM01. The sequence goes on along the minus strand of JBJXGM010000134.1, from coordinate 7,794 downwards.
GGCAGTCGTTTTGTTGTCCGGGGGCTTGGATTCTGCAACCTGTCTGTCGGTGGCGGTGGCGGCGGGATTTGCGCCCGTGGCCCTCACACTGGACTACGGCCAGCGGCATCGCGTGGAACTGACGCGTGCTGCGGCGCTCGCCGTTTCAATGGGTGCAGACCACCGTGTGGTGTCGGTCGACTTGCGGGCCATCGGGGGTTCGGCCTTGACGACAGATTCGCCGGTGCCGAAGAACCGCGACATCGCCACAGCCGCGGATATCCCCAGTACCTACGTGCCCGCGCGGAACACGATATTCTTGTCGCTGGCCTTGGGTGTGGCCGAGGTGGTCGGCGCACAGGACATCTACATTGGCGTGAATGCCGTCGACTACAGCGGCTACCCAGACTGCCGTCCCGAATTCATTCGTGCGTTCGAAAACCTGGCGCAATGGGCCACGCGCGCGGGTGTCGAAGGAAAGCCGTTTCGCGTGCGGACGCCCTTGGCAGGATTGTCCAAGGGGGACATCATTCGCTTGGCGGTGAAGCTGGGTACGCCTCTCGCCGCGACGCACTCTTGCTACGACCCTTCTCCCAACGGATTGGCGTGCGGCCAATGCGACAGCTGCAAGATTCGCCGCAAGGGCTTTTCAGACGCTGGCGTTTCCGACCCCACGCAATACGAGTAAACTCTCTGCATGGCGGTTTCGGCTTGGGCCCTCGTGGCATGTTTGGGGAGCGCGCCAGTGCCTGCGCTCCCGGCTCTCATCGACGTCGAGAACGAGCTCCCGGATGTATCGGTCGACTTGCGTTACGCGACACCGAATAACTTTCTCGACAGACCTGTCTACCCTCCACACGCCAGGTGTTTTCTGGTCAAAGAAGCGGCGGACAAACTGGCGCGGGCCGCAGAAGAACTTCGAGCGCTGGGACTGCGGCTTCATCTCTATGATTGCTACCGACCCCTGTCAGTTCAGCACATGATGTGGGAGCTCGTTCCCAAGCCGGGCTATGTGGCCAATCCCAAGGCGGGCAGTCCACACAACCGGGGGGCGGCGGTCGACCTCACCCTGGAGAAAGACGGGCAAGAAGTCGAAATGCCCACACCGTTCGATTCGTTTCAGCCCGCCTCGCATCACGACAACCCCAAAGCCACAAAGCAGGCGAAGGCCAACCGGGCACGGCTGCGCGCGGTGATGAAGCGCGCGGGCTTTGTCGAGAACAAGATGGAGTGGTGGCACTACGAGTTGCCAAAAGCCCACCGATTCCCGGTGCTGGATGTCGGGTTTCCGCTTCCGACGGGCAACGCCGCTTCGCCGTAAGCGAGCCTTAGGGCCCTTATCCGAAAAACACTTGAGCCACCTCGAAGAATTCCGGTGGCACGTATTTGAGAGACTGCGTCGCTGTCGCCAAATCCACGCTGACAATCTGATTGCCGCGGAGCGCCGCCATTTTTCCGAATTCGCCTCTGGCCACCATGTCACAGGCATGGACCCCAAAACGCGTGGCCAAAACACGGTCGTGCGCGGTGGGTGCGCCACCGCGCTGGATGTGTCCCAAGACTGACACGCGGGTCTCGTAGCCTGTTCGTTTCTCAATCTCTGTGGCGATGTAGGCACCGACGCCACCGAGCCTCGGCCGGCCAGCTTCATCGAGCGCGCCCGACGTCACAATGCGCTCCGTCTCCCCCGATGCCTGCTTGATGCGTGTGCCTTCCGCGACCACCACAATGGAGAAGCTTCGCCCCGTGGAGTGACGGCGGTGGATGTGTTCGGCCACCCGCTCGAGTTCGACGGGGTGCTCGGGAACCAGAATCACGTCCGCGCCACCGGCGATGCCGGCGTAGGTGGCAATCCAACCCACGTGGCGGCCCATCACTTCGCAGACGATGACGCGCTTGTGACTTTCCGCGGTGGAATGCAGGCGGTCGACGGCTTCGGTGGCGATGTGCACAGCCGTGTCGAAACCAAATGTGAAATCTGTACCATTGAGGTCGTTGTCGATGGTTTTCGGCACGCCCACAACCTTCATGCCGTGGGCGTGAAGCTGAGTGGCAGCCGACAGCGTGCCCTCGCCCCCAATGGCGATGACGGCGCCAATTTGGTGCCGCTCGACAGCGCGCAGCACCTTTTCCAAGCCGTTTTCGACCTTGAAGGGATTGACGCGCGAGGTACCTAAAATCGTCCCGCCGCGATGCAAAATCCCCGAAGTGGTTTCTCGCGTGAGACGAAAATGGTTGTCCTCCAAGAGGCCTTTCCAACCATCCCGAAGGCCCATGACTTCAAAACCGTGCTTGGAGGCTCGCCGGACGATGGCGCGCAGGACGGCGTTGAGCCCCGGACAATCTCCACCCCCCGTCAGCACAGCGACTTTCATGGGGGCTCTTCTAGCCTGCCGCGCGTGTTGGCGCGAACGGCAATTGCGCCACTTGGACTTCGCCGCCGCTTTCAAGCGTCAGGCGTGTGCCGGGTCCGATGAAATCCCGGTGGACGTAACCCAACGCGATGTTTTGGTGCATCCGCGGCGAATGTGAAACGCTCGTGAGCACGCCCAATTTTCGGTCGGGCTGGGCGGGGTTGCGCAGCAGTGTTCCAGGGGCAGGGGAGAGTTCGCCCAAGAGAAAACCCGCAAGTTGGCGATTCACCTGCCCCCGAAAAGTGGCGCGCGCGATAACTTCTTGGCCAATGTAGCAGCCCTTCTTGTAGTGAATGGCGCGCGTGAGGCCGGCCTCCAGCGGAATCGTTTTTTCATCCATATCTTTTCCGTAGCGCGGCACACCCGCCTCGATGCGAAGCACCTCGGCGGCTTCTTCGCCGCCTTCAACGCCCCCGCTCGAATAAACGGCTTCATAAAGCTTCGCTTCGCTCGTCTCAGCCAGTTGTTCTGGCACAAGGACGTCCCATGTGTTTTCGGTCCAGAGCGCCTGGCCCAAAATCGTTTCCCCAGTGGGGCACGCCACGCCGGCATCGAGCAAAAGCGCGGGAAGCTTCATGGCGAACGCGGTTTCCAGCACGTTTTGCGCGAGCGGGCCACACAAGCGCACAAGTCGAAAGCGCGTGGTCTCATCCTCGAGCGAGGCATCTTCAGAAATGAGGTAGTGCTCCAAGAATTGTTTCACGGCTTCGCCCCGCCCGCGCTCGACCTCCAAAAGCAGTGCGTCCGTCCGACAATGCACGCGTGCATCGGACACCATGGCGCCCTTGGCGGTGAGCAGAGCGGCATAGGCCGCATTCCCAGGGCTGAGCTGGGCAACGTCTTGGGTGACCATGCCTTGCACGAACGACACGCGGTCAGGCCCTCGCACGCTGATGATGTCGCGCTCGAGCGGGAACAACGCCACCCTATGACGGGCCGCGGCATACGCGGTGCGCGCATCTTCAGACAGGGACAGAGCCGACATGCACGCTATATAAGGAGGTCGCTCCATGAAGGCCAACTCCACAAGTCGTGCGGACAGCCCTGTTTCGCCCAGGGTGGCAGGACTCCTCCTGTGGGTGTCTTTCAGCGCGGGTCTCTTGGCCCTGCTGCAGTGGATGGAACTGCGTGTCTTGCGCGCCGGCGGCGACACGTTTTGTGGCGTCTCAGACACAGTGAATTGCGCACGCGTGTGGGATTCACCTCTGGCCGCGCGCATTCACCAGCTCACGGGCTTGCCGGTGGCGGGGTTGGGGTTGGTTTGGGCCGTTGCTTTGTTTGGGGCGGCGGTCTTCTTGGTGATGCAACTTCTGGCGCAAAGGCCGATAGCCGCGGCGGTGGCGGCTGTCCGAGCGAGTGCTGCGGCCGGACTTTTTGGCGCCGTCTTTTTCGCGCTCGCCAGCATCCTCGCTGGGGGCGTCTGCCTCACCTGTGTGGCCACCTATGGGTTGGCGGTTCTCGCCGGCGGACTCGCACTTGTTGGGATTTCTGCACCCCTGAAGATTCCGCCGACACCCGAGGGTTGGCGGGGGATTGCGGTGTCGTGCACCATCGCCCTGGGGTGTTACCTGGCGCTCTTGCTCACCGCCGGCGGACGCCCCCCCGAGAAGGCGACGCAGCTTCCGACTGGCGCCGGGCTGGTGGATTTCGTGTCGACACTTTCCTCGGATGACCGTCGGATGCTGTCGCAAGCGATGGGTCGGTACATGACCAGTGCACAGCATCTTGCGACAGCCCCCGTTCGCAACCGTTTGGGTTCAGCAAGCGCGACGCTTCACGTCGTGGAGTTCACCGACATCCTTTGTCCACATTGCCGCCGGGCCATCGAAATGCTGGCGCAAGTGAGACGCCAAGCGCCCGCGGGAAGCTTCTCGACCGAAGCACGGCAGTATCCGCTCGACAAAGCATGCAACCCGAAAGTCAGCGCATCCGATGGTACAGGGGTGCGATGTCTTGCGGCCAAGGTTCAAATTTGTCTCGAAACTGCGCCAGATTTTTGGGACCTGCGTGAACGCCTTTTCGCCGCACAAGAAGGTCTGTCGGTGGAACGGGTGCTTCAGGTGGCGTCATCGGGACAAACGTCCAAAGCGGCGCTCGAAAAGTGCATTGGCGCCACCGAAACGGCAGACCGTCTTGCCGAAGACATTCGCTACGCGGAGCAGTATCAAATTCGCGGCACGCCGCTTTTGTTGGCCAACGGACGGGAGATTCTTGCGATTCCAGAGCTGATTTATGCCCTGGCCTTGGCCGAAGGAAAACCTGAGCGCCTCGTGTTGGCAGGAATCGCGCCTCAGTCCGCTCAGCCGCAATGAAGAAGAAGATTCCGCTCAGCGCCCCAGGCAGCACGCTGTCACACCAGCCGTTCGCGTCGCTTTCGAAACGGATGTCGGCAACCTCCGACACGCAGCCCAAGTCTGAAGAAGCGGAACATCAGAAACCGCGAACTTCTCAAACGCCGGTTCCCCGTGGGCCGCCGCTGGCGCTTGTGCGGCTCGAAACCAAGGGCCATAGCGGCAAGGAGGTGACGGTCATCGAAAAGCTCGACCTCTCTCTTGTTCAGCGCACAGCATGGCTCACCGCGCTCAAACAAGCGCTCGGCTGCGGGGGGAAACTCGATGGGGACGCGCTGGTGCTTCAGGGGGACCAAAGAGAACGGCTCGCCGAGCTCTTGTCACGCCGCGGCGTCCGCCGCGTTCAACTGGGCTAACGCGCTCTCGAAATGACCTGCGCACGCACGCGGCAGGTTGTCCTGCCGCATGCGTGTTGCTAGGGACACCCCCTAGCCCGGTGCGCTCTACAGCGAAACCCGCATGAGCGTGCCCTCAACATTGATGCTGCACGAGACAAACAAAACGTTGAAGCTGGCGCTTTGACGCTCGGTGAGGGTGTTGCCATCCCCCGACAACGTGTACGTGCCGCTGACCGACGTGCCAGTTCCGGTGAAACCAAAGTTGTTGAAGCAGCCGGTCCCAGCGACGAGGTTCACACTGTTGTTGTTGCCGGCATCGAAGCGTGCGGTGCATGAACCGTAGGTCACATTGAGGGCGGACGCCGTCCCTTGGGTAATCGTGACGTTACCGGTGAGGGGGTCGGAGTCGTTCGGCACGCCTGAGCACGACGTCGTGACGACACTGCCCGCCTGGTACTGCCACGTGCCAATAAAATCTGCCGGGTCGGTGGGGGTGCAAGCACTGGCCCAAAGCAAGGCGGCGAACGACACAATGGCGAGAGAAATTCGAGACATAAGAAACACTCCTTTGGGAAACCCTGAGGTTTCAGCGGATGAAGTCGGGGCAGGCTACTCGCTGGATTCGGAAGAGAAAGATTATTCGTTTACACTGTGGCCATGTCGACGCTTGGAGTGCTGTTTAGCGTGGTCGTCTTGGCAGCGGGTTCACCTGACGCAGGCAGCGACGGCGGCGCGTCCGACGAGGTGGCTTTTCGGAAAACTTCGAACCTCTCGCTCCAGGTGGGCGAAACGCTGTCGTTGGGTGTCGGGAGTGCGCGAGGTCTTCTGTGTGACGACCTGTCGGTCGTTTCGCCCAACATTCAGGCGGAGGGCGGGCAGAACGTTGTTCGTTTGCTCGGGCTTCGAATCGGGAAAACCCTGTGCCGAGCGGGTTCCGATGCGGCCGGGGGCCCTCAGACTTTCTTCGACATCACCGTCCGTGCGGCGGACGACGGTGGAAGCCCAAACGGCTCAGACTGACTTCGACCCAGATTCCGAACGGCGTCGTCGACCCAAAGTGTCGATGGCTTGACGGACAGTTTCCCCGACATGCGGCAGGGTTGAACGAACAAGGCCCGTGAGTGCGCGCCGCCCATTTTGCAAGGCAGACCAACTCTTGGACGAGTCCACCATCAAACGTGGCAACGCAAAGCTCACCACCCGTGCGTATTCGCGGGCCATGACACCGACGCGCATTTCTCGCGTCGACAAAAGCGCCATCGACGTTCGCCGTCCCGCTTTGCTTCGCCTCCAATAGCGAAACAGGCCGCGACGCAAGAAGTTCATCTCGGGGGAATTCTCCGAGAATGCTTGGTACAGCGCTGCAGCCAGCGAAATTCGTGTTCGCTGAGGGCCTTTTCGCCAAACCGAATAGCGCGACAAAGCCTGATGGATGTCGTCCGGCGATTCTTGCAAGGCACGGCGCAATTCCAGCGCGTCGCGTGTGCACGATGACAATCCGCTTGCGCTCACGGGATGGCAGCAGCCGGCGGCGTCGCCGACCAAAGCGACACGGCCTTTGGCAGCAAACTGCGGCTTGCGCGTGAAGCTGGCGGCTACCACGGCGCGGTGAGTATGTACGACGGTTTGAACGGCTTCGCGCAGCGCGGGCGGAAGCGCCGCAAGGTACGAGGGGTCCTTCTTGGGTGCGTCGATGCCTTGCCCCCCTTCGGGGATGTCCACCATCACCCGTGCTGTGCCAGGGGCAATTTCATAGGCCAGCACCGGTGCGCGCCCACCGACAAACACGTGCCCAAAGCCTGGGTGCGGAAGCAGGGCGCTGTCCACCAGATAGCCGGCCATGCTGGAGAGAAGCTTCTTGTCTTCTTCGATGCCCGCCATCTTACGTACGCCCGACGCGCGTCCATCTGCGGCGACCAGAAGTTTTGCCGAAACTTGAGTGGATGAGCCGTCCTTTCGTTGCACAACGACCACCACAGATTCCGCGTCATTCTGAACAATGCCCGTCACACGCGACTTGTTCCACAACTTGACGCGCGGTCTTCGTTCAACCTCGGCAAGCAGGGCCTCACACAACTTGGCGTGGTCGAAAGCGATGCCTTGGCCGGAAGGTCCTGGCAGCTCGGAATAGGGGAGCAACTGCGTTTGGGCGCCGTCCTCATGGGTGCCCACACCATCGATGACGGCAAAGCCCTTCACAGGCCTGGCTTCGATGCTGGCCACCGCCTGGCCGAAGCCCAAAGCCTCCAAGTCCGCCACGCCCGGTGGATGCAAAAGCTCACCCGCCAGCTGCTTGGTGCGGTCGGCACCAGCGTCGACGATCAATACGGTGTACCCCGCCTGCGCCAACGCGGCGGCGGTTGCGACACCCGCAGGGCCCCCGCCCGCAATGACGACATCCGCATAGTCCATGGGTACGCACTACCTCCGAACGGCCGTTTTCTAGATCGACTAGCGGAATTAGGCCACCTTGCGTCCTTCTATGCGTCATTGCTAGAGGCTTTCCCCTCCCGACGCGTTCACTGGAGACCGCATGTCAGAGACGGTGACTTCCCGGATGGCGGGGTTCCACAAGCTGGGGCTGATGGAGAGGCGCGCGAAGCTTTCGCAGATGTTTCGACTGGACGCCCTGGAAGCAGGGGCCGTGCTGGGAGAGGCGGGGCTTTCGGAAGAGACAGCCAACCAGATGATTGAGAATGCGGTGGGGACGTT
>JBJXGM010000128.1:0-24932 GCA_046155985.1 Myxococcaceae bacterium | reverse complement strand
GCGGCACAAAGCGCGCCGTGTACCTGGCAGATGGTGCACCCGAGAATTGGGTGGTGGCTGAGTCAGTCCGCCCAGGCGCCATTCAAATTCTCGACTGGTACCACGCGGTGCAAAACGTCATGACTTTTGCCAAGAAGCTGCTGGGTGAGAACGACACCTTCGAATTAACGCTTTGGAAAGAAACAACCGAGGCGCTACTGGCAAGAGGCAATGTCGATGAATTGGTACGCCAACTCATGCACACCCAAGAATTCTGTGCAGGAGAACAACTCAAGGCCCTGGACGACATTGTTCGCTACGTGCGCAACAACCAAACGCGGATGGACTACCCCACCTACCGACGTCTGGGTTTGTTGATTGGCTCAGGCCCCATTGAGAGCGCTCAGCGTCACGTCATCCAGTCCCGCATGAAGCGCTCTGGCCAACGCTGGAGCGAACCTGGCGCACGGCGCATGGCCCGTCTCCGTACCGCCTTCAAAACCAGTGGCCCGTAGAATTTCTTTCGAGCCATCCGCTGGGCCTACCGAGAAACCTGCCGAAATCGCCGCGCCCTGGAACGACTCCACGCCGCTCGAAAACCACAGAAACGCCGGGCATCCAACCAGTGAAATTTCCGCGCAAATCGATCCTGCACCCAAGCAGATGGGTGCACGACGACTTTGCGCGGTTCGGGAGTAAGCGAATAAAAAGCGTAAGGATGATCAACATTTAGGCTGCCGCTTCGATGATTCCCCATGACGAAAAAAACATTGAAGCAAGAGGGACTTTTGAAGCTGGTTGCGGCCGCCAAAGCGGGGATGGCGAAGCGGGGCCTGGTGTCGAGATTCGAGATGGAAGCCGAGGAGGCCAAGCGCCTGGTGGGCCAGTCCGTCATGGACAAACGGCTTGCTGACTTACCGCCGGAAGACACCACACCCAAGCGCTGTCCGCTGTGCGGCAAAGAAACACGGGTGCGAAAGAAGGCGGTGCCCAGGACGTTTACGTCGCTGAGCGGGACACACGGCGAATTGTCCATGGAGTTGGAACAGCGCGTTGTCGACGTGGTTTTGTTGCTTCCGCCCAACGAGGCGGCGGTGCATTGGAATTTTCTCCACCCCTCCCACCCGGTGTCCGACAACCAGTTTCGGCAAGTCGCCAAACGCGTCGGCGCGATGGCCGACGAGGCGGATGCACATCTGTTGCAGTCGGCGCTGCTGCCGCCCGAGGAGGCGCCCTCGGAGACGGTGTACTTTATGAGTGACGGGGGGATGCTGCTGCTGCGAGCGGCCCATGAAGCCATCGAAGCGCAGCTGGGCAAAGGCTGGCGCGAAATGAAACTGGGAATGGCGTTTCGCCACGAGAGTCACGTCAGGGGCGACACCGTCACTCGAGGTGTTTTGTCCCAAGCCCGCTACGTGGGTGACTTCTCGCAGGACAAATTCAAGGAGCAATTGAAGGCCGCGGTGGATTTGGAGTGCGCAGCTGGCGCCAAACGGGTGGTGTACGTGGCGGACGGCGCGCCAGAAAATTGGGTGGTGGCGGAGGCCATCCGTCCGGGGGCGCTGCAAATTCTGGACTGGTACCACGCGGTGCAAAACGTCATGGCTTTCGGCAAGAAGCTGCTTGGCGAAGAAGACGCGGTGTGTCTCAAAATATGGAAGCAAACAAGCGAGACGCTTCTTGCCCAAGGCCAGGTAGACGAATTGGTGCGTCAACTCATGGGCACCTTGGAAGACTGTAACGGGGAGCAGCTGGGCGCCCTCGACGACATCATCCACTACTTGCGCAACAACCAGTCACGCATGGACTACCCGAGGTACCGAGGCATGGGCCTCCTCATTGGAAGCGGCCCCATCGAAAGTGCCCAGCGCCACGTCATTCAGAATCGCATGAAGCGCTCTGGCCAACGGTGGAGTGAAAAGGGCGCCCGGCAGATGGCACGAATGCGAGCGGCTTTGAAAACCTGCGGGCCCGAGCGCCTGTACCGAGCGGTGCATTGGGCCTACCGCGAGACGTGCGCCAACCGAAAAGCCCTCAACAACCTACACGCCGCACGCAAACCCCAGAAACGACGAGCGTCGAATGCTTGAGTCACTCGCGCAAAGTGATCGTGCACCCAAGCAGATTTGACCGGTTCTCCAATAAGGCAAGGGGTTTGGCCGGCCAATTGTGCGGAGGGACGGTGTTTCCGCATGGCGGAGCCGCATTCGGCGCAGCTGTTTCGTCCTGCGTCGGAGGTCGCGTGGAAACCCCCACGTCAAACGCGCGTTTGAGGCACGTCGCTGGCGATGGGACGACCGATCCGGCGAACCGACCGCTTCAGGACGTTGAAGGCGCCGATGAAGGGTTCAACCTGCTGCCACCAAAGGTTAGAATTTGTGTAGGTCGAGTCGCCGATTCCATAGATGAATGCGCGGTCCACCGGTCGATAGGTCCCGAACAAGAAGTCCCACAGCACGAAAACCTGACCATAGTTGCATCTGGAGTCGAGGCCGTGGTGCGTACCGTGGATGTTAGGGGTTGCGAGAACGTATCCCCACCAGGGCATACGGTGCTTGGGGAAATCGATGTTGGCATGCGCCCAAACACCGGCGAAAACGACGTCGAAAACTTCGATGACCAGTAGCGCCTCCGCCGGTAGCCCAATCAACCACGCTGCTGCGACGTGTCCACCTTGGACTAACACATAGAACGAGAAGACGTGGGTACGCGCGGCGGCAAGAACCGTCATGCGCTCGGACGCGTGGTGAACTTTGTGAAACTCCCACAGAAAGTCTGACCAGTGCTCGGAGCGGTGAACCCAGTAATTGATGAAGTCACTCCAGAGCAAACCGATGACGAGGGCCGCCCACATCGGCAGGTGCTCGACAATCCGAATCGGCGACGGATAAGTGGTTAACAAGAACTTCAGTGACAAATAGCCAAACATCATCAGGAGCAGTCGCTTCACGGCGATGAATATCGCCGCGTACGCAACCCCACTCCGGTCGAGGCTCTTGTCTTTATCGTTGTCGTACTGGACGCGCGGCGTCATGCGCTCCCAAAGCATGGCCCCCAACGTAACGCACGCTATGCCGATGCTCAGCGGCGTACGCAACACCAACGCAGGGACGGCGACGATGGCACTGATCAAGGCCGAAACGAGCGGATAGACATTCCAGTGTGGGCGGCGAAATCTGATTAGGCCCCAAAGCCCGGTCGCAACGCTGATGCTAACGAAAGAGATCCAAAATTGTTTTGGCACTAAGCGCTCCTTTGAATGCAAGCGTATCCACGTGTCATGTGGGGCGGATAGAGACGGATGTCTGCGTATCAGCGGTAACCGTTTACCACCTTGCGCGACGAACACGAGGGCACGAGTCGATCGCTCGCGGCCCAGGAGACGTCACCCCGTGGCTCTACGCTTATTAAGAAAACAGCGACGCGGTGGATGCACCACCCCGTCGCTGCTCACTCCAATTCTGAGGTCACGCCGCCGGCGTTATGACTCCGGGAGACAGTCGTCGTTGGTCACACAATCAAGCTTCGGCGGGACGTCGACGTAACGTCCGTTCTCCGCGACAAACCGCACCAGACGGTTCCGGACGGAGAGGTTTGCGTCGTAGTCCATCGGGCCGCTCGCACCCTCGTAGTTGATTGCCCTGCCCTCGCTGATCGCATCGATTGCACGAACGAACCCGTCCTCGCCAGCGTGAATCACTTCACCGTTCGGATCGTTGATGCTGAGCAACCCCTGCCTGATCTCCTCGCCCGTGATCGCGGAGGGATCGTCCACTGCCGAAGACGCCGCCAGACCAGCAAGCATGAGAGTAAATGCATTGTCGTAATAGTACGAATCACGGAAGAACGCTGGACCGCCGGTAGCGGCTTCAAAGGCAGTGTTGAAAGCTTCTCCCGAGACCGGGTCGTCCGTTTCTACGTGAGACACCCCTCCGTATCCGTTTGCCGCATTACCCAGGTTTTGGATGACCGCGGGAACACGCAGAATCTGGCTCCCAATCAAGTTAATGGTGTAACCACCGTTGCGATGGGCGTTGATGATGGCGGCCGTGCTCGCGCCCACTGCGTAAGTCGCGATCGCGTCCGGAAACCCCTCAACCACCATGCTGGCGCTCATGTTGTCCGCCAACCTGGCCAGGTCGGCGCCGTAATTGTAGCTGGAGGGGTTCACTGTCGATGGAATGAGGATGCTCTCGAAGAGAATGTTCGTTGGGTGGAGCTGGTTGCCGAAGGTTTGCAGGTCGGCGAGGAAAGCCGTGCCGGAGACGTCGTTGGTTCCGAAGAGCCCCAGCTTGAAAATACCATCACCGTTCACGTCGCCGTTGTTTCCTTCCAGAAGCAGCAGCCGGATGAGTGCCTTCGCAATCAGCTCTGCGCTCATCGTTGCCTTAAACGTCCACCTCAAGGAGTTGCGAAGGGCCGCCTGGGTGACGGGATTGGCGTTCGTGGCGTTGGGGTTGTTGAGCGTCGACGACGCGCAGGAGCTGCACTGCATGGGGAAGAAGAAGTCGTTGTCTGGGCTCGCGTCGTAGTTCAGCTCGGCGACGGCGGTTGCCGGGGCGCTCAAGTCAATCACCAGGCCGCGAATACCCTGATCCCGAAATTCGACCGCTCTGGTAGAGGCGACCGGGCCGCTTCCCGCGGAATCACCGTAGATAAACGAAAACGTAAGCCCTTTGTAGGGCGCCCTGCGGAGAGCTGCGTTCACATGTGCTTCCGCCAGCGCGACGGCCTGCCCTTGCCCCAATGATGCGTTTGCACCGGTTGAGGCCGTCAACGCGCCCAGGGTGATGAACTTCTGCTCCAAGGGGGTCGAGTTGCATGCTACCGACAGCAACGCTAACCATCCTGTTACCATTCGAATACGCATTGTGACGTCTCCTCGCAGCGGTGAACACCGTCGGAAGTTGAACCATGGTATCGGGTGCGCGTCAAATCGGTCGCTGACCGCTGTTCCCTCGTGGCGGGCGATGTCATCGGAGCGCTTACCTTCCGGAAATGCGTGCGACAAAGGTCACCGGTACTGACCTGCCGCCGGTCGTACCCACTGACATGAACAGCACTCGGTTCCCTGAACCCCGACGCCGGGCGCGATTCGGTCACGCTGGGTCCCCCCCATTGATTGGGATGCATTGCCCCGAGATGTTGCGAGCGTGATCGCTGCACAAGAAGGCCGCGGCCCACGCGATGTCTTCCGCGGTCACCATGCGGCCGAGTGGCACGCGCCCTTGAACAATCTTGCGCTGCTCATCGACGCTGACCCCTCGCATTCCAGCCTGTCCAGCGATAACGCGATCGATGCGATCGCCCTCGACCGCGCCAGGCGCGATGGCGTTGACGGTGATGTCGTAGCGACCGAGCTCCAGCGCGAGGCCGGCGGTCAGGCCCAGCTGGCCGGCCTTCGCCGAGCAGTAGCCTACGCGGTGAGGGAGCCCGCGCTTGCCGGCCATCGAGGCCACATTGACGATGGAACCGCGGCCGGACGCGATCATTGCAGGCACGGCAAAGCGAGCGCACAGGTAAGAGCTAGTTAGGCAAGAATTGAGCGTGTAGGTCCAATCCTCGAACGAGTAGTCTTGAATCGGAGCCGTCGGGCCACCATCACCTGCATTGTTGACCAGGCAATCGACCCGTCCGAATTCGCGGAGCGCTTGTTGAAATAGCTCCCTCACGTCTAGTTCGCGTCCAAGGTCAACCACGGCAGAAACCGCCGTGCCCCCCGCAGCCTGGATCGACTTCACGGTTTCACGCACAAGATCGGCTGAGCGCGCGGCGCAAACCACTTGTGCGCCTTCCTGAGAGAAGAGTTTGCTTATCACGCGACCGATGCCCTTACTGGCACCCGTCACAATCGCGACACGACCAACCAGCAGTCCCACGTTTCCCCCTATCCGGGCGCCCTTGGCTGCCATGCGTTCTGGCACCACTTTGCACAGCTTTGGATGAGTCGCTTATGGACCTCTGGATTGACCCGCACCGTGTCGAGAACGCTGAGGTTCCGGTCTTTCAGCAACGCAACGGGAGAAAGCATGAAACGAATCGCGTCGGTGCGTCCGCGAAGGGTGGAAATCACCCCCGCCCGGTGATAGGTCTTGTCATCAAAGGGCTCTGGACACACGCGGATGATGCACGGCTTGACGTCTACGTAGCCCGTGTTGATCAAGCACTCGACCCGCATGTACCAGAGATGCTCGCGCCCCTCCATTTCGAAGGGGGTCGAGCGGACAAACTGAAACACCTCGAGCGGAAACATCGTCTCGCGAACCGCGGGCCCGTATTTGCGCTCGGCTGTTTCGAAGAGCTCGTCCAACCGCGACGCGACAACGTCTTGTCCGTGAACGGGGCCCAGGACGGCGATTCCGGCGCTCCCGGATCCAGCTCGCATCTTGACGATCGCCGCCATGCCGTCTGCACGGAAGGCTCCAAGCACTTTCACGCATTCATCGCGCGAGAACGCCCGTGCCCAGCGCAAAGGAACAAATCCAGTTCCCGTAGCGAGCTGCTGCTGAACGCATTTGTCGTGGACCAAGCCAGCGCAGTGCGATTCGTGGAACACACTCGTATCGACGAGATATCGGTCGCCATCCTGCCGCAGTTGCCTTCTTCGAACGAGCTCGATTAGGAGGTTGGGGTTCGTCGCGAAAGCTACCGGGCGGCGCTGGTAGGTGAGGCGTCCGGTTAGTATCGCTACCTTGCTTGCGATGTCCGACACACCGCCGCACACGATCGCCACTCGCTCGGGGCCGAGTTCCTCGTCAGGCGACCGAAGCATGGCATCTTCGGTATGCGCCAGAAGGTCCGCGAAAGCGCCGATCCGATAGAAGCAGTCCGCGATCGTGTTCCCCAGTGAGTCCGTATGAGGGAGAAGAACAGCGACGGGTCCAGAAGAAGCGCGTTTGGCCTTGAACGCCTCGACCATGTGGCGAGCGCGATCGTCGTAGCGGCCGTCGATGCACCCAGTGAACGAGGCGAATGAGCCGTTTGCTTCGATAAGGTGGATGTCACCTTGTGGCGTTAGCGTGACATCTAGCGCAAAGTACCCATGCCCCTCGGTTTCTGTGTCCACGCGCCACGAATGCGGAGGCGGAACGTCGCGATAGGAGGTCGCTGACAGGCGGGGAAAACTCTGGCCCGCAGCCCGCAGAGCGAGCTCCAGGGCGACTGCTCTCATGTCACTCCATGGCATATCCTTAGCCTCCGCGAATGCTTTCCAGCCAGCCCCCTACGGCGCTGAACGTGAGCCAGCAGACTTGATCAACGCGATGATCTCGTCGTCCGTGAACGGAGCATCCTGCTCCGTCCGCTCTTTGATTTTTGTAAGAACCATCGAGCTGGCTGCCTCAGACAGCTCTACGCCGTGAAGCCCGGCCACATAATTGACCGCATGCCGCCCCGAATGTTTCCCAAAGACAATCTCGTGGGTCCTTCCGATCATCTGGGGTGGGAACGGTTGGTAGGAGTCCGGGTTGCTCAGCACGCCCGCCACGTGAATTCCCGATTCGTGCGTGAAGGACCATTTGCCCGTGATCGCCTTGTTTCCTGGCGGCGTGGTCCCGCAGATACGATGTACGGTGTCGCAGAGCGCCGGAATGGCGGCGAGATTCAGACCCAAGTCACGCCCATACTTGACCTTGAGAGCGACGGCCGCTTCTTCAGAGCAGACATTCCCGGCTCGCTCACCGATGCCGTTGACGGTTCCCGATACGATCTGCGCTCCTGCTTCGAGGCCCGCGAGGCTATTTGCAAGAGCGAGCCCTAAATCGTTGTGGCAGTGCAGCCCGATTGGCGCCTTCACCAGCGAACGGAGAATTTGGATGATTCGATACGTGGTGTGCGGGGTGAGGATTCCAACTGTGTCACTGAAGGTGACGAACTCGGCGCCCAAGTCGGAGGCGAGTTGATAGACTTTGACAAGTCGCGCCAGGGGAGTTCGGCTCGCATCTTCGGCGCTGAATGCGAAAGCGACGCCTCGATCGCGACAGTGTCGTGCCGCTTTCTCGATCCGTGACAGCGCCTCCGACTCCGTGATTCCGAGCTTGCTTTGGAGATGCCCATCCGAGGTCGCGAGAAACAGCCGCAAGTTGTCCACGCCGACATCGATGGCAATATCCACGTCGGCCGCCGTGGCACGCGCCATCGCAGCCGTCTTGAACTTGAACCCCCCACGGACGATGCGGGCACAGATCTCCCGCTCTTCTTTCGACACAGCTGGAAAACCGACCGAGACGAAGTGCATCCCGAACTCACTCAGGCCAGCCGCAATCTCCAGCTTTTCCTTGAGGCCAAACTTGACACCGGGCGTCTGCTCTCCCTCGCGCAGCGTGGAGTCGGTGAGGAACACTGGCTGACCTATCTGCCGCTCGAACTGGCCAGTCAGCACATTCGCCGTTGACGGAACGTCCGTGGACTTGACAGGAAAGGGCAAGCCTTTTCCCCCTTCTTGATTGTGCTTACGAACGCGTCGGGATCTTCCTCCACAGGCTAGACGAAACCGAACGAAACGGAAATTACTTGGGTCCTTGGGTCCTCGAAACGCTCATCAGGGGAGCCACGGGCGCATGCTGTAGTACTCCTGCTCATGGGCATGGATTGTGGACATGCGAGCAAGCGCCGCCGCGATCTCGTCGATACCCTGGAGCAGCGCCTGACGACGATACTCTCCGACATCGAACGGATACCGCGAGCCATCAGGGGCGAGTACCAGACTCGTTTCGAGGTCTACTGTGAAGCGTGGACCTGGGGTACCGGCGGCCAGCGTGAGCACCCGCTCGACATCCTCTGGAGGGAGGCGCACCGGTAGAACTCCGTTCTTGAAGCAGTTGTTGTAAAAAATGTCGCCAAACGACGGTGCGATGACGCAGCGGATGCCGATTTCCAGAAGGCACCAGACCGCCATCTCTCTCGACGATCCGCAGCCGAAATTCTCTCGGGCAATGAGGATGCGCGCCTCGTTGAACGGCGGCCTGTTGAGAATGAAGTCAGGCTTGGGAGAGCGATCGGGATTCCACCGGTAGCTCGCGAACGCGTTTGGGCCCATTTCTCCCCGGTCCAGCATGCGACTCGTTCCTGCGCGAACCGGACTCGCTGCGGGTCCTGGGTAGATGTCGTCCGTGTTGACGTTCGCCCAAGGCAAGGGGGCGGCAATCGCCGTCAACGTCGTGAACTTTTCCATGTTTCAGGCTCCGGGGAGCTCGCGTATATCGACGAAGTGACCAGCGATTCCGGCCGCCGCCGCCATGGCCGGGCTGACCAGGTGCGTACGTCCGCCTGACCCTTGGCGGTTCTCGAAGTTTCGATTGGATGTGGAGGCGCAGCGTTGCCCAGCGCTGAGGCTGTCGTTGGAGGTTCCGAAGCACATGGAGCAGCCCGCATCTCGCCACTCGAAACCAGCGTCACGAAAGATCCGGTCGAGGCCTTCGGCCTCCGCGGCCTGCTTCGTTAGGCCAGAGCCTGGAACGACCATTCCGTGCACAGAGGCGGCCAGCCTGCGGCCGGCCACGACTCCCGCTGCGGCACGCAGGTCCTCGAGTCGAGAATTGGTACAGGAACCGATGAACACGCGATCGATTCGGATGTCCTTGATTGCGGTTCCGGGTTTCAGACCCATGTAGGAGAGTGAGCGCCGCCACTTGTCGCTCTGCTGGGGCGTCGGCGCTTGATCGGGGTCCGGCACCCACCCGTCGACGTCCGTGACCTCATCGGGCGACGTGCCCCACGTCACTTGGGGCGCAAGTTTGGACACGTCCAGCCGCATCTCGCGATCGAACCCGGCACCGATGTCCGACCTCAACGTATGCCAATAGGCGACGGCCTGCTCCCACAACTCCCCTTTCGGAGCCATTGGCCGCCCCTTGAGCCAGCCAAAAACGACGTCATCGGGGGCGATGAGCCCACAGCGTGCGCCTGCCTCGACCGTCATGTTGCACAAGGTGAAGCGCCCCGCCATGGGCAACTTGTTCACGCCTTCACCCGCGAATTCGATCGCGTAACCCACACCCCCGGCCACGCCGATTCTTCCAAGAATGGCGAGCACGAGATCCTTGCCGACCACGCGATCTTGAAGAACTCCGTCGAGTGTGATGCGCATCGTCTTTGATGGTTTTTGCTGCAGCGTCTGCGTCGCGAGTATTTGCTCGAGCTCGGACACGCCAATCCCGAATGCCAGGGCGCCAAGCGCACCGTGGGTGGATGTGTGACTGTCTGAGCAAGCCATTAGCAAGCCAGGAAGAGTGAAACCCTGCTCGGGCCCCACGATGTGGACGATACCATGTCGCGGATCTCCGATATCCAAGTAGGGAATTCCTGATGTCTCACAATTGGCGCGTAGCTCGTCGACGAGCTTGCCCCCCCATCCGGCGGTGTTTTCCCGGTCGCGCGTGGGAACGCTATGGTCGGCGACGGCAAGCGTCGAACGCGGCCTGCGGACTTTTCGTCCGGCGGCTCTCAGTCCTTGAAACGCGGGAGGGCTCGTTGTCTCGTAGATCAGCTGGCGATCGACAATGAGCAAGCATGTGCCGTCCGACATGCGTTCGACGACATGCGCATCCCAAATTTTTTCATACAACGACTTGCCGACCGACACCGACATCTCTCCATGTTCTGCTTGACAACTTACCACGCACGCGCGCAAAACTGAGAGTAACTACTCCTAAAGAGTGACGGCTTTTTTATGCTTTGGAGTCGGCCGGGAGGTAGCTACACACGATGGCAACTTATGACTTGGTTATTCGCGATGGGACCGTTGCGGATGGCTCAGGTAGCGCGCTGACCGAAGCGGACGTCGCGATCGTTGACGGCTGCATCGTGGGTGTTGGGCGAAACATAGGTGCCGGCCGGGAGGAAATCAACGCAAGAGGTTTCCTGGTGACGCCAGGGTTTGTTGACATCCACACGCACCTAGATGGCCACGTTACCTGGGAGAGCAGGCACTCGCCCTCGTCGGAACACGGGATTACGACGATCGTCACGGGTAGCTGCGGCCTCGGATTCGCACCTTGTCGTCAGCAGGACCGGGAAGATTTGATCTCAATCATGGCGGGCGTGGAGGACATCCCCGAGAGGGTGATCAAGGCAGGGCTGGCTTGGTCGTGGGAAAGCTTTCCGCAATACCTTGATGCTATCGAGGCCCGACCCCACGACGTGGATATCGCGTCCATGATTCCACATTCCGCGCTGCGCCTTTACGTCATGGGAGAACGCGCGACGGCAAGCACCGAAGCGACCGAAGCCGACATCGCGCGTATGAGCGATGCCGTGCGCGACGCCATCAAGGCGGGCGCAATCGGCTTTGCCACCTCGCGTGCGCTTCGACACAAGAGCAGCCGCGGTGAAACCCTTCCTACGGTGCGCACGACCGAGGGCGAGCTACTTGGCATCCTTCGCGCCATGGCCGAGACAGGGCGGGGCGTTTTCCAAATGCTCTCCGATTTCGGTCTGTTCAAAGACATCGCAGGCGAATTCGCGATGTTGCGTCGGCTCGTCGCCGAGACGCGGCGCCCCCTGTCGTTTACGGTCAACCAGAAACACAGCGATCCCGACGGTTGGCGCACGCTAATGGACCTCATCGGAAGCGCGAGCGACGAGGGCCTACCTATCCGAGCGCAGGTGTTGGGTCGGCCCACCGGATTGCTGATGGGGCACGAGCTGTCGCGTAGTCCCTTCGACGGCTGCCCGAGCTACGAGCTCCTGTCTAAACTCCCCCTCGAGGCGCGGGTTGCCGAGCTGCGCAAGCCTGAGTTGCGCGCAAAGATTCTCGAAGAGTTCCCCGATGGCGGCAGGCGCCCCAACTGGAACTTCTGCTTCGAGATGAGGGACCCGCCGAATTACGAGCCTCCCCCGGACGAGAGCTTCGCCGCCCTGGCAGAGCGCAAAGGGTCGACACCTGCGGCGCTCGCATACGACTGGATGCTCGAGCGCGGCGGGCGAGGAATCATTTTCGAGCCGGCGCAGAACTATGCTGACGGCTCGCTCAATGCTCCGTATGAGATGATGCAGCACAAGGATTCGTTGCTGGGCTTGGGTGACGCCGGCGCGCACAGCGGTGTGATCTGCGACGCGAGCTATCCCACGACGATGCTCGCCTACTGGACTCGCGATCGGGTCCGGGGACCCCGGCTGAAAGTTCCTCAAGTTATTGAGGCGTTGACTTCCCGCAACGCCAACGCGTTCGGCATGATGGACCGTGGTCGCATCGCGTTGGGGTACAAAGCGGACATCAACGTGATTGATTATGACAGGCTATTGCTGCACGTGCCCCAGGCTGTCTATGACTTACCCGACCACGGTCGCCGGTTGGTGCAACGTGCGGACGGCTACGTCGCGACGCTCCTCAACGGCGTCGTTACTTTTCGAGAAGGGCAACCGACCGGTGCGTTACCGGGCAAGTTGGTGCGGGGCCCGCAGCCTGCTCCCCGCGCAACGGCCGTGTCACAGGCGAACCGCGGTTGAACGAACTCGGCTTGGTCACCCGGGTGGGAAACGGCGGCTTTCAACCCTGTAGCTGCAGTGACGGCCTTGGGGGGCTGGGTCGGTGACTAACGTCATCCCGATGAGCCTGCGAGGTGTCCCGACCGTCATGCTGTCGTGCGTTCTCTACGCGGCGCAGATGACGATGGTTCGCTGGACCACCGGGATGGTGGCCCCGGCACAGCTGGTGTTCATCCGTTTTGTTTGCAATCTTGTCTGTGTAGGCATTTGGTGTGTTGCGACGCGAAGATGGCCCCGGTTCAGTAGTCCGGGAATGTGGGCGCTCCGAGGACTATTGGGGGGCCTTGGCGTGTACCTCTCCTTCGTCGCCATTGCAAACCTCGAGTTGGGACCGGCGTCACTCCTCATCTACACGTTTCCAATCTTCGCGACCGTCATTGCCGCGTACGTTCTAAAAGAGCACGTGGAACGTCGGAAAATCCTGGGGTTGGTGCTTTCCTTTCTGGGCGCATCGCTCGTGATCCAGACCGCCATTCCGGCCGGAGGCACCCATTTTGGTCTCAACATAGGCGTGTTGGCCGGCATTGTTTCGGCAGTGCTCATGGGTGCGTCACAGACAACCATGAGAATCTTGCGCCGCGAGGCGGACGCAGCGACGGTCTTTTCCTCGTTCTGTCTCTTCGGAATGTTGGCGGTGATGCCCATGGCCGTTTTCGAGTGGCGGCCGATTAGCGGTGCGCTCATGGTCCCTGTACTTGGGATTGGAGTGATGTCCTTCGCGGCGCAGATGCTCTCCACGTACGCGCTTGGATATGCCTCCACCGCGGCGGTCAGTGGAACCAGTTTGCTGACGCCCGCCTTGGCTTGGGTGATGGGAACGCTCTTTCTCCACGAGAGGGTCTCAACCCTGGGAATCGTTGGGACGGTGGTTTGTGTCGCGGGGGTGCTGCTCGGGACGGTTCTGCCCGCGTCACTGTCGATGCGAGGGGCTGCGAAAGTCCTTGCCTCGGAAGGAGCGTCTGCGGGAAGAAGCTTTCGTTCGTAGGTGTTCAACACATCGGGAGGTGCAATGGCGGGTCAACTGAAAGGCCGAGTCGCCTTGGTGACAGGCGCAGGTCGTGGAATTGGCCGCGCCATCGCGTTGGGGCTCTCACGAGAAGGGGCGAGCCTGGCGCTCGTTTCGCGCACTCGATCGGAGCTCGACGGCGTCGCCAACGAGATTAACCGCGCCGACGGGTGCGCGCGTGCGTTCACAGTCGATGTAGCACAAGAAAATGACGTCCAACATGCCGTCAATGCTGCCGTGGAACAGATAGGGCCCATCGACATCTTGATCAACAACGCCGGTCACAATGTGATTGGACCCCTCGAAGGCTCTGACCCAGCGGTGTGGTGGAGGCAGATCGAAGTCAACGTGAGGGGCCCGTACCTTTTTTCGCGAGCCGTCCTCGGAAGAATGCGCGAGCGCAAGTGGGGGCGCATCGTGAACATCTCTTCCTCAGCGGGACTTCGCGGGTCGAAGTACAACTCTGCCTACTGTGCCGCCAAGCACGCGTTGGTGGGGATGACGCGCGCGCTATCATTCGAAGTCGCCGGCACTGGCGTAACCGTAAATACGTTCCGCCCCGGGCTCGTTGAGACGGCGTTGACGAAGTCGACGATGAGTCAGCGATCGGTCCTGCTCGGAGCGCCCGTAGAAACGTTGCTACGACCTGGCGGCCTCGTCCTTCCTGAAGAAGTCGTGCCGTCCATCCTTTTCCTGCTTTCAGAGGGCGCGGCATTGATCAATGGCGAGGACCTCGGAGTGAAGCGAGGCGACCGCGAGACGGCCGTGGGCTAGTTGACGCTCCAGCCGCAACGTTTCTGTGCCGAAACCCTCCCGATGTCGACTGTGGGAGCGGTGTGGGTGCCAGGCTTCTGCAATCCGAAGTGCTCGAAAACTTCGAAGTAGGCGTGCCCGTTCGGCACACGGTGCTCCAAGTGGAGCCTCGCGCGAAGGGTATGCCACTCCGCGCCTGGGAACGAGCCAGGGCAAGTCTTCGAATGGGTCCCGCCCCCCAAGCGCGCTGAGCAGACACGCCATCGCGCCGTGATTAAGTTCCCCGACCAATTTGGGATGAGCACTCAGCCTACGGGGCTTGCCACGGGAGGGGTAGGGAGAAGGGGGATAAGAAGAATTCTCGAACGAAACAAGTGTTGGACTAACCTCAACTTCCCCTCGCGTGTGTTTCTCGGGAGCCACTACCCATGCTGCGTTGTCTCATCGTTGATGACTCCGCGTCGTTTCGGCAGGTGCTGCGCGAGATTTTGAAGCAGCTTCCGGAGCTAGAGGTTGTGGGCGAAGCGGAAGATGGCGAGACGGCCGTCAAGATGGCGTTGGAGCTTCGGCCTGATATCATCACGATGGACCTTCGGATGCCCAAAAGAAACGGGCCAGAGGCGATTCGGGAAATCATGAACGCAGCCCCGGCGGCAATCGTCGCGGTGTGCGCTGCGGCAAACGCCGAGAACGTGGCGTTGGGCGTGAAAGCCTTGGAATTTGGGGCGCTCGACGTCCTTGAAAAGCCCGACGCAAGCAATCCCGAAAAACACAAGAAGCAGTTGGAGGCGATTTGCGAAGCCGTGAAGGCGGTCGGGGTGCACAAGAGTGTGCGGCCAACTGGCTCGAAAGTCACGTCGAAGGTCGTTTCGAATGTCAGTGTCAAGCACCGGGCGAGCTGTATCGGCTTGGTCGGTTCGACCGGCGGGCCCAAGGCGCTTTGCACGATTCTGGCGGCGTTGCCCAAGACGTTTCCGGTGCCGATTCTAGTGGCCCAGCACGTGGCGGCGGGTTTTACGCAGCGCCTCGCAGAATGGCTAGACAGCGAATGCGATGTGACTGTTCGTGTGGCGCAAGCGGGGGACGCGCTGCAAGCCGGAACAGTGCTGATAGCGCCGGAAAACCGTCACCTCATGGTGTCGATGGGCAAAGTCCGGCTTGACGACGGTCCGCCGGTGCGTAGCGCTCGGCCTTCCGGCACCGTGCTTTTGACTTCTATCGCGCGTGAGTTCGGTGACAAGGGCGCGGGCATTGTGCTGACCGGCATGGGCGAAGACGGTCAGGCCGGCTTGGCCCTGGTGCAGCGGCGCGGTGGCTTCACGGCGGCACAAGGGCCCAACAGCTCCACGATTTTTGGCATGCCCAAAGTGGCGCTGGATTCGGGTGCAGCGGCGTTCTGCCTCGAGATTGAACAAATCGCGCCGGCGTTGTTGACCCTTGCCGGCATCACGCGCACGCAACGTAAAGTCCTGCTCTTGGTGGACGACGCCGAGACGATGCTTCAAGTGGAGCAGCAGGCGCTTTCGAGCGCCTACGACGTTCACTTGGCGCGTAACGGGAAAGAAGCCGTGGAGAAGGCCGAAACACTCAAACCCGATGGCATCTTGATGGACTACTCCATGCCCATCATGAACGGTGGGCAGGCGCTCGTGGCGATTCGCAAAAGCGCCAAGACGTCGACGATTCCGGTCATCATGGTGACCAGCGAAAAGAATCCGAAACTGCTGCAGTCCTGCTGGGACGGCGGCTGTAATGCAATCGTTCAGAAACCTATCGACATGACCGCGCTTCAGAATACGGTGAAGCAGTTTGTTCCTCCCTAAGTGTGTCAGGCACGGCGGTGGGATTGAGTAGGCGAGCGCGCTGGGACATTCATGAATGTTTTGACGTCAGTCGTGCAGCGTTGGGAGAGGCTCGGCTTTGTTCGAAAGCTGATTCTCCTTATCGCCGTGGGTTCCTACTTGGGCTACGGCTTGGCTGGCGTTTGGGAGCGAACCGCGCGCAGCAATCGCCTTGAGCAAGACATTTCGGTCAGAGGGCCGGCGTTGGCGGGTGTCTTGGGACAGCATCCGGGTTTTCTGGAGGCAGTTGGCAAGCAGGACTGGAAGAGCGCGACGGCTTTTCTCGAACAAGCGCTTAAGCTCGATGCTGGGCTCTTGTATGCAGCGCTCTACGACGGCACCGGCAAACAGTTGGCGCAGGCCGTGGATGCGTCGCTTTCGACGGATGAGCGAACGATGCTGGGTGAATTGCTGCGGCATCAGGGTTCGGGGATGCGTGTGTTTCATTTCATGCAGCGCTTGCCGGTGACGCTAGGAGAAGGCGGGTCGGGGGTCACCCTGCGACTGGGTGCATCGGGTGCGCAGGCGCGCGCAGTAGAAGCCTCGGCGCAGCGACACGCCTGGACAGGTGCGATGGTGGGTGCATGCACGGCTGGCCTCCTTTGGGCCTGGCGGTTGCGACGCCGCTTGGAACGCCTTCGCGATGCCTTGGTCGAGCTCTCTGCCGAGGGCGAAAGTGATGTCGAAGCGGGCACGCTCGAGCGGCTTGAACTTGCAGCAGCCGGCTTGAAGGAAAGCCTGCAGAAGCGGTTTTTGGAAGTCGAGGGGTCGGTGCGCAACCAAGTGTCCGCCGCTGGCGAAATCGCTGACTACAGCGCGATTCAGGGTGAATCCGTGGCTCGCCACGCCGCGGCGGTGACAGAGACTGGCTCGACGGTGGCCGAGTTGCGCCAGACCTTTCAGCAAGCGGCCGAGCAGGCGCAAGCGGTGATTGACCTGGCCAAGAAGTCCGAAGAATCCACCTTGCAGGGCAAACAGTCGGTTGAGGAAAGCGTCGCCGCGATGGACCAGATTCGCGACCAGGTGCTCACGATTCGAAAAACCTTCGTCGACCTGGTCGACCGTACCAATCTCATCGGGTCAATTGTCGATGCTGTCGCCGACCTCACCGACCAGTCCAACGTGTTGGCGCTCAATGCTGCCGTCGAAGCCGCCAAAGCGGGCGAACATGGCCGAGGCTTCGCGGTCGTTGCGCGCGAGGTCCGCACCTTGGCGGAGCGTTCCAAGGAATCCACGGTACAGATTCGAGTCGTCTTGGGCGACATCGAAAAAGCCAGCAAGCAGGCGATGGGTGTCATCGAAGAAGGCACCCGTCGCACTCAGATTGGCGTGGAGCTTGCTGAGCGCGCCGGGCAGGCGATTGCGATTTTGGACCGGGCCATCATGGAGTCGTCGAAAGCCGCGCAGCAGATTGCGGCGTCCACGCGTCAGCAGGCCGAAGGCGTGGAACACATTTGGGAAGCGATTAACAACATTGACCGTGCCACGAGTGAGACGGCACAGGGCCTTCAGCGTCTAGAGACTTCGGCACGGGGCCTCAAAGAGATGAGCTCGGGCGTCATCAAGTCGTTGCGCCCAAGCGCATGAGTCAGCCTGCCATGCCTGAGCGCCGCCGAGACTTGATGCGCCGTCGCTTGTTCGAGCTTGAGCGCGAGGCGTTCGAACTTTACGCCGAGCTTTCCAAGCTTCACGTGAACGACCGATTGCCGGGCACTTACTTGGTGGTCGAGTCTGGAGGGTTTGGTGCAGTGATTCCGGCGTCGGCGGTGTGCGAAATCGTGCGCTTGGTGGAGTGCACGCCGTTGCCAAGCGTTCCCTCGTTTGTGCGGGGCACTTTTATCTACCGAGGCACGGTGGTGCTCGCGGTGGATTTGTCGCGTTACCTTGGCGCGCCGCAAGAATTGCAGATGGACGCGCACATGATTGTGCTTGCGGCTTCGCGTCCGACGGCGCTGTGCGTGGACCGCGTGCGCACGCTGGTGGAGTCGCCGGTGATTGCCGAAGGCAGCGCGGATGGCGAAGGCGAGGCCGGTGCGGGAGGCGTAGGGAAACTCACCGTGGGCTTGTGCACGGTGGACGGCAAGGTGCTGCCGATTGTTGGCTTGGCGCCGCTGCTCGCTTCGCTCGAGGGCCTAAGTCCGTGAAAGCGCGGCGCCACCTTGAGGACACTGAAATCAAATTGATTGAAGCCGTGCTTCACGAGGCCTGTGGATTTCAGTCCGCGGGCAAAGTGCGCAGCACCCTGGAGTTGGCGTTCTTTCGCGCGTGTGAGGCGGCGAGTGTTGCGCCGGATGTGTTTCTAGAGCGGATTTCGCGACGCGAGCCTGTGTCGGTCGAGGTGTTGGTCGAACATTCGGTGATTGGCGAAACCTACTTTTCTCGCCATCCGGAACACTATGCGGCGTTGAAAGCGCGCATCCTGCCAGCGCTGCGGTCTATCGAGACGATTCGTGTTTGGTCGGCGGGGTGTTCCAGCGGAGAAGAAGCCTACGACTTGGCGGCCTGTCTCTTAGAGTTTGGGCGTGCGCCCAAAGGCGACGTCGTTTTGGGCACCGACATTTCTGAGCGCGCGCTCAAAAAGGCTCGCGAGGGCAAGTATTCGCAGTGGTCGGTGCGCTCGAAGACCCGAAGCTTGCCCAAGTGGGCTGAGCCGCTCGAGAGCGGCGTGCAGGTGAAGCCGCTGCTTCGTGAGAGTGTCACGTTCAAGAAGTCGAACTTGGTGGCCGACCCTGCGCCGATGTCTGACTGCCACGTCATTTTTTGTCGAAATGTACTGATTTATTTCAAGCTGGAGAACGTCGCGCGGGTGCTCCACAAACTCTCGGATTCGCTGGCGCCTGGCGGCTGGCTGGTGCTTGGAGCTGCCGAGCTGCCGAACGCCACGAACGTCCCTTTGCAGTGGGTCGACAGCGAAGGCGTGACGCTCTTGCGAAAGCCGATGGTCGGTGAGCCGCTGGCACTTCCCCGACGGCTGGCAGTGTCCAAGAATCTCCCCAAATTGGTGTCGCCGGCAAAGCCTGCGGGACGCCGTGAAGCGTCAAAAAAGCAAGCAGTGTCAAAGTCATGGAAGGAGCCGACACCGAAAGCACCTGCACCGCCCGACCTCTTTGAACAATCGCGAGAAGCAGCGCGTCGGGGCCAGCTGGAGGACGCAGAAACATTGGCAAAAGAATCTGGAGAAAAGGAACTACGCCCCGAAGCGTTTCTGGTGTTGGCGATGACGGCCGAAAGTCGAGGCGACCTCGACCAAGCCGTCACCGCGGCCAAGAAGGCGCTCTTCTTGGACGCCAACCTGGCCATGGCCCATGCGACATTGGTGTCGCTCTATCATCGGTTGGGAAAACACCACGATGCCGAGCGGGCGCGAAGAAACGCGCTCCAAGCACTGGAAACGTTTGGGGACGACGCTATCGTGCCCGGCATTGAAGCCATTACTGCTGCCGCGCTTCGGCGCGCGCTAGAAAACTCGTGAGTCGAAACGTGACGCGCCGATTTTTGAAATCTGCCGGACGTTTCGTGATGCACCTTCGCGGTGCACGCGGCTTCGTGTGCGCGTGTGCTGTTTTGCTTTCGGGCCCAAGCTTCGCCGCGGGCCCTGTGATTGTTCTGCGCGCTTCCGAAACGCCGCCTTACAAGCTGGTGGAATCGGCCTTCGGCGGCGCGTTGGGACAGCCGACAAAGTCCGTGTCGGCAGCGACCGGTGATGTCAACGCCATTGCGAAGACGGCTTTGTCCGAAAGCCCGGCCTTGGTGTTTGCCATCGGCGCGAGCGCCGCGAAAGCCATTGCCGATGCATCGCCGACGTCACCCTTGCTCTATGCGCTGGTGCCCAACCCCGCGAGGGCGGGCCTCAAGGCCCAGGTGCCAGGTGTGTCGATGTTTGCTTCGCCGCAAAGCCAGCTTCGGGCCATCAAGGCGCTCTTACCGAACGCCAAGCGTGTGGGGATTCTGTTTGACCCCAAGCTGACCGCGAACGAAGTCGCCGAGTTGGAGAAGGCGGCCTCCGGGGCGGGCTTGTCCTTGGTGAAAAAAAGCGTGGACGGTGCACAGCAAGTCGCGGGCGCGGCGCGCGAGGTGCTGGGGAAGTGCGATGTGCTGCTGTTGATTCCGGACACGACTGTTGTCAGTGGCGACACGTTCAAGTTCATCGCGCAGGCGTCGCTGGAGGCGAAAATTCCCCTGGTGGGCTTTTCGCAGGGCATGGCCAAGGCGGGTGCCGTTCTGGCGGTCGAAGTTGGGTACGACGAAATCGGGAAGCGGGCGGCGGGGGTGGCGAAGAAAATCTTGGCGGGCGCTTCAGTCGGGGCAGAGTCTCCGGATGGGGCGGTGGTTCTCAACACCAAGAGCGCTCAGCTCTTGGGCATAGCCGTTCCAGCGAGCCTCAAGGCGAGCGCGGCGAAGGTGTTCGAATGAGAGGGAAGCCGTGAAAGCACGCTGGTCCCTTCGCATGACGTTGCGTCGAAAGACCGCCGCAGTCAGTGGTGGTTCGGCATTGCTTGTCGCCATCATCTTGACGCTCGCGTTTTTCCTTCAGATGCGCAGCCTCATGTCTGAAGAGCTGCAGGCGCGGGCCAGGACGGTGGGCATTGGGCTCGCGAACAATTTGGCGTTTGCGACTTTTTCCGGGGACTTGGTGGGGCTGAATGCCGCCGCGGAGGGCGCCCTGCGCGACCTCCCCGACACCGCCTATGTGGTCTTCCGTGGTGGCAAGGGCGAAGTGTTGGCGAAGAAAGTCCACCCCAGTCTTCCGCCCTCCTTTGTGGACAAATTGGCCGTGCCGGATGTCGCGGACGGCCAACTCATTGTCGAAGACGTGGCGGTGAGAAATCAGTTTGGCCTCGTGGCCGTCGCGGCGCCCGTCTACATCGAAGAAAAGAAGGCTGGGTCGGAAGACATCGGTGACCCTCTCATGTTGGAAGAGCCTGCCCCCGCGGCCGATAACGCCCCGAAGAAACGCTCACGCGTGGGGTTGCTCCAGTATGGCGTGAACACCTCGTCGCTCGAGGCGAAGGTGTCGATGGTGACTTCGCGCGCCCTGGCGTTGGGCGCCCTGGTGATTGTGCTGTGTGCCATTGGTGCAGTGCTCTTGGCGCGTTTGATTACGGTTTCTTTGGAGCGACTCACTGGCGTGGCGTCGGGCATCGCTCGGGGTGACTTGAGTCAGAAAATCGAAGTCACTGGTGACGACGAAATTGCGAAGTTGGCCGACAGCTTTCAGACGATGTCGAATGGCCTGCGGAGCATGGTGACCGATTTGCAAGCTGCAGCGGCGAGTCTCCAGGGCGAGGCGTCAGTGATTTTCACGACCGCGAGCCAGCAGGCGGCGATGGCTTCGCAGCATGCGGCATCCATTCAGGAAACCAGTACAACGGCCACCGAAATCGCGCAGACGTCCCAGATGGCCACCGAATACGCCGACTCGGTCATTAAAGTCACTGAACGCGCGAATGAGTTGTCGCAAGAAGGTCAAAAGGTCGTCGAAGAGAGCGTCAGTGCCATCGAGAAACTCGGCGAACAAGTCGAAGCGATTGCGACCACCATCACCGATTTGCTCGAGCGGTCGGTCCAAATCGGCGACATTATTACGACTGTGAAAGACGTGGCCGAGCAGTCAAACCTCCTCGCATTGAACGCGTCTATCGAGGCCGCCAAGGCGGGTGAAAATGGACGGGGCTTCGCCGTGGTGGCCATGGAAATGCGTGCGCTCGCCGAGCAGTCCAAAGGCGCGGCAGGGCAGGTGCGCGCGATCTTGTCCGAGGTGCAAAAAGGCACCCGCGCCGCGGTGGAGGCTACCGAAGAAGGCAGCCGTCGCGCCAAGTCTGCGATTGCCCTTGCAGAGGCGGCTGGAAAATCCATCGATGGTTTGATGCAAGTCAGCCGGGAATCTTCAACAGCGGCGCGTCAAATCGCGACGAATACGCGGCAACAAACTTTGGGCGTGGAGCACATCGTTGCCGCCATCGACGAACAGTCGCGCGCGATGAATGAAGCCGTCGAAGGCACACAGCAGATTCAGAAAGTGGCGGGCGGTCTTTCTGAGCTTGCGGGTCGCCTCAACGAATTGGTGGGTCGCTATCGCGTCGGGTCGTCATGACAAGTGGCAAAGGGCAGACGGACTACACACGTTTGTACCAGCGGCTGGATGAAGCCGACCGTTTGCTCAATCAAAACGCGAGCGCCGCCGAAAAACAGAAAATTCTCGCGACGCGGGCAAAGAGTATCGCCAAGGCCCGTGACCCGTCCAAAGGCGAATCGGTTGAAGTCTTGGTGTTTCAGGTGGGTGGCGAACGTTATGCCGCCCCGATTCAGTTTGTTGAGCAAGTGATTGAGCCCAAGTTGTTGTCGTCGTTGCCGGGGGTACCGAGGTATGTGCTCGGGGCGATGCTGGCGCGCTCGCGCGTGATTGTTGTTGTGGATTTGAGACAGCTTCTTGGGTTGGAGGGGGGTGGCATGTCCGACCTGTCCCGGGTGGTGGTGCTGTCGATGGGTGACACGAAGATGGGCGTTGCAGCCGAGGTCGTGGAAGGCCGGGTGGATGTTCTGACGGCAGGCAGTCGAAAGCCGTCGAGCGGGCCATTTTCCATGGTGACGCAAGATCGCCTTGCGGTCCTCGACATTGCGGCGCTTGGCCGGATGCTTGAGGAAAACCAGAAGGGCTAGCTCGCGATGGACGATGAGGTCTTACAGAAGATTTGGCCCATCTTCCGCGCCGAGGCCGCCGAGTACGTTGAGTTTCTAAGCACCGGAATGATGCACTTGGAGAAGGACCCCTCCGAGTGGCCCGACAGCTTGCTGGAGAACGTGCGACGAGCCGCGCACAGTCTCAAAGGTTCGGCGGCGAGTTTGGGGTTTGTCGCCATCGAGCAGATTTCGCACGCCATCGAAGACGCGATTGATCGCCGCGACCAGACGAAGGCCTACCCGCGCGCAGTCGTGGAGGCGCTGCTGCGCGGCCTCGCGAAAATAGAAGACGTGCTCGAGGCGTATGGGCAGGGCGGTGCCGTCGATGCGATGGAGGGCGTCGAAGAGGTCCTTGCGGCTCTGTCGGGGGAGGCGCCTGCCAAAAAGGAACCAGAGAAGAAAAAGGGGAAAAAAAGCAGCGGGAAATCGGTCGGTGCGTCGGGCAAGGCGGCCGCTTCTGGTGGGGCCGCTGCGCCCACATCCACGCCGCCCCCTGCTGCGGCGAGTTCGTCGGCCGGCGCGGTGGACGCCGAGCTGTGGCAGGTATTTCGCGGCGAACTCCTCGAGCACGCGCAAAGCCTGCATGCCGAAGCGAAGCGGTTGGCGAAAGCACCGCAGGCCTCTGTGGAGTGGCCGACCCTTGAATCGCTCGCCCGTGCTGTCGAGGGCTCAGGGGCGACGCTTGGGATTTCGGACCTGGAAGCCCTCGGAAAGGCCATCGCTCAGGTGTGCTCGGCCAAGGGGCCGATGAATTGGACGGCCCTTGCGGACGCTTGCGGAGCGCTGCTGCTGGCGATTTCTGACCTCGATGATGGCAAGCCTGGGACGATTCCGGGCCTCGACAGTCTGACGAGCCGCCTGAAGACCGCGGACGAGGCGGCGCCCGAGGTGCAGAAACCCACCGCTGCCGCGGCGGCGGCCACGCCGGGGCTGGGTGATGCGACGCGTTCCGCGGATAGGGCGATTCGCGTTTCCGAAAACACAATCGAATCCTTAGGCCGGCAGATTGAAGACATGACGATGGCGGTGGGTCGACAAGAACGCCGCACACGAGAGCTGAAAGCGTTTGGTGGGCGCACCGGCGAAGTGTTGCAGCTGTGCGAGCAAGGTGCGCACGAACTTCGACGGGCAGGTTTGGGACAGTCTGCGGCGGCGCTCGATGATGGCGTGGCGCGCCTTCGCAGTCTGCGGCGCGACTTGCTGAATGTGATGCGCGACTCCGCGGTGGAGATGGAACACCTGCGGCTTGTTTCCACCATCGTTCGCAACGACCTGCGTGACCTGCGCATGGTGCCGGCGTCAGGGGTGCTCGAGCCGCTTCGCCGCACGGTGCGTGACGTGGCGAGTCGTGTGGGCAAAGAAGCTGACTTGGTGATTATCGGCGGGGACGTTCGGCTCGACCGAAAAATCTTGGACGAGCTCAAAGACCCGCTGCAGCACATTGTGCGCAATGCGGTCGACCATGGCTTGGAGATGCCGCAGGCGCGCGTCGCCGCCGGCAAGCCCGCCGCGGGAAAGTTGGAGATCACCGTTGAGCAGCGGGGGCACCGCGTGGTGGTCATCATCGCCGACGATGGTGGCGGGTTGGCCATCGACAGGATTCGTGCCGTAGCGGTACGGCGCGGCCTACTCACGCAGGAAGATGCCGACCGCCTGCCCGAGTCCGAGGCCGCGCGGCTGATTTTCAAGCCAGGCTTTTCCACCGCCGAGCAAGTCACTGCCATTTCAGGCCGCGGCGTCGGCATGGATGTGGTGCATCAGACGATTACGCGATTGCAAGGCATCGTTGACATTCGCTTTACAGCAGGCCAAGGCACCACGATTTCTCTCGACTTGCCGCTGACGATGGCCGCGGCGCTGGCGCTCATTGTCGAAGTCGGCAAAGAACAGGTCGCGGTGCCGATTGAGGCGGTGTCGCGTGTATTGCGGCTGTCGCGTGGTGAGATTGGTACTGTAGCCGGCCAGACTGTCGTCGCGGTCGAAGGGTCGCAGGTACCGATTATCGACCTGGCCCAGGTGATTGGCGCGCCGCATGGCAACTTAGGCAGTCGGGCGTTCCAGCTTGCGCTGTTGCTCAACGCAGGTGGGCAGGCGATGGCGTTTGGCGTGGATGCCCTGGTGGGCAACGCAGAAATTGTGATTCATCCGCTCGGCAAAGCCGTAGCCAAGAGCACGCACTTGGCCGG
>JBJXGM010000122.1:0-6632 GCA_046155985.1 Myxococcaceae bacterium | reverse complement strand
TATCGACTGGGCGCACACGCCAAGCTGCGCCACCTGACGCGCCGCCGCGAAATGCTGTTTGCGGGATGAGACGCGACGCGCCCTCCGGTGGCCCGCCCCTGAACATTTTTTCTCACGCTTCAGCTGGCCCTAAATTTCCCGGGCAGGACAGGTCCACTTTGGCCGAGGGGCTATTGGCAGCTGTCATCGAGAGAAGGGAGCATCCCGCCGAGCAGAGGCGTTCACTCCGTAGCCACTGGGTTAAAGCGGTAAAAGTGAACCAAATCACTCTCGTGAGTTTTCATCTGAATCAGCCAGAACCCATCATCATTGAAGAAGTGAAGTTTGTGCATGTTCAGCAGAGCAATGATCTTGCCAAGCCAGCCGCTCACTGCTCCGGCAAACATCCTATAGTCGAGCGGAGCGCCGAATGGGTTAGCGGAGTGCAACGCCCGGCCGCAAGCTTTGTAGAGATCCGCGAACTCCTCCATCGTCAGCCCACCAGATGCTGGCACAAGGTGATTCCCGCCAGCATCCACGACTGGTTGCGGATAGAAATGGGGATTCACTGACTTAAGCCGTTCGAGGATTCTCCCGGCGTGCCAGTGTTTGGCGAAATCCGCCGCTGCCTCGGCATAGAGTTCTTTGTTTGTCAGGAGTGAACCCATTGCGATGAGCTCGAGGATCTTTCGGAACTGCAGGTAGACTGACTCTATCTGGATGGGCCCTGGCAATTTGTCCTTCAGCGGTGGGGCGCTCAAAGACATGATGGTGGCAATCCTGATCTTCACATCTTCCATCAATTGGCTGTACTGCTTCACGGCGGCAGAGCTATTCATGGGGTGATCCCATTCTCATCGGTTTGGGTCACGCAGGTGCTCGCCGGCGCCTGAAGCGCCGCCGTCCATCTCGTCCGGTTGCGTATTCCGACGATTCCGAGCACCCGTTCCGGCGCAAGCTGAGCAGTCATTTGACGGCGCCTAGAGCGCTCATTCTACACCGGCCCGACGCCATCATTGCCACGCCCAACGGGGGCATCAACATCAAAAGCTGGCGCCTGTCCACGAGGGTGTACGATGAACGTGACATCGGCCGGCTGCAGGTGGGCGCTCGGGCGTACGTCACGGCAGACGCGTTTGGTGGTGAGCGATTCAGCGGAAAAGTCGCCGAAATCGGGAGGCGCTTCGGTCGGAAAAATCTGCGTGCCGACGACCCGGTTGAACGCAACAACACCAAAATGCTCGAGACATTGATCGAGCTCGATTCAAACCAGAAGCTCGTTCCTGACCAGCGTGCCACCAGCTACATCAACGCTCGCGCAGAGGGCACTTGAGAAGCGGTGAAAATGGGAGAGCGGGGCAACTCCACGAGGGGACCAAGCATCGAAAAGATGAGATCGCCTTCAAGAACGGCTACCGCGCACTTTGCCCAAGAAGTCGGTCTCGAGTCTGATGGGAGATAGTGAACATGACGGCTCCCTCCGAGAAGCTCGTGGTACGCATGGCGGATGTA
This sequence comes from Myxococcaceae bacterium, assembly GCA_046155985.1. GTDB lineage: Bacteria > Myxococcota > Myxococcia > Myxococcales > Myxococcaceae > JBJXGM01. The sequence continues at coordinate 5,141 of JBJXGM010000122.1, read as the reverse complement.
ACAAAGACTCCATCTTGATTCCCCTGACAAGCGACTCCCGGCGCAGCCTTCATGACCTCAAACAAGAGGGACGAGCCGTCGCTGCAATCTAGTCGTACTTTCCACCAGGTCTCCGATTGAAATGGGAGCAATGTTTCCGCGCTTGCTGACGCCAGTGTCGGCGTGCAACCCACGGCGCGACACTTCTCAAATGCTGTCGCGATCTCTTGCCGCGCGAGGATTGGAACGCACGCAAGCCGGTCAAGGTTTGTGCCGGAGGATTCTTGGTAGGCGGCAAGAACCGCAGCAGCAACTCGCTTCTCAGTGGTGCTTTCACATCCAACAACAATGAGGAACAGAGTCAGCGCTAGTGGACCAGCCGATTTCAACGTGATCATTGTCGTTCCCCATTGTGTGCAGTGCTATGGACAATTGCTCGCACACCACGCTGTGTTTGCTATCATGCCGGCTCCTTCGGCATCCCCGAATCGGTATCGCACGATCACTGCCGGAGCGATGATTTCGTTCGTCAGATCCAGCAACACATCATGTATTTCGCCTGTGCGATCGTCAGAATTTCGCGAACGCCAAATGAGCTGTATCAGGTCGTTGTCGATGACGACGGCGGCCGAAATTGGCCAGCCCAGCATTATCGCGCCGAGTGTACCCAACGCATGATGAACATTGTCGGACCCTCCGCTCGCTCTAAATTGCTCTCTAAAGCCCGTTGAACCATTCGGCGGCAAAACCGTTAGCCGCTTGTTGAAGCCGTGACCGAGGAGCGCCCAACTCGCTGCAGCGGGTCTGTCCGCGAAAAGGCCGGCAGCTTCCACAAGCTCGGACGCGAGCCAACATGCAGACGCTCGCCCGGCGTCAACCAGTGGCCGCATCTGTAGAAACTTGGCTTCCAGCATCGTTTTCACGAAGCTCGAGTTGCCGATTTCGAAAAACCCGCTTGGGTCGCGCCGCTGGCTGGGCCCTCCTCGGACGTACTGGTACACACTCGGCCCATCCACAAACCCCAGCCTGTCCGGCTGGTGCCAGCGCCCGGCTCTCACATCTAGGTAGCGGTCTCTGTTGTAGTTGAGGCCGGAGGCGTCATGCTCTCTACCCGTGAAGCCGAAGGCCAACTCGGGCGATGCGCCCGAGACGTTGTTTCTCTCGCCGTAAACGTCATAGCTATAGCTTCGTGTGACTTGGCCGCTTGAATTCGAGACGGCGTAGAGGCTGCCCAGTGCGTCAGCGAGCGGGAAGTAGGTATTGCCGCCCTGGGTAAACGCGAACATGTCGTCGATGCCTTGAGGGTTGGAGAGGTAGTGCGCCTTTTGCTGATTTCCGGCGTCTAGCTCTTCCAGGACACTGGCGCCGTCCAGGACGTACTTGGTGACGCCTGTTGGGGTGACTTGCTGAGTCCGTAGGCCATTGGCGTCGTATTGGTATTGGTGAAGGCCGCCAGGCGTTGTGAGACTGCGCAGGCGGTTGTCGGCGTCCCAGGTGTAGCCACGCACGGTGGTGGTGCCGACAGTTTCTGTCAGCAAGTTACCGTTGTTGTCGTAAGCGAAACCTGTAACCACGCGGGCAGGGCAGCCCGTGCCTGTGCACGTGGCATTGGACGACAGCAGCTGGTTGAAAGCGTTGTAGGTGTAGCTGGTGGTGTACGTCTGGCCGGCGACTGTCCGGACATCCTCCAAAGAACTCCGGTTCCCAATGCCAGACAGCGAATAGGAAACGACTCTGTCTGTGCCGTAGTTGACTTGGATGAGTCGCCTGTCTGAGTCATACCCGTGGCTTTCTGTTGGGCACGGGCAGCGTCGGTGAGTTTCTCCAAACGGGCCATGCTTTGTGCACGCCTGGCTTCGCGGGCTTGACGAAGCGCCTCGGCAGAGGGGCGGGCGTATGTGGAAAGGCGTCGGCCTGCTTGAGCGCCGTGGGGCGTTGTCCAAGTCAGAGAGAGAAGCACCGCCATCACGCCAGCGCCAGCTTGGTAAAAAAAGCGGAATGGACGTGGCGAGAATGTTGTCATGGTGCGGCGCGCCCCCCGGCGTCGAAGTGACGTCAGCGTGTGTGTCTACGCAACCTAAAGTAGACTCGTGGGGGTGCGCAAGGGCCCAGCTCGCCTGCCGACGTTGCCAGAACCACGAGCCGTGGCTGCCGCTTCGGCGTTAAGCCGCTTTGGGCGGGTCGAACTTGCCCGAGAGGGCTTCGCGAACATCGCGATCGAAGCGCACTTTGCCAGTCGCCACTTCGCGCAGCGACAAGACGCAGGGTTTGTTCTTCGAGATGTCGAGGACTGGGCGCGCACCGGCCATCAGTTGTCGAGAGCGCTTCGCAGCAAGCTGCACGAGCGCAAATCGGTTGTCGACGAGGTCCAAACAATCTTCAACGGTGACGCGAGCCATGAGGCCTCCGGAAAGCGCGCGCAACCTATGGGACTTGGGATGCCGGGGTCAAGTTGCCGACGGGCTTAGGGCCTTTGGGGCTGCATCAGCGGCAGCATGGCCTCGCGGATGGCGTTCATCCGGGAGGCTTCAAGCTCAACGCCATCGCTGACGCCGGCCAGGCGACCCGCAACGCGGTTGGCGTCTTCCGAGAGCGGCTCGCCAAACGTGAGCCGCCCGAGGCTCTTGCCGCTGACGTCCCATAAGGCAACGCCCCAAGGCATTTTGGCCTCGGCCGAAGGGGGCCGAAACGATGACGCCCGAAGCCCGTCCAGGAGCACCAACAGGCCCTCGACATCCGTGGCCGGGACTGTCCGCTTTCCAGACCGAAAAGTGCCGTCCTTCTGCCGATCGAAACGCTGCGTGCGAACGTTTGGCGCCGCCTGAAGTTCAACGCGCGCGACCTGGCTCGCCTCAAAGCGCAGAAGCCGCCTGTCTCGAAACGGAGCAACGCCCTCTACCCAAGGCCAAAGAATGTTCGCGTGGAACCGTCCGAAGCGGACTTCGTTTCGTCCTTCCCAGCGCCCCCAAGAGACTTTTTGCTCATCTTCGGCGCTCAGCGACAGGTCGCCCGCGCGTCCGCTCGAATCGAAAAAGCGAAAGCGCAGAATCGGCGTGAAGTCGACGGGCTCTTGCAGCGACAAGAACCGCTGCTGAACGATGCCACGCACAGCCCACTCACACATGCGGGCGTCGTGCGCGATCTTTTCGGGACGTCCGACGACCCAGTCCGTCAGCCCCACACGCGAAAACCAGTAAGCACCGCGTGGCGAGTTGACCTCGACGCGCTGCACGCCCAAGGCTTCCAGCGGAACCAGGCGCCGGTCACGAAGCACAAACAGCGTGGGAGAAAGCGCCTGCGCTTGTCCGCCCGCGAGTCGGTATCGACGTGGATCATTGGGCCCCCGCCGAACCCAGACCGAGCCATCGAAGGCATCTTCGGCGCCGCCTTCGAGCGTCCAAGCCTCACCTTGCTGGGGCCACGCTGAGATTCGAAATCGAGGGGGTTCCAGGCCGAGTTCTTTGTCAGAGGGGGGGCGTGCGACGGGTTTGAGTTTGGCCAAAGAGAGCGCCACCCAAATGCGTTCCAGAGCGCTGTTGTCTGCAGAGACGCGGATGGGCGCTGTCAGCATCCAGGTGCCGTTTTCAAACTCGGCCTCGACAATGCTGCCGGACGTCTCCACGCGCACACGCACAAAACGCGGCAGGGCGACGCCTGCGTCGGTTCGGGCTGCTGCGGGCGCCAAAGTCTCCTCTGGCAGAGACTCTTCGCGCGGCGCTTTCGGCGTACGCGAGGTGCACGCTGCCAAGCCAATGACCAGCCCAAATGCGAAAGCCCGTTTCACGCAGAACCCTTTCGTCGTGCGGCCAAGACGACCGCAATGGCACCAAGCGAGAGCGGCAACACCTCACCACCCAGAATACGCAGGCGTCGGTGCTGCGCGCTCGTCAGCGTCAGACTGCTTCCGGGCCGAATTTTCGGCCGCAACGTGATGCCTTCGGCGTGTTGTCCCGCCCAGTTCAAAGCGTTGAGCACGAAGTTTCTGTTTCCCTCAAGGTGCCACAGCACATCACGCAAAAGGTCCGCCTCGCCCACCACGACCCAGCGCGCCTGCGGACTGCGGCGACCGCCAGGCCGGGCCCGGCTTCCCGCGGCGGCAACCAAGAGACGCCCAGACTTTTCGCCGTCGCTCGGTACGGGCGAAAGGGCCGCGTCGCGCTCTTCCCACGCATCGGCCGACGTGTAGGCCAGCCCCCAAGTCAGCACGTCGGGAGAGAGCCCGCTGCGCAGCAGCGTCAGGCCCCGCGCCGTGGGCAGCTGGAGGGAAAGCTTGCCCTCCTTCAGGACGCGCGTGATGGGGTGAGTCCCAAATTCAGAAGCCACAGGGACATAGACATTTTCGATGTGCGCGCTCGCGTCGGCGATGACGCCGCGGTCGAGTTCGATCCCAAGCTCCGACAAGAGACGCTCGAGACCCGTCCTGACGTTGGGCTCAACAAACAGCGCCAGGCGACCGCCGTCCTCCATGTACCGACGAAGCATCGCCTGTTCGTCTTCCGAAAAGGGGACCTGTGGGTTCGCCACGACCACCAAATCTGCATCCTGGGGGATGTCGCGCAGCTGCGATCGGTTTGCGGTGTGAAGCGCAAAGCCTTCCTGTGCCAACGCCGAGGCAAGGGATGAAAGTGGCGCGTCCGACGGTTTCTCAATCGACGCGCCATCTGGTAGCGGCGGCGTGCCTTCACCTTGGCCCGCCAGAAACAACACGCGCGTGGCGCGGGCCCGGTCCAGGGACATCAGCGCGCCCGTGAGCTCTTGCTCAGAAACCGCCGCCAAGACGGTGCGCGCCGGTGTTGGCGATGTCCGCTCCAACACAATGGCATGTTCGCCTTCGCGGACGCCCGCCGCTGCAGCGGCAGTCGGATGCTGGCGCGGATCGATTCGATGGGCGCGAAAACGGCCTTCGCTGGCGCGAGCGTACTCGCCCAACAAAACGTCCAAGGACTTTGATGCCGGATGCGCATCCGCCACAAATGCTGTCGCGGTGACGGGGCCCGAGAGTTTTTGCAGGACGGAAAGCGTTTGTGGCGCCAGCGTGTGAAGCTGCGCAGCCGTCAAGTCGGTGCGGGGGTCACGCCATTGCACCCAAACGTTGAGCGCGAACAGGCCGAGTGCAGTGCCCACCCACGCGCCGTCTGCACGCATCCGCGTTCCGGACGGGC
>JBJXGM010000121.1:0-19574 GCA_046155985.1 Myxococcaceae bacterium | reverse complement strand
TTTTCGACTGCGGCACGAGGACAGTCTTGCACACTGCGTCAACCGTCGTCAATACATATGTATTGACCTTTTTTTGAGTCGCCGATTCTCACCCGCTTCGCTTTGGCGCGCCACCGCAGCCTGCTAGACCGCGCTCGAGGGTTGTGACACCGCACCGCTGCGATGGGAATTTCACGTCTGGGAAAAGGCCTCACCGACAAAGTCTTTCGAATCGACCCCGAGGCCGTTCGAATGCTCGAGACGGCGCGCCGGGTGATTCAGAGCTTCCGGAGCCTCTTGTAATCCTCGCTGTACCGGCGGCGCGCCAGCACGGAGAAGAAAAGGAGCAATCCCGCCCCGCCGAGCCCCGCGCAGCTTTGGCCCCTCACCTGGACACGGTCGGTAGCGACGCCGCCCGGGCCCACAGGCCCCCCCGGAGGGTCGCCTATCGGCGCAACCCATTCGTACGCACCCACATCATGGGCGCCACCCAACGGACGCGGGTTGCCGTCCTTGTCGTCGCTCACTGCGGCGAGACTCTCGCCCGCGTTGATGGCGGGAGCACCTTCCTTGAGATGGTAGTCATCGTCGTTTGGCGAAACAAAGCTCGCCTCTGTCGTCGGCAGATTCGAGCTCGCGGCGGCTTCCGCGGGTCGCGTGCCACCCAGGAAAAGCACGTTGCGAACGTCCAGCCCGCCTGATGCTGACGACGCTGAGAGGAACATCTGCGTCACGCCTTGTCCTAGAGTCGTGTTGTAGACTTGAAGGTGCGCCACGTTGTCCTCGTAGCGAAAAGCAGTCGCCACGTGATGAATCACGCTGTTTTTGACATCAACCCAGGCGCCGACCGAGCCGGGACCTCCGCCCGGTCCTCGGACCCGAAATGCAATTTCAGAGTCGTACACAGTGACGTTCTCAAAGGCGACTTGTGCGTTTTCTTTCACGTTGAAAGCCGCTGCGTTCGAAATGAGCGCGTCCCGAAATCCGTGGGCGACCGTATCGCGAACCAGCATCTTGGAACGCGTGGGTTTGGCATCGTACGTCTTCGTGTCGATACCGTTCTCACCCGGAACGACCCCTTCGGCGAAACCGTTCTCCGGGGTGGTGAGAGGCTTGAGCCAAAACTCACACCCCTCAATGAGGATGTCGTCCCATCCCGGGGAAGCACGACCAGGATCGAACTGCAGAGCATCTCCCGAAAATGTGTGAATCTCTGAATCGAGAATCGTGAGATTCGTCACGGCGCCTCCAACAACGCCGTGCGCATCTGTGCGTCCTCCCGTAGCGTTCAGGCAGTGGTGAATCAGCGCGTTCTCGATACGAACGTCGCTCGGCGCTCCCATGTCGATACAGTCATTCCCAGAACGACGCACTTCGATGTTTCTCAGTACCGTTCCATTCCCCGCGCTCGTGATTCGCACGATGTCGTTGGCCCCGTATTGCCCATCCAGAGAAAGTCCATCCACTTCGAAGTACCCGTGGGAAATGGTCAGAACCCGACCCAGCGCGGTCACGCTCACGGCGGCTCCGGGGGCCGCACGCAGAACGATGGGCGCGCCTGCGGTTCCGGCGCGAACGGTTGCAATGGCTTCGGAATACGTCCCCGCAGCCAGGTTGACGGTGTCTCCAGCCTGCGCAGCATTGACGCCTTGCGCGATGGTTCCAAAGGGACTTCCGCTACTCCCATCGCCTGCGCCTCCGGGCGCAACGAAATACTCGGTCGCGTTGGCAGCGCACCCCACGCAGCACACCACAAAGAAAGTGAGGCGAACGCCAGGCATGCGCGAATGCGCAACCATATCCGTTGGGCAATTGGACGAACACGTGCGCCGTTAAACCCGCGGCAGCCCGCAACCGCCGAAGACGCGCGGCAGCGCACGACGCCCGAAAAACCCTAACGTCCGCGCGCTTTCTTGCGGCGCACGCGCGCGCGTTTCAAAGCACCACGCTTCACTTTGGCGCGGTTCTTGAGTTTCTTTTTGCTGCGGTTTGATTTGAGTTTTTTGGCCATGCGCGCCTTTTAGCACACGTGCGATTCGTCTCTAGCTGAGATACACGCACCCCCGCGATGATGGACAAGTTGCAAGACGTCGAGCAGCGCTTCGAGCGACTGACGGCCGAACTCGGTCACCCCGACACGCTCGCCGACTCTGCAAAGCTGCAGAAGGTCGCCAAAGAACGTGCCTCACTTGAAAAGCTCGTGGAAACGTTTCGGCGATATCGCACCGTGCTTGGCGACCTCGCCGAATTCGAAAAGATGCTGAACGGCAATGACGCCAGTGCGCGTGACTACGCCAAAGAAGAGCTGCCTGCCCTCAAAAAGTCGCGCGATGACTTGGAAGCCGAACTCAAAGTTTTGCTCCTTCCGAAAGACCCCAACGACCAGAAAGACGTCATTTTGGAAATTCGTTCGGGCGCCGGCGGAGACGAAGCCAGCCTCTTTGCTGAAGAAGTCCTGCAAATGTACCTTCGCTACGCCGACAAACGCGGCTGGAAGTCCGAGCTGGTGGACGCCAGCTCTGGCAACGCGGGCGGGCTGCGCGAAGCCACGTGCCTCTTGTCTGGCGACGCCGTTTTCTCGTCGATGAAATACGAATCCGGCGTGCACCGCGTTCAGCGCGTGCCCGCCACCGAGGCTCAGGGCCGCGTGCACACGTCCACCATCACCGTATCGGTCATGCCGGAGGCCGAAGAGGTCGACGTCCAAATCAACCCCGCCGACATCGAACTCCAAGTCTTTCGTTCGACCGGCTCCGGCGGCCAGAGCGTCAACACGACCGACTCGGCCGTGCGCTTGATTCACAAACCGACCGGCATCGTTGTGAAGTGCCAGCAGGAAAAAAGCCAAACGAAAAACCGTGTCCAGGCGATGCGCATGCTTCGCACCAAGCTTTACGAGCTGGAACAAGAGCGCATTCGCAATGAACGCGACTCCATGCGTCGCGGGCAAGTCGGCACAGGCGACCGCAGCGAAAAAATTCGCACGTACAATTTTCCCCAGGACCGCCTCACGGACCACCGCATCGGCGAGACGTGGCACAACCTCCCCGCGCGCATGTCCGGAGACATTGAAGACGTCGTCAGCGCCTGCCGCACGTTTTTCCAGGCCGAACAGCTGAAGAACGCCGATAAGAAATGACCGACACCTGGACCGTGCGCCGCGTCTTGGGATGGACGGCGCAGCACTTTGAACGCAAGAACATCGATTCACCCCGCCTCACGGCCGAGGTGCTTCTGGCGCACACGCTCGCCACCAGCCGCGTGCGCCTCTACACTGACCTGGACCGTCCGCTGGATTCGGGCGAGCTCTCGCGCTACCGAGGCTTTGTCGAACGTCGGACTTCGGGCGAGCCCACGCAGTACCTCACCGGCCAGCGGGAGTTTTACGGACGACCGTTTCAGGTCGATGCGCGCGTCTTGATTCCGCGGCCTGAGACGGAGCTCTTGGTCGAGACCGTCCTTCAGCGCCTGCCTTCCACCCCACTCACCGTGGCTGACGTGTGCACAGGCTCCGGCTGCATCGGCGTCACGCTCGCAGCAGAACGCGAAGCGTGGCGGGTGCACGCCACGGACCTTTCAAAAGACGCCTGCCTGGTCGCAGAAGCCAATGCGAAGGCTTTGGGGGTGACGCCGCGCTTCGACGTTTCATGCGGTGACTTGCTCGGGCCGCTTCCCGGCGACGTCTTGTTGGACGCCGTTGTTTCGAATCCGCCCTATGTCGCGAGTGCGGAGATCGACGCGCTCTCTAAGGAGGTGCGCCAAGAGCCACGTGCCGCGCTCGATGGGGGAGTGACGGGCGTCATTCTCATTGAGCGCCTTGCGCGGGAAGCTTCACGGCGGCTCAAGCCGGGCGGCCTCTTGGCTCTGGAAATCGGCGAACATCAGGGCGCCGCTGTCGCGAACCTCTTGACGCAGGCCGGATTCGCAGACATTGCCATCGAAAAGGATCTCGCCAAACTCGACCGTTTTGCGTTTGGCGTTGCGACAGCCGACGCTGCATCAGCCAATGCTGTATTAGAGAGACCGCATGGACGCGATTGAAGTCAAAGGCGGACCCGCGCTGAAAGGCGACGTGGCCGTGTCGGGCGCCAAGAATGCCGCGCTTCCGATTTTGGCTGCGTCGCTGCTGGCCGATGGCGAGCACACCTTCCGCAACGCGCCAGCACTGATGGATGTGCTGACGATGCAAAAGCTCTTGCGAACCATGGGCTGCGAGGCTGAACGCACGCCCGAAAACGGCGGCACGTGCCACATTCACGTGAAGCCAGGCGTGTCGCCCGAAGCGCCGTACGACTTGGTGAAAACGATGCGCGCGTCGGTCCTGGTGCTGGGGCCCCTGGTCGCCAGGCACGGCCGAGCCCGTGTGTCGTTGCCGGGCGGTTGCGCCATCGGTGCAAGACCTATCGACCAGCACCTCAAAGCGCTCAAAGCCATGGGCGCCGATATTCGACTTGAAGAGGGCTACGTTGAAGCCACGGCGAAGAAGCTTGTCGGCGCGCGCTTTTGTTTCGATGTCATCACGGTGACGGGGACCGAAAACGCTTTGATGGCTGCGGTGCTTGCCGAGGGCACGACGGTCTTGGAAAACGCCGCGCGCGAACCCGAAATCGAGGAACTCGCCCGTGTGCTGACGAAGATGGGCGCCAAAATCTCGGGCGCAGGCACAGACATCGTCACCATCCAAGGGGTCAGCCGCCTGAGCCCAGTGGAACACACCATCGTCGCAGACCGTGTCGAAGCCGGCACCTTGCTCGTCGCCAGTGCGCTCACCCGCGGCGACGTCTTTGTCCGTGGTGCCGTCGCCAGTCACCTCGATGCGGTGCTTCAGAAGTTGCGCGAAGCGGGCTGCCAACTGCGAATCGACAGCACGGGCATCCAGTGCAAAGGGCCCAACGCCCCAAACAGCGTCGACATCGAGACCCGCGAGCACCCGGGCTTTCCCACAGACATGCAGGCGCAGTTCATGGTCTTGATGTCGGTGGCCTCGGGCACTTCGACCATTTCAGAAAACATTTTCGAGAATCGCTTCATGCACGTGGCCGAACTGCACCGCATGGGCGCGGACATCGCCATCAAGGGACATGTGGCCATCGTCAAGGGGGTCTCGCGCCTTTCTGGCGCACGTGTGATGGCCACCGACCTCCGCGCCTCGGCGTCGCTGGTGCTCGCCGGCCTGCGCGCGGACGGCCTGACCCGGGTGTCCCGCGTCTACCATCTCGACCGAGGTTACGAACACTTGGAGACCAAACTCTCCGCTTTAGGTGCGCAGATTGTGCGGGTAAAAGATTAAAAGTCGCAATCCCGGTTGCTTCCGAAAAATTCCCCGCCCTATCATCCAGGTTTCATTCGCGAGAGCACGTCTCTCTGTTTCAGGAGCGTAACGGAACACATGGAATGCCCCAGCTGTCGCCTCGAGATGACCGAACTCTCGGGGGGCGAAACAGCGCTCGCGAAATGCAGCGAGTGCGGCGGACTCTGGGTGGACATCGCCGACCTGAACCGCATCCTTTTGCACAACAACCTGCCGGGGCTGGAAACGCTCGGTGGCAAGATGGACGCCAACGCCCTCACCGGCCAGTGTTCCACCTGCCAGGTGGACTTGGTGCGGGTCGATGGCGGCGACCGTCAACACCCACTTCACTACGACACCTGCGAAAGCTGTGGCGGCACGTTCCTCGAGTCTGAGTTCAAGGACGCCACGGATGCGCCTCAGGCGATGGACGAAATCATTTCGTTCTTCAAAGGTTTTGTGGTCAAGCGCAAGACTGCTGCGCGATAGCACGCAGCGAGTCGAGCAACGCAAGCGACGAGGCCGGCGTCCGCAGCGAGAGGATCGGCCGCTGGAGCTAGCGCTTGGTCCGAAACTGCCCCTTGAACTCCGGCGGCAGGTTCCCCTCGATGCTCAAAGTATGGCTCGGTACACCGGCGCCATTGGGCCGCAGGTCGCGCCGTGTTTTCGCCGCGGCACGTTTGCCTTCGACTTCGAAGACCACTTGCGTGGGGTAGGCCTCGAATTTGCCACTCCAGCGCTTGCGCTTTTCGGGCTGCTCGAAAGGCTCAATCACCATCTGGTACGTCTCATCGTAGAAGAACGACAAGAAACGGTCGGGCGCGCCCTCATAGCCCCCGTACCAAGTGCCGAGGAGCGGCGCACGATGCTTGGCGTACTTCAGTTTCGGCGTCAGCCAAGCGCCGTTCAACGGCTTGCCGTCCGCGTAGAAGACGACGTCGCTGATGCACACCGGCACATCTGGATCCGGGCCTCCCGGAAAGGTGTCTGCGATTTCCAATGTGAATTGGGCCGACACCAAGGGTGGACGCACCATGAACGCCTGCAAGCCTCGCTGGTCCTCGAGCGTGAGCTCACGTGCGTCTCGCGGCGTGCTCAAGGTGACACGTTGCGCTCGCCCAAATTCGCGGAACGTCGCTTCGTCAAATCCATTGCCCGTGTAAATGCGAATCTCATCAATCGTCGCAACGCCCTTGAAGCCAAACGTCAGTGCGTCGACCAAGTGGTCTGAACCCTTGCTGCACCAGGCGGTGATTTCGCGCGCATCAAGAACGTTGAGCGGCGGATACAGGGTCGGACGAGATTCGCGCTTGAAGTAATCGCTCGCCTGGGCGTACCCAATGGCTGGGGCCGCCGGCACGGGCGAGGCGAACAGAAGTGACAAAGCGGTCAAAACGGATCGCACGCCGCCGCACTATGCATCGGACTTTGGCCGCTTGACAGTCTCTGGCGCACGTCCGATGAGGTGCCCCTTCGGAAAGCACGGAAAGGATGCGCAAAATGGCGGCAATTCGAACAGTATTCGTAGCCAGCTGTTTGGCCTTTCTGGGGTGCAGTCGACGCAGCGCCGACGCCGATGCCCAAGACGCTGGGCCGCCGGCCATCACCGAGGCTGAGCCCAACGACCGATCCGACCAGGCCCAGTCGATTCCGACGCGCGTTGTCGTCACCGCCGCGCTCGCCGCCGACCCTGCGCGTCCAGATATCGACCTCTACCGGCTCACGGCACCCGCACCCATCGAGCTCGATGCCACCGTCACTGGCATTGCCGGCCAGAACATCCAGCTGGATTGGCTCGACCAAGACCGCAACGTCCTCGCCAGCGCCAGTGCGGGTGGGGAAGGCGCGGGCGAGCGCTTTCCGAATCTGAGGCTTTCGGGAACCCTTTGGCTGCGAGTTTCTGGTGCGAAAAAAGGCGTCGGCGGTGCTTACACGCTCACCCTCACTTCAAGGCCCGCAGATGCCGCCGCCGAAGCAGAACCCAACGGGCGCGCAGCGGATGCCACCCTCATGGGCCCACTGCCCGCCCAGGGGGTGCTTCAGACGAATGGCCGCGTCGGCCAGCCCAGCGACGAAGACTGGTACAAAATTGAGGTCGCTTCGCCTTCCATCGTTGCGTCCCCAGGAGCCGCGCCGCCATTGGACCCCGGAGGGGACGCCGGACCGACGACGGACAGCGGCGCTTCAGACGGAAGCGAATCTTTTTCTGCGCCTGTTGACTCTCTTGACGCCGGCACAACCGCACGTGTCGAAGAAGCGCGCATCGCGCTCCGGCTCGACGTCAGCGCGGTCCCGGGCATCCGCTGGGACGTTGCGGTGCTTTCCGAAGCGGAAGCCGTGCTGTTTTCTGTGCAGGGGAAAGACGACGAAGCCCTCACCCTTCGCAATGTCGCCGTGCGTGCGACGGACCGCATCGTCTACGTCGTCGTCAAGAGCGGGTGGACCGGCGCCGGGAAAGACGCCAAGCGAGGTGCCAATCCAGACCTGACATACACCCTCAGCGTCACGCCCGAAGAGGCTGGCGCCGTGGCAGAACTTGAACCGAACGACACAACCTTGAAAGCGACGCCGCTGTTGGTGGGAAGCTACCGCGAGGGCTTCCTTTCACCGAAAACCGACGTCGACTACTACCTCGTCCGCCCAGAGGCCCCAGGCATCGTGCGACTGGATGTTTCCGGCACTGAACGTCTCGACCTTGCCCTTTCGGTGCTGACACCTGGCGACGAAGGCAAGCCCGAGCAAGTGGTGCTGCGGGCCAACGACGGGGCCATCAAAGAGCCCGAAGTCTTGAACAACGTTCGCTGCGCCCCCGAATGTTGGGTGCGTGTTGAAGGCAGCACGCGAAAAGTGGATGGCAAAGTGGTTCACGACTTTGAAAACGCAGAGCAGCCTTACCGCGTGTCGGCGTCGTTGGTGGTCGCCAGCAATGTCGAAGTTGAGCCCAACAACAGCCCGGAGCAAGCGATTCCGCTTTCACTGGGGCAAACATTGCGCGGGACTGTCCACCCGAAACGCGACACAGACTTCTACCGCCTGGACTTGTCCGAGCGCCCCGTGCGAACCGCTTTCACCGTCACGGCGACGGGCATCTTGAAGGTCGACATTGGGCTGTACCTCTGGCGCGTCAGTGAAGAGGGCGAACCCACGCTGGTGCAAACGTCAGACCGCGCGAAGGGCGATGCGCCCGAAACGATTCGTTTCAGCGCAGAACCGGCCGTCTACTTGCTGGAAGTGCGTGACGCCAAAAACCGCGAATCCAACTTTCAGGACCCGTATCAACTCGCTGTGACTGAGGGCACTTAAGCCGATTGACACCGAAAGTCGCGGTCCTTAGGGTGTTGCACACGCGGTGGTAGCTCAGTTGGTAGAGCACAAGCTTCCCAAGCTTGGGGTCGAGGGTTCGAATCCCTTCCGCCGCTCTTGGGCGCTCGCTACTTCAAGAGCTGCGCCCCCGGCAGTTTCCCTGCACTCAAGTCAAAGGTCATGAGGGGCTGTGCACCGTGGGCGAGCGCACATCCCACGTGCAAACATTCAGCGAAGTCCGCGGAGTGCTGTCGATAGAGATACAACGCGTGTGCCAAGCTCACTTCCTACCGATTCTCATCGACCGCGCCTTTACCTTTCGCACCCCCGACAAAACGCCCGCCAGGTCGCGCAGAGTTCTCGTTTTTGCACGCATGACCGTCGTGCCATCGGCCATCACGGTGAAGACGACGCGGTCCTTAGCTCGGATCCGCATCCGTTTTCGCACCTCAGCCGGAATGGTGATCTGTCCTTTGCTTGTGATGGCCGCTTCGCTCATGGCGACTCCTCACATTTGTTCAGATTGTAAGGCCTTGCCCAACGGGAGTCCAAACCCCGCGCTGTCGGAGGGTTCGGAATCAGGCGAAGCGGGAGGGTCTCACCGTGGAAGCCTACGTGGCGCGCTTGGGTTCGTGATTCTGTAGACCCTGGCGCGGATCGCCGTTGCGACGGGGCTGTACCGCACACTCGGCGTCACGCACAGCACTGCGGCGGTCCTTATCGCTGACGCCTACGACATCACGCCTCACGCGGAAGCACGTGGGCGGCGTCCCCTGAAGTCGTTTGGCGAGCGCGACAGGCTCGTGTTCGCGGGAATCGGGAGAGGCGAGCCCGACATCACCATTGCGCATGAGCGCGGGATGTTGCTGCACGATGTTTGGGAGGTCGTTCGGAGAATCCGGTATGACCTCCAACTCGCCGACCGTCATCAGCTTGCGATAAGCGCTCTGGGCGCAGGCCTTGCACGACTCGGACAGCCAACCGCGGAACAAGAGGAACGGCTCGCGCGCGTGACTGGCAAGGCTCGACAAGCCCTTGAGCGCTTGTCAGAAGGACTCTCGCGTTCGGACGTTGCAAAGCATCTCGATTTAGACCGGCGTTCCTTCATTCAGCTGACGACGCTGCTCCTTGACACTTTGCAGGTTGGCACGCTCTCGCAAGCCGTGCGCCAGTTCCTCTCTGCGGGGTAGCGCTTCGTCCCTGCCCTCGGATGTCGTGTTCGCGAGGGACGTCAGTAATTGCTCCCCGCGATCGCGACCCATCATATGGTGAACTCGCTGATAAGACCGTCCCATGCGCCAGCGAATCGTTCCTCTGCTTCTCCTGCTCGCACTTGGCGGTGGCTACGCCGTGTACCGTCAACGCGCAGCGAATGCCCCTTTGGAATGGAGCGGCACGGTGGAAGCACGCTCGCTCGAAGTGGCTTCGCGCGTCGGCGGACGCATCCAAGAAGTTCACGTGCGCGAAGGCGATGACATCCAGAAAGGCCAAGTGCTGCTCACGCTTGAACCGGGCGAACTGCCAGCACAGCGCGTGCAGGCCGAAGGGCAAATGCTTCAGGCCCAAGCGGCGCTGGAACGCGTTGTGCGCACCACCGTTCCGAATGCCCGGCGCGCCGAAATCGACGCCGCCCGCGGGCGTCTCCAGTCCGCCGAAGCGCAGCTCGACAAGGCCCGCCTTGACCGCGACCGCACGCAGAAGCTGGCCGCAGCGGGTGCAGCCACACCAGTCGACGACATGAACGCTGACATCGCCCTGCGCAACATGACGGCCCAAGTGGCCGTGCAGTCAGCCACACTGCGGCAGCTTTTGGAGGGTACGCCTCAAGATGTGAAAGCCGCCGAGGGGCAGGTTCAAATCGCAAGGGGTCGCTTGGAACAGCTGGATGTGCTGCTTTCAGAGCTTTCGGTTCGCTCGCCCATCGACGGCCGCGTGGAAAGCCTCGACTGGCGTACCGGCGAAATCCTTTCGCCCAACACCCCAGCCGCGAGCCTTTTGGAGCCCAATCACCTCTACGTCCGCATTTTCGTGCCGGAAACGCAGCTTGGGTTTGTGTCGCTCGGCAAAGGGCTGACGGTTCACGTCGACTCTTTCCCCGAACGTGGGTTTCGCGGGACGGTCGAATTCATCGCCCGACAAGGCGAGTTCAGTCCCCGGAATCTACAGACGGCAGATGAGCGTGCGAATCAGGTCTTCGCCACCCGGGTCCGTCTCGAAGAAGGTCACGACGTGCTCCGCGCTGGAATGTCCGCCACGTTGCGGGTGCCCAGGTGACCCCTGCTGTGGGGGAATCGGCCATTGAAGTTCAAGCGGTGTCTCGTCGCTTCGGCGCGTTCACGGCGCTCGACAGTGTCTCACTTCGTGTCAGCACAGGCCAGGTGTACGGCCTCTTGGGCCCCAACGGGTCGGGGAAATCGACCCTGATTCGCATCTTGTGCGGCGTCCTCGCGCCCAGTGCAGGAAGCGCGCGCGTTCTGGGCTTGGACGTCGCGACTCAGGGGGAAGAGATTCGTCGCAACATTGGCTACATGAGCCAGAAATTTTCGCTCTACGAAGACCTCACGGTTCAAGAAAACCTCGACTTCTTTGGCAGTGTCTACCGCCTGTCCGGTGCGCGATTGCGCGAGCGCCAAGACGCCATCATTGCGCTGACACACATTGCGCCCTACCTGGAACGTCGAGCCGGGCAGCTTTCTGGAGGCTGGAAGCAGCGCTTGGCCCTGGGCGCGGCATTGCTGCACGAACCCCGCGTGCTGTTTTTGGACGAACCCACAGCCGGCATCGACCCGGTTGCCCGCCGCGAACTCTGGGACCTTCTCTTCCAGCTGGCAGCGTCGGGAGTCACATTGTTCGTCACCACTCACTACATGGACGAAGCCGAGCGCTGCGGCGAAGTGGGCTACCTGTACCTTTCGAAGATGCTCGTTTCTGGCACGCCGGAACTGCTCAAGGATTTGCCCGCCGTCACGCCACCGAATGCCCGAAGGGTCGAACTGGAAACGCGCCAACCCACGCGCGCGCTCATTTGGTTGCGCGAACAACCCTTCTGCTTGGGGGCAACGATTTTCGGACAGTCGGTTCATGCGCTCCTGACACGTGACATTTCGGATGACGCTTTGTTGAGAAAACTCGAGGGCGAAAGCTTTGCGACGCCACAGCTGCGAGCCATTCGCCCCTCCCTCGAAGACGTCTTCGTCAAATTGACCGAAGATGCGGCCACCGAGCGTTCGCGAGCGGAGTCGTAGCGATGTGGTTCTCCTTTTGGGCGGTCTTTCAGAAGGAGTTTCTCCACATTCGGCGAGACCCCGGGACGCTGCGTTTGGCGCTGTTTGTCCCGGTGATGCAGATGTTGGTGTTCGGTTTCATCGACCAAACCGTGCACGACGTCCCGACGGTCGTGGTCGATCAAGACCGCTCGTCCGAGAGCCGCTTGCTGATGGACAAGCTGGTCGCGACAAAGACGTTTCGCATTCGGGAAGTCACCGAAAGTCCCGAGGTCGCGCGCACCCGAATTCGTGAGGGCAAGGCCAGCGTCGGCGTCGTGATTCCGCCGGGGTTCCGTGAAAAGCAGCTTCGCCGCGAGACTGCACAAATCCTCGTGCTCATCGACGGCTCCGATTCCACGGTCAGCGCGCAAGCCCTCGCTTCCATCAACGGACTCGTCGTTCAAGCGAATCTGGCGCGCATCGAGCGCGTGCAGGGCCCGGTTCGGGGCATCGCCGCACAGCCCATCGTCTTGTTCAACCCCTCGGGGAAAACGGCGAACTACATCATCCCGGGCTTGATTGCGGTCATTCTGCAAATCGCTGCGGTGATTTTGGCTTCGAGCGCCATTGTGCGGGAAAGAGAGCGCGGGACGCTGGAGCAACTGATGGTGACGCCGCTCCATCCTTTGGGGCTGATGCTCGGTAAACTTGGGCCCTATTTGTTCTTGAGTTTCTTTGAAATGAGCGTTGCGCTTTTGCTGATGCGGTTCGTGTTCGACGTGCCGATTCAAGGCAGCGTGTCGGTACTTTTCGTCTCGGCGCTGGTCTATTTGTTCGCGCTGCTCGCGCTGGGCTTGCTCATTTCGACTCGCGCCCAGACCCAGATGGAAGCGCAGCAGCTGTCGCAGCTGTTCTTCCTGCCAGCGATTTTTCTGTCGGGTTACATTTTCCCTTTTTCGGGATTGCCCCTGCCTCTGCGGCTGTTGGGGCAGTGCTTTCCCGTCACACACATGATTGCCATCATGCGTGGCGTCGTGCTTCGCAACGCGAGTGTTTGGGAACTGTTGCCGCATTTCCTCGCGCTGTGCGGCATGAGTCTCCTGCTGGTCGGCCTCGCCGCCCGCAGCACGCGAAAAGTGGCCGCGTAACACGAGAAGTGTGGCGCATGGCGGTCGCTAGAACGACCCCAGTGCGCACAACTTCTGCCGGCACGGGTTTCGCTTGGCGCCACTGCATGGACCCACGAACTCTGGATAAGCAGGTGCTCCTTCTCTCCCAGCGCCAGCATGGCGTTTTCTGCCTCGCTCAGCTTCTTCGCTTGGGTGCAACGCGATCTCAAGCCCGCCACCGGCTTCGCAAGGGAGACTGGCTGCGCATTCTCCCGCGCACTCTACGCATGGCGTGGGCAACCGATGAGGGCACAACACGCGCGATGGCGGCCGCACTTTGGGCAGGCTCCGATGCGGTCGTCTCTCACATTTCAGCGGCCAGACTTTGGGGGCTGCTTGACCCACTGGGCGCACCCGTTCACGTCACAACACGCAGGCACCTGAGAAGGCCTGCATCTTGGATCGTCCTTCACAGAGCGCCGCTCGAGCGTTCCATGCAGCGCATTCGGCACGGAGTTCCCGTCACTTCTCCGGCGCGAACGCTCTTCGACCTGGCGAGCGATTCAAGTGTGGACCTCGAGTCCCTTCTGGAGGACGCCGCCCGGCGGGGCCTGGTCACGCGACGCGAGCTGCTGTCGCTCGAGCACGCACTCCCGTCCCAAGGAAAGTCTGGAGCGGCCCGATTTCGGAAGATCCTGTCGCGGCAAAAGGACGAAGCATTTCGTTCTCGAAGCGCTCTTGAACAGTGGGCACTGCGCACCTTCGCGAACGCTCGCCTCCCCCGCCCCCGCGTTCAGTACCCCATCCAAACGCCTTCTGGGGTGGTAGCCGTCGTGGACTTTGCCTGGCCGGAATCACGCGTGCTCGTTGAAGCGGATGGCTATCGGTTTCATTCTGGGCGAAGCGCTTGGGAAAACGATCTCGACCGGCACAACGCCCTCGTGTCAGCTGGCTGGCGACCCCTCCGGCTCACTTGGCAAGCACTCCGTCACCACCAACCGCGAACGCTTGCGCTACTCCGCGGCCTCCTCAGAAGTTCGGCGCAAAGTGGTCGCTAGAACGACCACCATGCGCCACGCTTCGGCGCAAAGCCTGCACATCGTCCGTGGGGCTCAAGATGTCCCGCACGTCACGCTTCGCTGGGTTCGAACGAAGGCACAGTTCTTGAATGGCGCGCGACAGGAGGAAACTCATGTCATCACTCGAACTCAGCCAACTCCTTTCGTTGCGCGGCCAGGTCGCCATCGTGACGGGGGGCGGCAAAGGAATTGGAAGGGCGATTGGCCAGCGGCTCGCCGAAGCCGGTGCCTCCGTGCTTGTCGCTGACAATGACGTCGAATCGGCTCAATCGACGGCTCAGCAGATACGCGCGGCTGGCGGCACTGCCCAAGCGATTGCCGCTGATACTGCCAAGGCCAAAGACGCCGCGCACGTCGTTCAAGGCGCCGTCGACGCGTATGGCCGCTTGGACTTACTCGTCAACAACGCTGGCATCTTTCCGATGACGCCAGCGTTGGAGCTCACTGAGGAAACTTGGGACAAAGTCCTTTCGGTCAATCTCAAAGGCGCTTTCTTTTTCGCCCAAGCCGCGGCGAAGCAGCTCGCCAAGGGCGGTCGCGGGGGTCGCATTGTGAACATTGCCTCCATTGATGCGCTGCACCCCAGCGGTGCCCTCGCGCATTACGACGCCTCCAAAGGCGGCATGGCGATGCTGACCCGGTCTCTCGCGGCGGAATGGGCGCCGCATGGGATTCGCGTGAATACGCTGAGCCCCGGCGGGGTTCGTACCCCGGGCGCAGACGCTGCAATGGTTCGCATGGGCGCTGGCAAGGTGTCGGCCGAAGAAATTTCGAAAGCCTTCATCGCACGAATTCCCCTCAAGCGAATGGGCGAGCCGGACGACATTGCGAAGGCAGTGCTCTTTCTCGCGTCGCCAATGTCCGACTACGTCACCGGAGTAAATTTGGTCGTTGATGGCGGATACCTCCTGTCGTGATCGAAGCCCCTCCCCCGCGGTCGTTCAATGCGACGAATGCAGGGGCCATACGTGCGAACGCAAAATGTGCGCGTCCGGATGGAAGTTTGCGAGAGCAAGGAAGCGGCGCGGTCCTTGCTATGCATGGGTTCACCAACCGTTTGGAGGCGCCATGGGAGCATCTGCAGATACGTCACGCGAACTGAAGGAACACCTCAAAGAAAGCGTCGCACTGCTTCGAAGACTGCGGGACGAGATTCGGGTCGAAGTTCACCTCGCGGGCATGGAGGCCAAGGACCGCTGGAAGAACCTCGAGCCCCAGCTTGAGCAGGCTGAGCGCGTCGCGCGAGATATCAGCGAGGCGTCCAAACAAGCGCTCCAAGACACCGTCGAGGCCTTCAGGGCCTTCAAAACTTTTCTTGGTGCAGGACACGATTCGAAACCGCCCACAAAGCCCGACTAGCACCGCGCCAACCCAACCTTTGATCCGCTGGAGTGCCGTGCGCTCCGGTGAGAAGTTGCGTCTTCTGACCAATACGGAGCTTTCATGCCTTGGGTTCTTTCGCTGGATGCCATCGGTCTTGAGGATGTCCTGAAAGTCGGAGGCAAGAACGCATCGCTCGGAGAAATGATTCGAGAACTGTCTGGACTCGGCGTTCGCATTCCGCCCGGGTTCGCCGTGACCGCAGAGGCGTACCGTCATTTTCTTCAGAAGGCAGGTCTCGAAGAGCCGACCCGGAAACTCCTCTCCGGTATCGAGAGAAGCAACGCCCAGGACACAGTGAGACGAAGCGAACAGATTCGCAATCTGATTCTTTCCGCAAAGCTTCCCAACGACGTCGCGAGCTCCATTTCTGCGGCCTACCGCGCGCTGAGCGACGCCGCCCGCGAGCCAAGCCCTGATGTGGCGGTGCGTTCCTCTGCAACGGCGGAAGATCTCCCGACCGCAAGTTTCGCTGGCCAACATGAGTCCTTCCTCAATGTTCGCGGTGAAGCATCACTCCTTGAGGCGGTCGTGCGCGCGTACGCAAGCCTCTTCAGCCCTCGCGCGATCAGCTACCGACAGCACATGGGGTTCGATCACTTCCAGGTCGCGCTTTCTGTCGGTGTCCAACGGATGGTCCGGTCCGATCTCGCGAGCGCTGGCGTCATCTTCACGCTCGACATGGAAAGTGGTCATCGGGGTGTCGTGCTCATCACGTCGAGTTTCGGCCTGGGCGAGAGTGTCGTTCAGGGTCGCGTCAATCCCGACCAATTCTGGGTCCACAAAGCAACGCTTCGCCAAGGCTTTCCGGCCCTCTTTCGCAAGCAGCTGGGCGAAAAGAGCGAACGTCTCGTCTATGGCGCGCACGGGCGCCAGCAAAACGTCCGGCAAGAGGCCGTTCCAGACGAAATGCGTCGACAATGGTCACTGACGGATGACGACGTTCTCAAACTCGCACGATGGTCCGTCACCATTGAAGAGCATTACACCAAGAAGAGTGGAGAAGACGCGCCCATGGACATCGAGTGGGCGAAGGACGGCCACACCGGAGAACTCTTCATCGTTCAAGCGCGCCCCGAGACGGTCCACAGCCAAAAGCGTGCACCCACGTTTCGCATGTACCGCCGACGTGGAGATGCGGAACCGATTGTCCGTGGCCTTGCAGTAGGAGACGCTGTCGCCACCGGGCGCGCTCGCATCTTGAAGGACCCGCGGCTTCTGAGCGAGCTGCAATCTGGTGAAATTCTGGTGACCGACACCACGGACCCGGACTGGGAACCCATCATGAAACGGGCGGCCGGTATCATCACGGAGCGCGGCGGGCGAACGTCGCATGCAGCCATCGTGGCTCGCGAGCTTGGCATTCCGGCGATTGTTGGGGCGAGCGGCGCAATGTCGACGCTCGAACACGCCGGCGTGGTCACACTCTCCTGCGCCGAAGGCGATGCCGGCTTCCTCTACTCGGGCGAGGTCCGGTTCGACGTGGAGGAGATCGACCTGTCAACGCTTCCGCGGCCTCACACGCGAATCCTGCTCAACATCGGAAGTCCTGAGCAGGCCCTGAAGTTGGCGCGTCTTCCCTCGGACGGCATTGGCCTGGCGCGAATGGAGTTCATTTTCGCCACGTGGGTGGGCATCCATCCGATGGCGCTCCTCCACCCCGAAAAACTGCCCGCCTCCGTACGCTCGGAAATCGAACACCGCACAGCAGGCTACGCCAAGCAGACCGACTACTTCGTCGATCGACTTTCACAAGGCATCGCCACTTTGGCCGCAGCCTTCCACCCGCGACCTGTGATCCTCCGGTTCAGTGACTTTAAGACCAATGAGTACGCCCGCCTTCTCGGCGGCGAGGGGTTCGAGCCAAAAGAGGAGAACCCGATGCTCGGATGGCGTGGTGCGAGCCGGTACGCTCACCCGAAATACCGAGCAGGCTTCCTCCTTGAGGTTGCAGCAGTGAAGCGCGTCCGCGAGACGCTTGGACTCGCCAACCTAAAAGTCATGGTGCCGTTCTGCCGAACCCCCGAGGAGGGACGCCAGGTGCTCGAAGTGATGGCAGAGGGCGGACTTGAGCGCGGCAAGAACGGGCTCGAGGTTTATGTGATGGCGGAGATTCCATCGAACATCCTTCTTGCGGACGATTTCTCCCAACTCTTCGATGGGTTCTCGATTGGCTCGAACGACCTCACCCAGCTCATCCTTGGCGTCGATCGCGACTCCACCACGGTCGCGGGCATTTTCGACGAGCGAAGTCCCGCGGTGCTCAAGTCGTGCGCTTCTCTCCTTGAAACAGCCCATCGCCACGGCCGCTCGGTGGGCATCTGCGGGCAAGCGCCTTCAGACTATCCGGAATTCGCTGCGTTCCTCGTTGAGCATGGCATCGATTCCATCAGCTTGATTCCAGATGCCCTTGCGCGAACGACCATTCGGATTGCGGCGGCTGAGCAAGGGCCCGCAGCCCCCGGCGCAGCGACGTCAGCGCTGGGTCACCTTGCTGTTTAGCGCTGATGGCCGGGGCATTTTCATACGCGTCGGATTGGGAGAGCACGTGGGCCCCGAAAGTCACGACCGCACCGCGAGCGGTGCGGCTCATTCCCCGCGGGCATCGTATCCTCATTGGCTCTGGCGCAGCTGAACCCCTTCAGCTGGTCGAGGCGATGGTAGGCGCTTCCGCAAGTTTTGCGGACAATGAGGTTGTGCATCTGCTCACGCTCGGGCCCGCGCCCTACACCAGGCCCGAGTTCTCACGCGCTTTCCGACACGTCGCTTTCTTCATCGGCGCAAACGTTCGCAGCGCGGTCCAAGACGGCCGCGCAGATTTCATTCCGGTGTTTCTCTCAGAAATCCCGCAGCTCATTCGAAGTGGGCGATTCCCGATTGACGTCGCCTTGGTACAAGTCAGTCCGCCAGACCGTCACGGATACGTCAGCTTGGGCGTCTCGGTGGACGTCGTCCGTGCCACCGTGGACACGGCACGCATCGTCATTGCAGAGGTCAACCCCCGCATGCCCAGAACGTCGGGCGATTCATTCGTCCATGCTTCGCGGCTCACGTGCATGGTCCCTGTCGACACCCCGCTGCTTGAGCTCACGAGCGAGCCCCCTGGCGAGGTGGAACGTGAAATCGGGAGACACGTTGCTTCGCTCGTCCCAGACGGCGCCACCCTGCAGGTCGGTATTGGAAAGATTCCCAACGCGGTGCTGGCCGCCCTTCACGACCGACGAAACCTCGGCATTCACACCGAGATGCTTTCAGACGGCATCATGACGCTTGCCGAAACAGGCGCCGTCAACGGTCAGAAGAAGGACTTTTTGCCGGGGAAGATGGTCACCTCGTTCATCATGGGCAGCCAACGGCTTTACGATTGGTCACATGAACACCCCGCCATCGAGATGAGACCCAGCGAGTTCACGAATGACCCTTTCGTGATTGCTCGACACAGCCGAATGATTTCCATCAACACCGCCCTGGCGGTAGACCTCACGGGCCAAGTCGCGGCGGATTCGATCCACGGACGCCCCTACTCAGGTATCGGCGGGCAGGTCGACTTCATCCGCGGCGCAGCCCGCAGCCTTGGCGGCAAGGCCATCATCGCTCTTCGGTCAACCGCTAAGAATGGGACCTTAAGCCGAATTCAGAGCGCACTGGAGGCGGGCGCCGCAGTGGTCACGAGCCGCGGCGACGTCCGATATGTGGTCACGGAGTATGGGGTGGCAGACATGTGGGGGAAAAGCGTGCGCGAACGCGCAACGGCACTGATCGACATCGCCCATCCAGATTTTCGCAATGACCTCCTGAATGCCGGGAAAGCGCGACATTATGTCTTCCCCGACCAGCTGGTGCCGAAGCTTGCGAAGCACCGCGTAGAGGACTTCACGGTGATGTTGCCGGCGGGCCGCTCAGTGCTCGTGCGCGGCGCGCGGGCGACAGACGCGAGCGGTGTACACCGGCTCTTCTACTCAAGCCCTGACCACGGCAGCGCCCTCCGATTTCTCGGACTGAAAGAAGACGACTCGCCTCAAGCTTTCCAGAGCGTGCTCGAATCAGACGAAGAGCGATGCCTCGTTCTCGTCGCGTGCGATGCGAGCTCGAGCGAGCTCGTCGGAACCGCCCAGTACGAACTCAATCGAGCCACGGAGTTTGCCGCGGTCGGTCTCATCGTTCGGGACGATTGGAAGGGTCTTGGCGTCGGGACCATTCTCATGCGCCGTCTCATTGAGGTTGCCAA
>JBJXGM010000111.1:0-10713 GCA_046155985.1 Myxococcaceae bacterium | reverse complement strand
GCGCCCGCGCGTGGGAGCAATGCGAAAGCGATCCCGAGGCCCAGGCTGTAGACGAACATCACCAACGCGTATCCACCGGCTCGGGTCTGCGTGACTGCGACAAGCATCGGCTCAAGGACCTCGCTCCCGGGACGCACCAAGCCCAGCATCGCGAAGCTGGACAGCTCAATGGCCATGCTCACCCCGAACGCGAGCAGCATCAGCGCCAGGGCAGCGTGCGCGAGACCGGGAGCGCTGTCTTTCACCACCGCGAAGAGAGCAACCGCCAGGAGCGCGCCCAACGCGAAGACGACCGAGTCCAGCACGATGCCAGCGCGCAGATGCGCTGGATGAAGCCTCACGTACTCCGCGACCTGAGCGGCCGTTCGTTCGGGCAAGAGCGGCTGCTCGAACACCGCAAAGTGCGCGATGCTGGAAACGATGAAGAGCAGGGTCAGTACGCCGGCGACCCGAACGCGGCGTGCAACGCTGAATTCGGTTTCACGAGGCGGCGTCATCCGACACATGTATCAAAGACGGCGGTCTGCGGGGGCAACTGAAAGCTAAGGCACCTGTCGCAGTGTTGAGGTCGTGTTAGGAAGCCTTCGCCTGAGGCCCGCATGAAGAAACGCGACAAACTCTCGATCGTCCGCCGTGTCTACCCGAAGGCTGTCACCACAGGGGACAGCGTCGATGCGCTCTTTGACTTCGTCGAGGCGCGCTACGACCTCGAGCCGCACCAAATCATGCTGGCCGACAGCGTTTGCAGCGATGACGTGAACACCATCGAGTACCCCAAACGTGCCTACGAAATGCTCGGCCCATTCAAGATGGGCGGTCTTGATGGTTTCCCATTCACAGGCCTCACCGGGATGGGTGCCTTCGCGGGCCACGTTCCAGATGAAGGCGCGGTGATGGTCTATTACGCGCCGCACATCGGCGTATCGAAGTCGGGCGCGGTCGGCGAGCTGCTCCGGCTTGGCCAATCACGACCGACAGGTTGCTGTGGAGCGGCCAAGGCAGCACTGAAGCGGCTTGAAGCGGGTGAGCTCAAGCCCGGCCATGTCACGGAGCTCGACTACCAAATGAATACCATCGAGCAGATTTTTCTTGGCCAGCAAGGCCGCATCCTCGGAGCGAAGGACCGTCTGCGCGAGGCGACCGAAGTGATGTACGAAGCCATTCACGCGCGCGTCGAGTTGCTCGCTGACAAGACCGAATACAAGTGCAGGTACTTGTTGCTCATCGGCGCGATTCTCATCAATGGCGATCATGACATGGGCTCTTTCACCGAACCACGGCACGCTGTGGTTCGCGACCTCAAAGCCGGAACCACCACCGATGTCTTGGCCGACTACGCCAGCTACCTGAGGTAACCCCGATGCACATCGGTCACAATTACTCTGTCCGTGAAGTGCTGCATTGGACGCGACGAGACTTGCGAACGCTGTTGATCATCAGCGCGATTCCCACCACGGCTTATGTGCTGCTCGGGTGGAAGTGGCTGGCGATTCCCTGGCTGCCGGTGGCCTTGGTGGGCACGGCGGTCGCATTCGTCGTGGGCTTCAAGAACAACGCTTCGTACGACCGCTTGTGGGAAGCGCGCCGAATTTGGGGCGCCATCGTGAACGCGAGCCGTACGTTCGGCGTGATGGCGCGCGACTACGTGTCGGACAAGCACACGGTCGCGCCTTGCACGCCTGAGGAACTCGAAGCTGTCCGGCGCACGCTTTTCTCCCGGCACTACGCTTGGCTCACGGCACTGCGCCATCAGCTTCGCGAGCCGCGTCCATGGGAAGGCATCTACAAAGTTCACAACGCGGAATACAAAAACCGCTGGTTTCGCGTGGATGAGCACGACAACCCCGTGGGTCCGGCATTGGCGCCCTATTTGTCAGCCGAAGAACACGCGCGCGTCATGTCGGCCAGCAACAAAGCAGCGCAGATCATCGCGCTTCAGTCTGCACACCTGGCGGTTCTCTTGCGCAAGGGATGGATTGAGGACTTCCGACACATGGAACTGGGGCGACTGTTGGCCGAGTTCTTGGCGCAACAGGGTGCGGCCGAACGCATCAAGAATTTTCCTTATCCGCGACAGTTGGCGACGCTCAACCTGTGGTTCATCAAAATGTTCGCGCTGCTCATTCCGCTGGGCATGCTGCAAGAGTTTGAGAAACTCGGCGGCCAGATGGTGTGGTTGACGATTCCGTTTGCCGCGTTGTCGGGCTGGATTTTCACGACGATGGAGAAGATTGGCGAGTCGTCTGAAAGCCCGTTCGAAGGCAGTGCGAACGACGTGCCGATCACCACGATGAGTCGTGCCATCGAAATCGACATGCGGCAGATGCTGGGCGAAACGCATGTGCCAGCGCCCATCGCGGCGGTGCACAACATTCTGACGTAGGGTTTGCCGCGTCACCCCGAAGAAGTTTGGGCTAAGCAGCCTTTTTCGGAAGCAGGGCGTCTCGTGCATTTGCGAACTCGTCCACGATGCGCCCGCCAATCCAATTGTGCACGGGGACGGTGAGACCCGCCGGGCCTTCGTGAATTGCGGTGGCGACAATCGGCGAGAGGCGCGTGAAGCCCAGACCATCAAGAACGGAGGTGAGCGCTGTCCAGGCGATCGAAAGCCCAAGCGTCCAGGTCGAGGTCATGTTGACTTTGTGTGCCAGCTTTCGCGAAGGCGGAATCGACGCCAAATTGGGTGTCAGGAAGTCCACGGCGGACAGAATCCCGTCATGCACGGTGTCAGCGAGGGCGTAGCGCACGTCTGCTTCACGAGCCGCTGCCGCGTCGTTGAGCCCATCGACCACCATCGCCACGGGGCCACGCAGCTTGAGGGCTTTCACACGCTTCGCTTTGTCTTCAGGCGACAGGTCGGTGAAGACCTGCTCATCGGGAATACCGAGCGCGCGTGTTCCTTCGAGAACAAAAGCGCGGTTGTTGTCGCCCGTCAAAACGTGACCATTGGCCGTTCCGAGCGCGTCAATGGTGGCTCGCGCGCCGGGTCTGAGCCCGTCGGTGTATTCCACCATGCCCAGTTTTCCTTCCGCCCACACCCAGGTGATGCTGTGTTCACGGGTTTGGCTGGTGCTTTCAATGAGCGCCCGCTGCGCAGCGCTCAGACCTGGCTCTAAAGCAACGTAAGCGGCCTTTCCGAGTCTGAGCGGTTGGCCATCGCGTTGGCCTCTGATGCCTTGGCCAATGTCTTCGTGCGCCTCCTCGATGTGTCGCGAGGCCTCTTCAACGGCCTTGGGAGAAGCCGACGCAAAGACTGCGCGACGAAGCGCCTTCTGCCGGAGATGTTGAGAGCCGGCTTTCAGGCCGAGCGCGGCGGCTGTGAGAAGGAGCGAGGCGTTTTCGCTGGAACCCAGCGCTTGACCGTTGACGTCGAAAAATGTGGCGCGTGAGAGTTCTCCACCCATCGTCAGCGTGCCGGTGTAGTCAAAGCAGTAGTCCCGAACCGTTGCCGCTTTGGCGAGCCCTTGGGGAGACAACGGAATGAGGCCTTCTTTCACCAGGCCTCTTGAAGCGGCCCCTTCGATCATCGTCGACACCAAGATGCCGCAGGGCGACGCCAGCGTCGCGAACGACGTTGCGCGATGAAGCACGTGGTCCAAGTTGATGCCTGCGCCTTGCGTTGCCGGTTTGAGAAGATGCTTCAGCGTGACGAGCACTGTCCCAGCGAGTGTTCCCCAAACCCAAAAGTCACCCACCTGCTTCGCGGTCGATTGGCGCTTGGAGGGCTTGTGTCGCCTCTGCGCATGGACTTGTTGATACAGCGTGGAGTCTTCCACCTTGGCTTCAACACGCGCGTGAACAAGCGCATCGTCCAAGATGACCGACCCTTGGTCGAGGCGGTCACCAGGACTGTAGTGCTGCGCCATTTGGCCTCGAGACCGATAGGGGTCGACAAGGACCCTGCTCTCGCCGTTGGGCAGCGCAACCAGAGTGGCATCGCAGGGCAGGGTGTCGCCCCGCTTGAGGGCCAAAACACTGCCGACCTTCAGCTTGTCTACCGGTGTCTTGTGAGTATGGTCTTTGTGAACGACTTCAGCCTTCTTCGGCAGGCTGTCGAGTGCCGCGCCGAGGGCGTCGAACGAACGCGTCGCCGCGTTGGTTTGCACGTGCCCCACAAGGGCCAGAATTGAAGCCATGACGGTGCCCGCGGTGAGTTCATGGGTGCCACCGCGTCGAACGACGCCTGCGGTCACCAATAAAGTGACCAAAAGCTGCTTGACGACGTCCTGCAGCTGCTCACCTTTTTTCACGTGCGCCAAAGCGTGCGTCAGTTCCCCCCGGATGAGGTGCCCAAAAAGCGGCCAGGCGCCGGTCGCTTTCAGAGCGACTTGCGCCACCCAAGGAAGTCGCTTGCGATAGCGGTCAACGACAAATGCTGTGCTGAGCGCAAGCGCCAGGACCAGTCCCACTTCGTGGGGCGCCTTTCCCGCGTGCAGGTGCAAGCCGGTGCGCGCTTCGAGCTTGTGCGCCGTCGCGCCACTGTCTTCGGCGTTTGCGTAGGTCTGCGGTGTCTCACCCGTGAACAGTGAGCGAACAACGCGAAAGACGTCGTCGTAGTGGTGCCCCAAAACCTTGAGCTGCGGGGACAGCTGTCCCAAAAATGATGCCAGCAATCCGTCACGAAAAGGCGCCTTGCCGCTCACGCCGGCCTCGAGGGCTGCGCGGTATGCGGCAACGAGGCGACGCGCTGCATCAGCCGCTGCGGGCGTGACATCGTGGCGGTAGTGAAGGTGGTCTTCGTGGCCTTCAAACACCGCATCAAAAAGGGTGCGCTGCGCGGGGTTGGCGTCACGGAATGCCCGTAGCCACGCATGCTCCGGCCGACGGAGGTCACCGTGGTTCGGAAACACTTCTTGAAGCGTCGTCCACTCCGGTGGTGGCCCCGATGTGTCGTTGCGGGTGGGCATTGCACAGTCGCACTGCGCGTGATGATGCGGGTGAATCGAGGTCATGGTGTGGGTGCAGAATTCTGCGAACGCGAGTTCGCGCGAAAAGAGTGGGCCAAATGGGAAAAGGACGCGCTCTACGCCAGCGTGGGCGGAGACGCCTTTGGCGCACGGGCCAAGACTGCAATCACCACGTGGGCGCGCGTCGCTACAAGCGGTGACGGTTGCTGGTGTGGTTTCTGAATCGAAAATCGAACAGGAGAAGCGCGGACGGTTCCAGCGCACGGTGGGGTTACGTCACAGGACACGTGGGCCGATGACTCTGGCGATTGCGGTGAGACGCGTGGGCCGCCACCCAAGCCGTCAGAGACGGACGCGGTTCGGGAAACCTCAGCCCCGCCAACACCTTCTTCGACCGCATCGTGCGTGGTGCAGTAGTGGTGTTCGTGTGCAACGTGCGTGAGCGACGACACCGCCTGCGCAACCAGTAGAAGCGCGAGCAAACCCGCCGAATGACGGCGAGTGTCGACGGCCGGTTTTCGGAACCCAAAGAGGCGCACGGAGGTATTTTCCGCAGTTCGGCCGGGAAGTTGCTTCTACCGCATCTCCGACGCGACCTGTTCCTCAAGCGCGGTTCGCACGTGGTTGGCGTATCCGACCCATGCGGCCGCGTACCGGGCCAGGTCATCCCAGGTCACTGCGCCCGTGGGGCTGCGTGGCCGTATCGCCGTGACAGAGAAACCCAAGCCGGCTGCAGCGGTTGCGACCGCTCCCGCGCGGGTCGAAAGCTCCCTGACGGCCTCGAACGCGTTGCCCCAGTTCATCGAGCGAAGGATGGGGAAGAGTGGGTTCGCGGTGAAATTCGACACGTCTTCCGAGCGATGCGCGACAGGCGACAAGCGGGCAAGTGCCGCGGCGGCCTCCTGAACTTCACGCAGTCCTTGTGCTGCGTAGTGCTGTACCAGGTGGTTCAGCGGATTTCGCTCTGTCTCCCCGTGATGACCCAAGAGCCAGCGCCCGAGCATTCTTCCACCGAGCGCTGCCGCGACCGCAGCCGAAGCTGGCGAACGCGCCGGGTCAGACACCGGCGGCAGGTCCAACGCGCTAAACGGAAACAAGCGCGCGCGCTGCTTGCGACGTCGCCAGCACACCCTGAAGCGCAAAACGGCGCACCGTACTTGGGGACAACAGACGCGCGGAGGCTTGCGACGCAGGAAGTGCCGACAACGGAAGATCGGCAGCGCGCAGTCTCTCGTCAAATCGCCGGATGCGTTTCCGGCATCACGCCGTCAAACACGCGGCTTGCGAGACCCCTTCGGTGACTTCGTGCGAAGGCGAGAACGTGACGAGGACCAATGGCGGCTCGCATCGCAGCGAAGCCTCCTCGAAAATCCAATTCAAACATGACGGAGATTGTCGGGTTGGCACGCCATATGTTGTGTGTTTCTGGCCACTTCAGTTCCGCCGGCGGTGTTCCTTTGCAAACTCATGAACTTCGGCTGGACGAAGTGGCCGCGGGCCGTGCGCGCTTCCAGAACTCGCGCGGCCGCCTATTTTTTTGCCCAAACCGGAACGGCGACCTGGCCAGACACGACGGTTCCGTCGAGGAAGCCCGGCTGCAGGCGCTCGTAGTGGTCAACGCGAACCGAAGCGGTGGCCTTGCCGACCGGCATCGAGCCCTGCAACGAAACGCGCACGGCGTGGGCACCGCGTAGGTTGTACGCGCCGGCTCCGATGGGTGCGGCGACACTCGCGCCAACACCGACTTTCCGGTCTTTCAGCCTGACGCTTCTCTCGTGAGCCACTTGCAGCAGGGTGTGAAAGCCAGGATAGGGCCCGTTGACTTTCGCCAGCAGGAGCGCGCTGACGTCAACAGGACCAGTGCGTGCCGACGCGCGAGCGTAAACGTTCTGGTCTGCTCGGCATGCGGGTGTCCAGCACAGCAGCGTCGACTCATAGTTTCCGAACTGCATCCATCCCGCGGCAACACCCAATTTGCCGTCGAGCAGCCCCTGGCGCAAGATGCTGACGCCGATGTCGGTTTCGTGAAACCCACTCGTCACGGTTTGGCCCGGACGGTTGCGATTGATCTGATCTCGAACGTCGAACGCCGACCAGACGAAGCCTTCGATGGTGACAGGCGACCCGGCGGGCTTCCATTCGCCGTTCAACCCAGCAGACAGCGTGAGATGGGCGTCTCCATTTCGAGTCGCCGAGAAATCCCGAAACACGCTGGGGCGCACTTGCACCGAGGCCGCGCCGATCGTGGCAGAAATGGCGGCCGTCGCGGTGTCGGGTGGCTTTGGGGCAGGGAGATTTGTCTGCGCGTTGGCAAGCGTTGCGCCCAAGAGTGTGGCGGCCAAAACGGACAGGCCTGTTCTTGCCGTCCGCTGCAGGTGGCCACTGGCCACTGGGAGAACCGCGCTTTGAATCTTCGGCGCTGCAGACATCTCCCGAGGGCCTCCCCACTTCGGTTCTCGCGGAGGTCAGATCGAGAGTTGCGGATAAACGCGGCTCTCCGAGCTGCTCGCAAAATCAAGCGTTTCGGATGTCGGAGGAAGGCCTGGCGGCAGTCAGCTTGAAGATTCTGCAATGCACGAAAGCGGTGTCCTGGCAACTCCGCCAGGCGCATCGAGATAATCGCTTCGTGGCAAGACGGATTGACCCCAATGGTCCCCCGACGCTTGTGGTGACGCACCTCCCGACAGGGGCGGCGTTTACATTGCCCGCTGAGAAGGCGAACAGGGATGTCATTCGTGTTTCGAAGCGTTCGGAGAGGCTTCTGGACGCCGTCGCCAAACGATCGAAGCGTATCGCCCGAAACTTGCTTGCGAAGCGTATCCCCGGAACCTTGATTGACCGCTGGATGGGCAGCGGCAAAGCGCCGACGGCGGACGCTTCAGTGGCGGAACCAACAGCTGCGGACCGAGAACTGGCACTTGAGCGTCAGCTGGACCGCCTCCGCTTGCAAGTTGCCTCGCTTGAGGAGAAGTTGAAACACGCCCAGGCAGGACGAGAGCGAGACGACGCCCAACGGCGACGCGTTGGGCAGCTGGACAGCGAAGTCGGAAGGCTTTCGAAACGGGCGACCGCACTCCAGGGGTCGCTTGATCGCGTGGGTGAGCAACGACGCCGACTCGATCGCCAGGTTGTCACCCTGACTGCCGAGGTGGCTCTCCACCGCGGACTTCAAACACGCTTAGACACGACTCTCGCAGATCTCGCCGCTGCGCGCGTGCAGGCTGAAACGCTTGCGCGGCAAGTCGATGAACTCAGGGGCCACATCGAAACGCTCGAAGCAAAGCGCGTCGACCGCGGCGGGGTCGCCAAAACAGCGCTCTCAGGTGCCCCGGAACTTGTTGAGTCGATTTCGGCGATGGCTCGTGGAAAAGGAGCTGTTCTGGACCATCTCCGCGTTGCCACTCGTCTCAGTGCAGATCGCGTTTTTGTTCTCGACGAAGCCTGGCGTTCCGCCGAGGTGGCTCGCGATTTTCGGTACCCGGAAAAAGTCGGCGACCTGATTCACCGTCTTCTCAACGACTATTTCGACGTGGTGGCTGGCGGCAAGGGGGATGCTGAAGCGCGCAAAGTGTTCGGCAGTGCCTTCGCCGCGACGGAGTCGGATGCCGTCCAAGGAAGCAAATGGATGATGCGCCATCGAACCTTCAGGTACGACGGCCGCGAAATTAAGGCACTGGCGCACCTCAAAATCGGAAACACGGATTCGCCACACGAAACGCTGCGCATCTACTTTGAGTGGGATGCCAAAACCCGAAAGATCGTCATTTGTTGGTGTGGCGAGCACCCGCCCAACACCAAGACGTAGCGTCTAGGGCACTACCAGGGCAGACACGCCAACTGTTGTGGCCGATGCGGGACTGGCACTCACCTGTATCAGTCGGCTCACAAAGCCCAGGGGTGGGGCGCCAGTGAACGTGGCGATGAACTGACAGGTGTCAAACGCAGCGAGCGTCGTGGTGCAGGCTTCCGTTGTCATGGGGAACGAGACGACGACGTCGCCGGCGCTGGGAACGATAGAAAGTCCCGTCAGCGCCTGCAGACTGCGGTTGTAAAGGACGAAGGTGTGCGGCACTGGGTTGCCCACGGCGATGCTTCCGTAGTGAAAACTCCGCGGCCAAGAAGTCAGCGTCGTTTCGGCGGTACCCGTGCCAAGGAGCTGAACCGACATGATGCCGCCCATCGTTGCGTTCAGGGTCAGTGTTCCTGTCAGCGCGCCAACCGCTTGAGGCAGCATGCGCACTCTCATCTGGCAACTCGCCGAAGGTCCCAGCGAAGCGAGCGTCGCACACTGGTTGTAGACCAGCGCGAAATCACCCGTGACCGAAGTGTCTGTCAGCGCGCTTGTGGAGAGCGTTGTTGAAACATTCTGAAGCGTCCATGTTGCCACGTCGCTCGAAGACTCGACGGCGACACTTCCGAAACTCAGTCCAGCGGGTGAGGCCTGAAGCAAGTCGTTGTTGAGATTCGTCACCGCTACTGGCGCAAGGGGAAAGCCCTGGTAGCTGGCATCGCTGCTCGTTACGGAAAATTGCAATTCGTAGGGCTGGTCGGGGTCGAGGACACTGTCGTCGACGCCCGTCAGGGTCACGTTTTGGGGTGTGTTCCACTTCAGCCGCTCGAAAGTGAGTGCCGTCGGTGACACGACGCCCTCCGATGTCAGCGTCGAGGTGATGTCGACCGTCACCGAATGCGTTGGTTTGGATCCCAAAACGAATCGAAAGACAAGCGGCGGGGCTCCGACTTCGCGTGTGGTCAGCGGCGCGGGTGGTGAGGTCAGCAATACGTCAGCAGGACCCTGACCTTCGTCGTCTTCGGGTGCAGCCGAGCAGGCCATCCAACCTGAGGCGACGAGTGCAAGCAGCAGCGAAGCTCGAAGGCGAGGAAGCGACATGCGTCACCGGCCATAGCACGTTCGCCAGAGGTGAGGGCAGAGCTTAAGGCGCTCGTGCGGGTCCACGCAGGACATTCGGCACGTCGCTCGCGTCGACCACCAGCGACCGGAACGCGGCAAACATTCCAAAGGCCACCAGGGTGCAGCCAAACACGATTGCCACCCATCCCAACATTTTTCGGCGCTGCTCCTGGGCGTGGAACACCGCTGTGATGTCGTCAAAGGGAACGGCGTTCTCGATGCTTTGCCAGCCGTTGCCGACGTCCACGAGGTCTGTCGCGCGAAGCTCACCCGTCTTAAACCGTGTGCGCAGTTCTTCCAGCGGCGCCAGGCCTTCCGAGGCCTTCACGCTCAGCGGCGTCGCGGCGCGCGCTGTGGCGCCAAGCAACATCCGTTTGCCGGGCGTCAACCAAGACGTTTTTGGACCTTGGTTCGCGAGCGTGACGTCAAAGCTGGCCTTGTCGAACTCGCCTACCAATTTTCGATATCGAACTTGCATGGCGTACTCCCTGTTGGCCAGCGCACACTCTCATACTTAGGGGGCGATTGGCAGTTTCAGCAGCCAAGGAAAGGGAAGGGCACGAAAATACGGAGGAAAATGAGCCTAGGGGGCACCGAAGCCGTCTGATTCACCGGCGACGCGAGCAACCATGGAGGGCACGACGCTTTGGTCTCGAAATGCGAGCAGGAGCTCTTGGTGACCTGGGTCGAGAGCGCCGGTATTGAACCGACGGTTGGGGACGCAGTGCTTGAACAGGTAGCCCGCGAAAGCGCGTCGCTCTACCTCGGTCGTCAAATTCTTCTGGGCAACAATCAGATGCTTTCCGAGGTCCGCCCGCGAAATCCTGCCGCCACGTGTGTCCCCAGATGCTTGCTCACAAAGCCGCGAAACGCGGTCATCCTTTGCTCTCAACG